>NZ_JACJQO010000022.1:0-325038 GCF_014696715.1 Pseudanabaena sp. FACHB-2040
CCGGTATAGAGGTCGTAGGAGACTTCGACGCCGCTACTGAGGGTGGTGTTGATCTGGCTGCCGCTGGTGATTTGCCCGGTGGTGGGAGAAAAGTCGGAGGACTGCCCCTCCTGGGCGGTTAGCGAAGCAGAGAGGTTGACGCCGGGCAGGCGGTCGGCTTGGGCTTCTCGCAGGGCGGCTTGGCTGCGCTCAAGTTCGAGCAGGGCGATTTGCAGCTCTTGGTTGTTGCGGGCAGACAGCTCGATGGCCTGCTCTAGGGTGATGGCCTGAGCCTCTGTGATGCTCACTTCCCCAGGTCGAGTCGGCAGCAGCAGTGGGTTGGCCTCGGGGTCGAGGGCTGAAGAGGTCGGTGGGATTGCGGGTCTGCCAGTGGTTGCCGGGGCAGCAGGTGCCTCCTCAACCTCCAAGGGTTCCGTGACGGGTTCTTGCTGGGCTAGCAGTGAGGCCGGGGTGACTACATCAGCCTTCAAAGTTTGATTAGTGGAAGAGGAAGCGACTGCGGAGACAGGCAGCTTGGCTTGGGCAGAACTTTGGTGGGATAGCGGGAAAACTGCGATCGCAGTTCCCAGCCCCAGAGTCATCAAATAACGGTGAAAGATACCTTGCATAGATAATCGATGTCTGTCTGTTGTGGGGGAATTTGCTGGAGAAATAGTGTGCTTCTTCTAAAGACTTTCAGAGGGTTTCTGTGAAATAGAAGAGTTGCCCTGGCTATAGCTTCAGGGCAGTTATTTCAGAACAGGCAAGGTTCAAAGATTGAGCGATCGGAGCATTGCTTAGGGCATTCGTTAAGTAAAGTTCTAGGGGAAATTGATTGAAGTGCTGGCCATAGTTGACGTTAGATAGCAGCTGATATTCAGATTGCCTTTCAAGATAGGTGTTAAAGAAGGCAAGGCTGAGCAGCTTCAAGTACCGCTTTGCTACAGCTGGGTCAGCGCCAGCCAACTCATTCAGCAAACTGCTTTGCCCAGTAGAGACTGCATCATAGCTATGTCCTCCGCCTTGAATCAGCGCCAGGTACTTGTCAGAGGAATCTAGCCAGGTGAATGGGCAGATTTGCTCTAGCAGCGGTGGTGCAACCCAATCGTCACTGCCCGCCACTATGAGCAGGGGAGTGCTTAAGTGCTTTAAGCCTTCTTCTCCAAATAGAGCACTGCCAATTGGGTTAAACACAAAGGCAGCCTGAATGCGTTCGTCCTGTAATTCATAGTCTACGTTTGGCAGTTGGAGCGCTGAGCACTGCAATAACAGCGATACATTTGCCATATTCAAACTGAACTGAGTTTGGCTGCAAATGTGATTCAGGTTCGTAAAATCGATACTGGCCCCCACTAACGCCAAAGCCGTATAGCCGCCAAAAGAATGGCCCACAACTCCAATCTGCCGTAAGTTCAAGCGGTTTCGTCGGGGCCCAAACTGGTTGCGAGTTTGCAGTTCATCAAGCAAAAAGGTGATATCTCTAGGGCGCTCAATAAATTCGCTGGGTTCTGTCACCTCACGGGCCAAACCTCGTAAAAGGTTTTGCACCTGCTCAGTGTTGCTATTTGGATGCTCCACCACAGCTACAGCAAACCCATGAGAAGCTAAATGTTCCGCCAACTCAATCAGGTCCGTTCGGCTAGCGGCCAACCCATGAGAGAACACGATTACAGGAGCAGGACTGGTTGTAAGAGGTTGATAGAAATCTACGAGGATACGGCGCTGGCGCAGCTCATCAAAGAGCATTAACACCTCTTTATTCCAAGCGATTTCTCCCAACTCGCTAAGACTTGAGGTTGTCATCGCCTCAAAGTCAGTCATTTCCTGATTAGCCAGTTGAGCAATCAAGGTCATGGCCTGATGATTGCGATCGAAAAGCTGGTTGAATTGACCGACGATGTGCTGGGCATAGCTTGCATCAACTCGAAGGGTTGACGTAGGAAACTGCCTGATGACATTGAGCGGGGTTAAGCCCTCTGGTTCCGCTGCGGCTAAAATCAAGGCTCCTCGCAAACCCGAAAATCCATTTTGCCGAGCCCCGGTTTGAATCGTGTCTCCAAAAAAGCGCAGAGTCTCTTCACCAAAGGAAGAGTAGGTAAGCTGCCCGATCTCAACGGGGGATAAAGGGATTGGCTGGATTAAAAACTGGCGAATTTGAGTTAGCTGATCTTCAGGGAGGTAGCGCGCGTAAGCCTGCAGTTCGCTATCAACAGTTCCCTCATAAGCAAAGGCTTCTAGGGAAGAGACTGAAATTGAGAATTCAAAAAGCCTATAGGAAACCACTACCCTCTCTGCAGACCAGCTCGGCAGAGGGCGGATAGCGGCTAAAATTCCAACCGGCAAGGTTGCGATCGCAAAACCATATCTGAGCCATCGATTCCTCAAAACCATTTTCGTTTTCCTATCTCAATAAAGAAGGTGAAATCGGTTTGCTCTGCTCAAATCAGGATTTCGGCCTAGTGAGCCAGCGCTGCTGGGTCAGGGTGATTGGCTAATCGGCCATCCTCCATGTAGACAATGCGATCTGCGATATCGAGAATTCGGTTGTCGTGGGTGACGATTAAAATCGTGCAGCGCTGCTCTTTGGCGAGCTGCTGCATTAGGTTGACGACATCTCGGCCTGATTTTTTGTCTAGTGCGGCTGTGGGTTCATCGGCCAGAATGATTTTGGGGCGGCTGACTAGGGCCCGTGCGATCGCAACCCGCTGCTTTTGCCCACCAGACAAGTTCTCAGCGTAGTAATCGATGCGGTTTTCTAGGCCGACTGCTTTGATCATGTCGGCGGCCACCGTATCTAAGTCTCCCTGCAAATACTGCTCGTGCAGTTCCAGCGCCATGCGGACGTTTTGCTTAGCCGTTAGAAACGTCATCAGGTTGTGGGCCTGAAAAATGTAGCCAATCTGTTTGCGCAGCTGCAGTAGCTGCTGCCGAGTTGCCCCGCAAATCTCCTGGCCCAAAAGTTTGAGGCTGCCTTCTTGGGCAGATCGCAGCCCGCCCATCAGCGTTAGCAGCGTCGTTTTACCCGAACCCGACGGGCCGGTCATAATGATGATCTCGCCTGCCCGGATCTCAAGGTTGATATCAAACAGGGCCTGCTTTCGCAGATCTCCCTGACCAAAGTAATGGTTCAAATTCTGAGCCAAAATAACAGGCTGTTCTACGGCTGCAGCTGTTGCTACAGGAGATGAAAAGGTATCCATGGTGCACCAAATTCGCTAAATGGATTGCGATCGCAAATTCTTCTGATGGGCTTGGGCACTTTGCCCCTCAGCCCGGTTAAAAAATATCGGCTGGGTCGGCGCTGTAGAGCTTGCGCATAGCCACCGTTCCAGAACCGGCGCACATCACAAGGGTCAGCACCAGCACCGTAATCGCCCGGTCGAGCTTCATGCCAATGGGCAGCAGAGTGGCTGCATAGACAACCTGATAAAGCCCAGTCGCCAACAGCACACTGGGCACAAAGCCAATCAGCGCCAAAATTAGAGATTCCTGCAGCAATACCATCAGCAGGTAGCGATCGCTATAGCCCATCGCCTTGAGCGTGGCAAATTCCGGCAGGTGATCGGACACATCAGAGTAGAGAATCTGGTAGACAATCACCACGCCGACGATAAAACCAATCACGGTACCCAGACCAAAAATAAAGCCAATGCCGGTACCCTCAGACCAGTACAGCTTCTCAATGTCGGCAAAACCCTCCGGGGTCAGCACCGTGACATCATCGGGCAAAGTCGCCTGTAGCTGCTGCATAACCCCTTCAACGTCCGCACCTGGATCAAGCTGAATTAAGCCCACCTCAATCTGGCTAGGGGATCGTTCAGGAAACAGGTTGAGAAAGGTGGAATCGCTAACGACAACGTTGCCGTCAGCAGCAAAGGAAGACCCCATCTGAAACACCTGGTTTACCTGAAGCTGCCTGCCGTTTACCTGAACCTGCAGCGGCCCATTTTCAGCTAACAGATCGGGAATCGGGCCATACTCCGGTCGGCCCGCCCGGTCAAAGAGCGCTCCATTCAAAGGCTTGATGGCCTCCAGGTTTTGCTGAATCTCTGGGTTGGTAAAGGCCGGATTGGCCGGATCGACGCCCCAAATCAGGATGGTGCGGCTCAGCAAAGTCTCAGGATTGCGCCACTGGGCAGAAGCAATATAAAGCGGGCTGACGGTGGCCACGCCCGCCACACCCAACGCTTGATAAAGCCGCTCCCGCGGGCTGCTGCGAACAGCAAACAAAGTTTGAAACTGGGGGTTAGCAATCACTAGATCTGCATTTAGATCCTGATAGGGCTTGGTCGCAGCATCAAACAGTGCCCCCTGAAAGCCCATCTGCACAAACATCAAGATGTCGGCAAAGGCAATGCCAGATAGGGCAACTGCTAGGCGGGCCTTTTGCTTAGTTAGCAGCAGCCAGGCCAGGGGAGTTTTTCGGGTGCGAAATGGCAGCATGGGCAAGTTCCTAGGTTATTGAGCGGCTGGCTGAGTGGTTCTATACCGAACGTCCGTTATGCTTTGAGGCGCAGAAGTCTCTGGCTGAATCACGACTTGGACCTGTAGATTGGTCAGATTGGCAACGGTGCGGCTGGCTTCGGGGGTGAGGGCGATGCGAACTTCCACCACCCGACGGTCTAAGTTTTCGCCTGGCTGGTTGCTAAAAACGTTTTGGCGGTCGATCTGCAGGCCCACCTGCGAGACTACGCCCTGCAGCTCTCCACCAAAAGCCTGCCCGGTGACGACCGCAGCCTGGCCTGGCGTAACTCGGCCAACATCGCTCTGGTAGACCTCTGCCACTACCGCCATTTCATCGGTTTGGCCCAGATCGGCAATGCCGCTATCGGTGAGCTTTTCTCCCGGACGGGCATGGACTTTGAGCACCTGTCCGGCGATAGGAGCCCGGATATTGGCCTGCTCTAGGTTGGTTTGAGCTTGCTGGAGAGCTGCGATCGCACCCTCCACCTCAGCCTGAGCCACCTGCACATCTACCGGACGCACCTCCGCAATGCGATCTAAAGTTGCAGTTGCTTCCCGCAGCTGAGCCTGAAGGGTAGTCAGCGTGCGGTTGGCGCTCTCTCTGGCCTCGCTCAGCTGAGCTTGAGCGGTGGTCGCTGTCAGGCGATAGCCATCGAGAGTAGAGGCCGACACCGCCCCTTGCTGGTAAAGCTGCTCAAATCGCTGATACTCCCGCTCAGCGGTTTGCACTTCTGCCTCTAGGCGGGCAAGAGTAGCCGCCTGCACCGAGCGAGATCCCTCAATTTCGGCCTGCAGTCGGCTGATGTTGGCCCGCTGAGCCTGCAGTTCGCCCGTCTGAGCGCCAGCCTGCACTTGGGCTAAGCGAGCCTGGGCTGCTCGCACCCGCTCCTGGGCCTGCTGCACCTCATCCTGCAGTCGATTGCGAGAGTCGAGCACCGCGATCACCTGACCGGCCTCTACCCGATCGCCCTCTCCTACCTGGAGTTCTAGCAGGCGATCGCCATCGAGCGCCATGGGAGCCGCCACTTGAATCACCTCGGTAGCAGGTTCGAGCCGCCCGAGAGCAGCAATTCCTACAGGTGGCAGCACTTCAGCAGACGATTCCGCCTCTTCCCTAGCCTGGTTAAAGGTGGCAACACCGTAAACGGTTAGGCCGCTGACGGCTGCGATCGCACCGATAGCCAACCCCCACGCCCTACGATTCTTTAGCCTCAATACGCCCTGCAGCATCTCACAACCCTCGCCTCATAGCTAACAATCAACGACTTTTGACTCGGAAGCCTGCTGTTTTTCCAGATAGAGCCGCAGCATCTCCAGCAGCAGGCGGGCATGGTCTTGGAACGAAAAGCCTTCTGGCTCATACATCCGGTGCAGCAAAATGCCGTCTACAACACAGCCCAGAAATTCTAGAAGAGGCTTGTCCTCAATACCCAACAGCTCAGCTATCTGCGGCTCGCTCTCCCTCCAGACATCGTGAAATACCTGACAAGGAGACTTATTCTCACGCTGCTGATGCTGATAAAACTCGACCCAAATCAGGTTCTGCTTGATGAAATAGTCTTCGTGCTCAGCAACAAATTGAAGGGCCACTTCAGCTCGTTCGAGCGTTGCCTCTTTTTCACTCATAACAGCGATCGCATTTTTAATGTCCTGCAAAGACATCTCCCGCACTAGCTGTTCAAAGAGGGCTTCTTTGCTAGGGAAGTAGTGGTAAAGCGTGCCAGTAGACACCCCCAACCCTTGAGCAATTTGCCGCATTGTTAAAGCGGCGTATCCCTTCTCGGCAAACAAGTCGAAGCATTGCCTCAGTAACTCCCTACGGTATTGATCATGGTCAACAATCTTGGGCATAATCGCTCGAACGGCTTGGAATATAAAAAGTAGAGCTGCTTAAAAATAACTCCACTCACTGTCCAATATTTTATATCGAACGATTGTTATACAAATTTTATAACGCAGCTGAGCTTCCTTGTAAAGGGGTTGGCCGCCTAAAAAGCCATGCTATGCTAGAAGAACATTTGGGATTATTTTCGGTTGTGTAATTCGTCTTCAGGCGTTTCTCCGGATCTAACTCTCCTCAAATCTCGATTCGGAGATCTTTCATGTCTATCTACGTTGGAAATTTGTCTTACCAGGCTACTGAGGGAGACATTTCCCAAATTTTTGCCGAGTATGGAACTGTTAAGCGCGTTCAGCTGCCGACTGACCGCGAAACCGGACGGATGCGGGGCTTTGCTTTTGTAGAAATGGCTACAGATGCTGAGGAAGATGCGGCAATCGAAGCTCTAGACGGAGCTGAGTGGATGGGTCGCGACATCAAAGTTAACAAAGCCAAGCCGCGTGAAAGCAGAGGCCCTTCTCGCAGCAGCTGGTAAGCCAGCCATTAAAGTTCAACCGCTAGCAGGCTTTTAAGCTTGAGCGTTACAGTCTTGAGGGTAGACAAGGCGTCTACCCTTTTTGTTTACCTCTATTCAATCAATTCGTCTTCTTTAAGACAGACGCAAGCTTATCAGGAGATCGAATGGCACAAGTCACACTAGGCGAAGATGAGGGCATTGAGTCAGCCCTACGCCGCTTCAAACGAAAAGTATCTCGAGCGGGAATTTTCCCAGACATGCGGAAAAACCGCCACTTTGAAACCCCCATCGAAAAACGCAAGCGCAAGGCGCTCTCTAGACAAAAACGGAGACGCAGTAACTTCCGTTAAATTTCTCCGCCATACTGCCCCAAGCTAGCGTCTATGACAACCCTTCTAGCAAGATGGACAAGGCGTAGGGGCGGGTTCTTTTGCAGCTAGAAGTGCAGCCAATTTACAAATACTTGTAAAAGCTGTAGCTCATGCCTGGAAAACATTTAGAGGTTATCGAATGATGAAAGTTCCAGAATTAGTAAGTCGTTACAAAGCCGGACAACGAGATTTCAGAAACCTAAACCTGATTGCGGCAAATCTTAGAAACCTCAATTTTGCCGGTGCGAACTTCAGCGGCAGTAATTTCACTGGCGCAAATTTGACGGGAACCAATTTGAGCTGTGCCAACTTAACTGGCGCAAATCTAACCAAGGCCAAGTTCTCAGAAACCAACCTAACGCGCTCAAATCTCAGCAATTCTGATTTAAGTGGTGTTGATCTGAGCCGGGCCAATCTTAGGCAAGCATATCTCACTGGGGCCAACATGCCGCAGCCTATCTAGCCGTGGCCGATGTAGCCGCAGCTTGCGTAGAAGATTGAAACAGAGGTGCAGCCAGCTGCACCTCTGTTTCGTTAGGGTGTTTTGTTAGGGCCTAGCGGCTGTAAATTCGGGTAAGTTCTCGAATGCGATCGCTAATCTCTTGAGTTAGCAAATCAGAACTGCCGTAGCGCCAGCGCCAATTGCCAGGAATTTTGCTGGGATCATTCATTCTGGCCCAACCCTCTAGACCTAAGAGATCTTGCAGGGGAATGATCGCCAGGTCGCTAACAGTAGACAGCGCCAGCCGAATCAGCACCCAGTTGATCTCGCTAACAGCATCCGGGCTGGCATAGCCCAGGTATTGGGCAAAGAACTGTTTTTCCTCAGGTCTAAGCGTCGCCCACCAGCCCAACGTAGTGTCGTTGTCATGGGTGCCCGAGTACACAACGCTATTGCGGGCATAGTGGTGGGGCAGATGGGTGTCTTCGGGGTTGCCGTTAAAGCCAAACATCAGAATCTTCATGCCCGGAAAGTCAAACTGATCGCGCAGAGCCTCGACCTCCGGCGTAATGATCCCCAAGTCTTCAGCCATGATGGGCAGACTGCCTAGGCGCTCACCCAACGTTTTGAAGAACGCTTCGCCTGGGGCTTTAACCCATTCACCGTTAATTGCTGTGGCTTCTCCCGCAGGCACTTGCCAGTAGGCTTCAAAGCCTCGAAAATGGTCAACCCGTACAACATCAACATATTGCAGGGTCGCCTTAAAGCGCTGAGTCCACCAATCAAACTCGGTGCGCTGACATTCATCCCAATCGTAGACAGGGTTGCCCCAGAGTTGCCCAGTCTCACTAAAGTAGTCGGGCGGCACACCGGCAATGTAGGCCGACTCTAGGGTTTCGGGATTGAGCTTGAAGAGTTTGGGGTGAGCCCACACATCAGAGCTGTTGTGGCAGACGTAGATCGAGACATCTCCGACAATTTGGATGCCTTTGCCGTTGGTATAGGCGCGCAGTCTCGACCACTGCTCAAAAAACTTGAACTGTAAAAAGCGGTGGAACTGAATCTGCTCGTGCAGCGCTTCAGTTTTAGCCTGCAATGCTTCAGGCTGGCGGCGAGCCACAGCCTCTTCCCACTGGCTCCAAGGTTTGCCGTCATTGGCCTCCAGCAAAGCCATAAACAGGACAAAATCATCCAGCCACCAGGCCTGTTCCTGGCAAAACTGGTCAAACTGGGCCTGATTATCCCCAGTCAGTGACGCTTGAAATCGCTCAAAAGCTTTTCCTAGGAACTGTCGCTTGTGGGGAATGACCCGGCTAAACTCCACTCGATTGGGGTTGCTGTTGGGCAGCGGCTCCAGTTCATTGGTTTCCAGCAAGCCCTCTTCTACCAACCGCTCCAGGCTAATCATCAGCGGGTTGCCCGCAAAAGCGCTGAAGTTCATAGTGTAGGGCGAGTGGTCGTAGCCCGTAGGCCCCAGCGGAAGCACCTGCCACAGACTTTGACCACTGCGTTTCAGGAAGTCTACAAAATCATAGGCGGCCTGACCCAAATCCCCAATACCGAAGGCACTGGGAAGAGACGTGGGGTGCAGCAAAACACCGCTGGCGCGTTTAAAACTCATGGCAGACGGGCTGATAAGACAACAGAGGGCGATAGACCTAGAAAGTCCGTAACCCAATCCCTTGATAGGGGAAAAACAGCAAAGAGACAACTATCTTTAGGTGGGCTAAAGAATTCGATAGGGTGCCAGAAAGCATTTCGTTCTGCTGTTTACCGCTGTTTCAGCCCAGCCTTACTTGCCAATGCAGAACCGGCTAAAGATCTCGTCTAGCATTGACTCGGTGATCTCATTGCCAGTGATTTCTCCTAGAGCCTGAATTGCAATTCGCAGGTCAATCGTCCAAAAATCTAGGGGCAGCTGGTTGTTGATAGTTTCCTGCACCTGCTCTAGGGCGGCTTGGGCGCGAGCTAGAGCTGCTGCCTGTCGTTGGTTGATGGCTAGGTCTAGATTTGCCGCCGACAGATTATCCGCCTGCACGGTTTTGAGGATGGTTTGTTCTAGGGCTTCAATGCCTTGATTTTGGGCGGCTGCAGTGTAGACAACGGGAAGTGCCGAATCTGGCAGAGTGGGCAAAGAGCTGGAGTCTACCAGATCCAGCTTGTTGACCACAAAGATGAGAGGCCGGTGTTTGACCGTGTCATACAGCCGCTGATCCTCGGCTGTCCACCCGGCTGCGGCATCGAGGGTGAGCAAAACTAGATCGGCAGACTGGGCCGCTTGGCGGGATCGCTCAATGCCCATACGCTCGACCTGATCAGCCGCATCTCGAATCCCTGCCGTATCCAGCACCTGGACTGGGATGCCGCCGACCACTAGCTGAGACTCAACCACATCGCGCGTCGTGCCCGGCAGGTCAGTAACGATGGCGCGATCGCAACGGCTCCAGGCATTGAGCAAACTCGATTTACCCACATTGGGGCGACCCACAATCGCCACCTTCAGGCCGCTACGCAACAGCTCTCCCTGATGCGCTGTGTCTAAAATGCGGCGTACCTCCGCCAGCGCATCTGTCAGCTGCTGGCAAATGGCCGGTTCATCTAGGGGCGGCAGGTCTTCTTCAAAATCAATGCGGGCCTCTACCTCTGCCAGCATATCCAGACAGGCCGAGCGCAAGGTCTGAATCGGCTGCATCAACCGTCCTTGAAGACCTGCTAGGGCTGCTTGAGCCGCTTGAGGAGACTGAGCCCCGACTAAGTCGGCAATGCCCTCGGCCTGGGTCAGGTCCAGCCGACCGTTGAGAAAGGCGCGCAGGGTAAATTCTCCGGGCTGGGCCAGCCGGGCTCCTTGGGCAATGCAGAGCTGCTGCACTTGCTGCACCGCCATAATGCCGCCATGACAGTGAAACTCCACCACGTCTTCACGGGTGTACGACCGGGGAGTAAGCATGAGCAGCAGCAGCGCCTCGTCGATCACCTGCTGGGTTTGAGGATGGCAGATATGGCCGTAGAGAATGCGGTGGCTTTCCCATGGCTGCTGGCCTAGTGCTCGAAAGAGGGCCTTTGCGATCGCAACTGCCGTTGCTCCCGACAGCCGCACAATGCCGACACTGCCCTGTTGGGGCACAATCGCGGTTGCGATCGCAACAATCGTTTCTCCCTGGGTGATGGAATGAGCCATGGCACTCTTTAATTAAGCCTGATTCCATTGTGGGTGACGGGTTGCGGATTGCGGCGGTTTGAGAGGAGACGCGGAGAGGGGAAGCGGGTGAAGTGGCACAAGGGTTTTAGAGGCAAAAAGCAGCGATCGATACAATGGGCTATAGGGCTTCTACATTGCTAACTCGCTGGTCTATAGCACTCTCTGTCTTTAGAGATAGAGCGGCCTGAGTGGGATTGCACTGGCTTCCTAATCTTTTTTCTGAAACTGCGTCTTATGCCGATTCCGACATCTTCTCGAACTGGGCAACAGCGGAACCGTGTGAGATCGCAGCAAGACTGGCGACGGCGGCTTAAATACTATTATTGGCGTTTGCTGCGGCTTCAGGGCAATCCTCAGGAGATGGCGCGAGGACTGGCCTCGGGCGTTTTTGCCGGGTGTTTTCCGCTGTTTGGTCTGCAGACGATCATTGGCATTGCGATCGCAACCGTCTTGCGGGGCAACCGGATCTTGGCAGCTGCCGGCACGTGGATCAGCAATCCGCTGACCTACGTGCCGCTGTTTGCTTTTAACTATCAAGTAGGGCACCGGGCTCTGGGCGGTGGGCCTGGAGTAGCTTTTACCGACCTCGGTACTTTAAGGGCCTGGATGGAGATGGGCACCGAAGTCACTAGCCGACTAATGCTGGGCAGCACCATCGTGGGCCTATTGACTAGCCTCTTTAGCTACTACCTGGGCAGCGTGCTGCTGCGCCGTCTCCACGAACGCCGCAAACGTGCCCGGCTACGTCAGCGATAGGCCGCTGCCAGTTCGCAGGTGCTGGGATCTGGCTGCTGATAGATCGCGTTTACAGCTTTTGAGGCTTTGCCAGGGAGAATGCGATCGCCCGTCTCTGCAATCCTGAGGGCCTCACATCCAGGCGGTGCCGGAAAGACACAGGCCAGCTTGGCAGCCAGTGGTGGCGGCGCTTCAAACAGCACACTTGTAAAAGAGCCATCATTATGACGGCTGAGCAGCCGCGCCTGCTGCTCAAACAGCCGCAGCGCTACCACCGGATATACCTGTTGGGGAATGCCTAGCAGCGCCCAACCTTTGCTGTCTTTGGCGCGCCGAAAGCGAATGGTAGACCAGGCAGGGGGAGTTGAGACCGAAATAGAAGCGGTTGCCACAGTAGACATAAGCAGAATCTCAGAACGCAGGCTGACGAAGATCTCATACGTGATTCCAGCATAGATCATATGTACTATACTGTCAGCCCCCTCGCTTCCCTGCCGTCACTCGTTACCGCTATGCATCTCCCCCCATTTGAAAGCCCTTGGCGCATCTCTATTGTTGGCTGCTCCGGCGTGGGCAAGACTACCTTGGCCCGGCATCTAGCCACACAGCTGCAAATTTCCCACATTGAAATGGATGGTCTGTTTTGGTATCCCCACTGGCAGGCAGCGCAAACGGAAGAATTTCGCGATCGCATTAGCCACGCCGTTGCCCAACCGGAATGGGTGATCGATGGAAACTACCGCCAAGCTAGAGATCTAGTCTGGCAGCGGGCGACCCTAATTCTCTGGCTAGACTATCCGCGCTGGCGGGTAATGCAGCAGATTATCTGGCGCACCTGTAAGCGAGTTGTGCTGGCCCAGCCCCTATGGAACGACAACCGGGAGAACTGGCGGCAGGCTTTTTTTAGCCGCGACTCCATGATTTACTACGCCTGGTCCACGCACCCTCAAAGGCGAGAAGAATACAACTGGCTTTTCAGCCTGAGTGAGTTTGAAGGGCGGGTGGTGCGGCTGCGATCGCGTCAAGAAACTGAGGCTTTTCTAAACCAGCTGCCCACGTCTTCAAAAACGCCTTAGCCCCTCCGCCTACTAGGCATAAACTCCCTCCCCCCGTAGACTGAGGGAAAGGTGAAAAAAAACTAAGCACCGGGGAAATCATGCGGATTCTTTTTGTGGCAGCCGAAGCAGCCCCTGTCGCCAAGGTAGGCGGTATGGGCGACGTAGTGGGGTCTCTTCCCAAAGTGCTCCGGAAGATGGGGCACGACGTGCGGATTTTCATGCCCTACTACGGCTTTATGGCTGACAAGGTTGAGATTCCGAGTGAGCCTGTCTGGAAGGGGACTGCGATGTTTAACGACTTCGCAGTCTACGAAACAGTTCTGCCCAAGTCCGACGTGCCTCTATATCTCTTCGGCCATCCTGCCTTTGATCCGCGTCGAGTCTATGGTGGTGAAGACGAGGACTGGCGGTTCACCTTCTTTTCCAACGGCGCGGCAGAGTTTGCCTGGAACCACTGGAAGCCTGAGGTGATTCACTGTCACGACTGGCATACCGGCATGATCCCCGTTTGGATGCACCAGTCACCTGATATTTCCACAGTCTTCACTATTCACAACCTGGCTTACCAAGGACCGTGGCGCTGGAAACTAGAGCAGATGACCTGGTGCCCCTGGTATATGCAGGGCCACAACGTGATGGCTGCTGCAGTTCAGTTTGCCGATCGGGTAAATACCGTCTCTCCCACCTATGCTCAGCAGATTCAGACTGTTGACTATGGCGAGAAGCTAGAGGGGCTGTTGTCCTTTGTCGGTGGCAAACTCAGCGGCATTCTCAACGGCATTGATCCCGATAGCTTCGACCCGGCAGCCGACTCCTACATCGTCAAAAACTTCACGGCAGAGACGCTAGAAGATCGACGCGCTAACAAAATTGCGCTGCAGGAAGAGCTGGGCCTAGAGGTCAATTCCAAAGCGTTTGTGGTGGGTCTGGTCGGCCGCTTGGTCGAGCAGAAGGGACTGGACTTAGTGCTGCAAATTCTGGATCGGTTCATGGCCTACACCGATGCTCAGTTTGTGCTGCTGGGAACGGGCGATCGCTATTACGAAACCCAGATGTGGCAGCTAGCCAGCCGCTTTCGCGGGCGCATGGCAACTTACCTGCTCTATAGCGAAGGCTTAGGCCGACGCATTTACGCTGGGGCCGATGCCTTTTTGATGCCCTCGCGGTTTGAGCCCTGCGGCATCAGTCAGATGATTGCGATGCGCTATGGCTGTGTGCCCATTGTCAGACGAACAGGTGGGCTAGTAGATACCGTGCAGCACAACGACCCGATGAACCATACGGGGACCGGCTACTGCTTCGACCGCTACGAACCGCTCGACCTCTATACTTGCCTGATCAGGGCTTGGGAAGGCTTCCGCTACAAAGATGCTTGGCAGGAACTGCAGCAGCGGGACATGGCCACAGACTTTAGCTGGAAAAAGTCAGCCCTAGACTATATCAGGCTCTACAGCGATCTCTTGGGTCTCAACTACGAAGATCAGGTGCCTCAGTCTCTCCCGGAAAGTCTAGAAACCGCTGGAGAAGAGTCTGTAATGAGTGAGGTAATCGAGGTGCCCGTCAAGGCTTAAAAGGCTCACCCTGTGGCACCGCCTTTTCTCCAGATACTGCTGATCCGCCATGCCGAGTCGGAGGGCAACCCAGAAGGCCGGATGGTGGGCTGGCAGCCTACGCCGCTAACGGCAGTCGGGCGGCAACAGGCAGCAGCGCTGGGCCAGCGGCTGCTGGATCTGTCTTGGCAGCCTACCCACATTTACTGCAGTCCGCTTCTGCGATCTAAGGAAACGCTGCGAGGGATGGTAGCCAAGTTTGGCTGGGCCCTGCCTGACGCGGCAGCTCTGTTAAGTTCAGATGAAGACACACCGCTGCAGCCCTTACCCATTCCTTTAGTTTGGGCAGAGGAGCTGAAAGAGTATCAAAACGGGGTGTTTCAGGGATTGACCTGGGCAGAGGCACAGCAAAATTACCCCGACCTCTGCCAGCAATTAGAAGCTTCGCGGGACTGGCTCCCCATTCCTGGCGCTGAAACTTTAGAGCAGGGCCGGGCTAGAGCGGTTCAGTTTGTCGAGCACCTACTGAACCAGCATCAAAACGGCGATCGCATCTGGATCATCAGCCATCACTGGCTGTTGCAGCAGGTACTATCGGGGCTGCTGGGGTGCGATCGCACCTGGGGCTTTGCCATCTCCTACACGGCTTTGTTTGAGCTTTGGCTAGATCGTCAGCGCTGGCAAGCAGACGACCACAATCTTTGGAATAGTGAGCTTTGGCAAGTAAAACGGTTTAACGATTGTCAACATCTCCATCGCTCACTATAATTCGGGGATCATGACCGTTAGGATCAGGGCAAATGGGCCATTCTACCCAGCCTCCCTCTGGATCAATCCCGATGCAATCTATCGACGATATCTACTGCCAGGCTCGCCAAGGCAGCATTGCCGCCATCATTCAGATATTGAATGATAAGTTGGCCGACTCTAATATCCGTACCCGTGCGGTCTTGGATCAGGGTATTTTGCAGCTGCTGTGTGAGGCCCCCTCGCCTGAGCAGCTCCCCCAAGATAAGGTCGTCGACCGGGTCAAAGCCTTGCTAGAGGGCATGAGCCCCCGGAGCATTGGCCGGGTCAATATCAATGGCCGCATTGTGCAGGAGCAGCAGCTGCTCTGGCTCGATGAGATCAAGCGCGACCCCCAAAACCAGCTGCTTTGGTCAGAGCTGGTGACGCTGCAAAAACCTAATCCAGCAGTGCGGCTCTGGCAGGATATGCGCCTACCTCGCCAGCGCGGGCCCTATATCAATGTGCCCGCCAGTAAGACTAGCTCAGGCAACATCGGCTTTTGGCGAGGATTAATCGGCGGCGTCAGCCTGTGTGTGTTTCTAGTGCTGATGGGCTGGGTGCTCAAAGACTGGTTGGGCTTGGCAAACGGCCCTTTTGCTAACTTGAACAATCAGGAGCAGACAACCCCTGCCGCCGCTCCAGCCCCTGAGTCGATTGATCCCTTCGCTCAGGCAGTGCGGATTGCCCAGCAGGCGGCAAACGACGGTCAGACGGCCAGCACAGCAGCGGCATGGCTAGACTTGGCCTCTCGCTGGCAGCGCGCCTCAGATTTAATGGCTGAGGTACCGCCCGAAGATGCCCGCTATGCTACAGCTCAAGAACGGGTGCAGGCTTATCGGCAAAACAGCAGCATGGCCCTACAGCAGTCAGAACAGCTACAGGCAAGCCCTGAACCCGCTGCTCCATAAGGTGTAAGCAGTGGCATAGGAGTCTTTGCCGTACGGTCGCGATCGCAACCGTGCCCTGAACATCCCTGGCTAGGCAACAAAAGCATTCAGAAGCTAGAGGGCAAACTCTCCCAGGAAGATTATCGTTAGGAAAATCAATTTGCCCTTAGCTAACTGTTACTGCCTATGGCCGTTTCCCCACAAGACTTCTATTCGACTCAGCCCAAAGCCATCGCCCCCGAATATCTAGAAGCCTACGCTGAGCAAGATGCGATCGCAGGTCGTCCCAATCCACGCTTCAAGCAGTCGTCGATCTACTGCAGCCGCTATCTCCAGGTGCGCGTTGATCAGGTTGGGCCAGAAAGCCTGACCGACGCAGAGTGGGATCTGACCATCTTTTAAGCAGCAAACCACCCAAAATCCCCTAAAAATCTACGCCACGCTTCAGGTCAATACCTTTCTCAGCGTAATGCTTGTGGCAAAACACCTCTGAGTGAGCACTGGCTAGCGCAAAGTAGGCAGGGGGCTTCTTGCAGCGTCCGGTGATGATAACTTCGGTGTCTTTGGGCTTACGCAGCAGCGCCTGCACGATTGGCTCCTCGGGCAGCAGCTCTAAATCGACTGTAGGGTTTAGCTCGTCGAGAATGATCGTTTTGTAGAGGCCCGATGCGATCGCAGTGCGGGCAGTTTCCCAGCCCCGCTCTGCTTCAACGTAGTCAATCTCTTGCTGCTGTCCTCGCCAGACAATGGCATCGCGGCCACAGCGCTGGTGGTCTACCAGGTTGGGATAGCTCTTGCGTAGGGCAGCAATGGCAGCATCTTCGGTGTAGCCGTTGCCACCCTTGAGCCACTGCATCACCAACACCCGGTGCGACTTGTCCTGACTGATGCCGCGACCGATGGCCTGCAGCGCTTTGCCCAGGGCGCTAGTCGATTTGCCCTTGCCATCTCCGGTATAGATTTCAATGCCGTCTATGCCAGCCTCCCCGTGTTGTTGCGGCTTCATTTCAGAGTGCAGGTCGGCAATCTCCAGCAGCGGTTGGGGTGCGCCTCGACCCGTGGCAATGATTTCTAGGTGTTCTGGCTTACGCTGCAGGCTGCGCACCACCTCGTCTAGAGGCAGCAGACCCAGATCCAGCACCGGATTAATCTCATCCAGCACCACCACCGAGTAGAGGCCCGATGCGATCGCACCTTTAGCCACATCCCATCCCCGTTGAGCTTCCTGCTTATCAAAGCGAGTGATGTCTTGGGGACCAAAAAATTCCGCCCGTCCAGTGCGCACCTGGTCAATCAGGTGGGGAAACCCTCGCTGCAGCGCTTCAATGGCAGCATCTTCATCATAGGTACGGCCTGGCCCCTTCAAAAACCGTAGCAGCAGCACCCGGCTCTCCATCTCCATAAAGTGGTGAATGCCCAGCCCAATCGAGCGCAGCACCACACCGAGGGCTACCTGAGACTTGCCCTTGCCCTCCCCGTCGTAGACGTGGATTTGCCCTGTTAGTCGCTCGCTGTTTTGCTGCGCTGTCCGAATGCCGATGCCGCTTCTGATCATTGTGTTCGAATATGATTGTGAGGCCCAACTCAAGATTCTATCGGAACCTGAAAGCGCACCATCACGCTTCCCTAGAGCCTAAGCGGTTTTGGCGCTGCCTGCCTCTCGCACAAAGGGGGGATCAACCCGCAATCATTTTGAGAATCTAGGCCATAATTAAGCTCGCTCACCCGCAATCAGTCCTTTGCCTGCTTGCCCAGTGTTGCCCTGACGGTGTCTGGCTATGCCCTTTGCAGATTTTTTTGACGAACTAGGGGTCTTGCCCCTGCGTGCGATTGTATTCCAGAGCCTCTTGCTGCTGGTCGCCGTTGCCTTAGAAGCGATTATCCTGCGCCAGCGGCTGCGTATCGGCTACCGCCCCAGCGTGCAATACGCAGCCACCCTTAACCTGCTGGCAACCAGCCTGGGCTGGCTAACTTTTTTGAGCCTAGAGCCAGTCACCCCAGAGCCGCTAAGAACCCAAATTATCAGCTACATCCTGTTCAACCACTTCTACCTCAATGAGTGGGCAGGCAACCTGCCGATCATTTTGGTTATGGCTGGCATCATTTCTTTCTTCGCCACCCTCTGGATCAAACTCAAAGCGCTAGAGTGGCTGCTGAAGCTACTGGGCATTACCCCGATAGAAGAACCGGAGAAAGATCCCATCTTGTCTCGCAAGGAACGCTATGACTTAGCCCGGCGGGGGCAACAGGGAAAAGGCACCACTTCAACGAGAACCGTAGCCGTTCTGGAGGCCAATGCCGTCAGCTTTACAGCCATTCTGCTGCTGCTGCTGCTGCGCAACGCCATTGAATCTACCTATTAAACTGACTGACTGAGCCTGACTACAGAGCCCGCCTGATGTTTCCTTTCCTGCGAAACCTAATTATCTTTAAGATCTTCCAGCCGTTTTTTCAGACAGTTCGGGACTCCATTATCCCGTCTGATTATTTCTCCTGGAAGACGATGGTTTACCTCAGCCTGTTCTCCTGGCTGATGTCCTGGGTGGCTTACGGCTTTGAGGCCACTCGTTTTACAATTATGCTGCTGACCAGCTTTAGCTGGCTATTTTTAGCCTTTGGCGTAGGCTGGGGACTACAGGCCAACCATGTCAAACTCTTTGGCATTCCTCTGGCTCCTTGGGTTGCCGGAGCGATTCTGTGCGGCTTTATTTTCGGGCTGATTCCGGGCAACCAGATAGAGCTTTCGATCGTCACGTGGCCGCTGATCTCGGCTTTGATTATCATCGTCCCTCAGTTTCTCACCTGGGATGGAAAAGTCAAAGTTCCCCCACCTATAACGCGGCAGCAGGTCATTCTGGTATTTCTGATCAGCTTGCTGTTGAGTAGCTGGCTGCAGTTTTACTTCCGGATACAAAACTGGTTTGACGACTATCCCAGCCTGATGGCCGAAGATTTCGGTACCAGCGGTTTTGTCTACCGAGTGCCAGGCCGGGCCGCTCCCCTCTCAGACGGGGTCGCCCTGCTCACCCTGACCGAAACTACCCTGCAGCAGGAGCTGCACAATCGCCCTTGGTCTGGGGTTGAGCGCTGGCTCCTAAACATTAATGACCAGCTAGTCAACCTGCGGCGGGAAATTCGCGATCGTTTGGTTAGCCCCTCGCGAGAGCAGCGCTTTTGGCGCATAGACGTGCGGCCCGTCACCGCCAGCAATGGCTACGACTTGAAACTACAGGCTATTTGGCAAGGCCCCACTGCCGAGCCCAACGGCTATTACCTGGAGAAGTCCTGCCAACTCACGCGCGTTGAGCGCCCTACCCCAAGCCCTACTACGGGGCTTACCCCTGGCGCACCGGCTAACCCAACGCCAGCAGTAGGGGTTGCCCCGGCTGCTGGCGCTAGCACTACCCCCTGGTCTAACCTCACCTGCGACCTGCAAACCGAACGCAAGTCTGGACAGCCTGCCTAGTTCTGGCAGCATTCGTGGAATACTCAGTTTTGAAAGTATGTTTTGCAGGAAACATCAGAAATAACAGGCGGTTGCTGCGCCTAAGGGGTGTCCATGAATCTAGCCAGAATTGGGGTAATTGCCCGCAACGTGTTTTTTGAGGTCATTCGCGATCGCATTCTTTACCTAGTCGCCCTGTTTGCCGTGCTGATGGTGGCTGCGATCGCACTACTGCCCGATGTCTCCGCCGGAGCCCAAGATAAAATCACCCTCGATCTGGGGCTGGCCGCCATCAATTTACTCAGCGTAGTCGTCGCGGTATTCGTCGGCACTGGCTTGATTAACAAAGAGATTGAAAAGCGCACAGTGCTAGTGCTAATTGCCAAACCCGTCAGCCGACTAGAGTTTATTCTGGGTAAGCACCTGGGGCTGTCGGCAGTGCTAGCGGTGCTGATATTTCTGCTGGCCCTTATTTTTCTGGCAGTGGTTAGCCTCAGCGGCATCAGCTACCCGCTAGGCAGTATTTTGCTGTCCATTCTGTTCATGTTTCTAGAAGTGGTTCTGCTCACTGCCGTAGCCATTCTCTTTGGCGTTTTCACTAGCTCACTGCTGGCTACCCTGCTGACCTTTGCCGTGTTCCTGGTGGGGCACCTCAGCCAAGACATCGTTGCCCTGGGCCAGCTTAGCGAAAATGCTGGTCTCCAGCGGATCACCAATGGGCTGTATCTGGTGCTGCCTGACCTAGAGCGATTGAATCTCAAAAACGAAGCCATTTACGGTATGCAGCTGCTGCCCTCAGGGCTAGAACTGTCCAGCCACGTTCTCTACGCCCTGCTCTACACGGCCCTGCTGCTAGCCATTTCCGTTGGCGTTTTTACCCGCCGCCAGTTTTAAAGCCTTTCCCCCGGCAGCCGACAATCCATCAAATAGCGAGTAGTCTAGAGAAGATTGCCGTCTTCTACTCTGATTTGAGATATTCCTGACAACTATGGTGGCCGACAAGCTAAATAGGCTAAAAGCCCTGTTTGCGGAGATGGATCGGGCCTTGATTGCCTACTCCGGGGGCATCGACAGCACCCTGGTTGCAAAGGTTGCCTACGATGTATTAGGCGATCGGGCGTTGGCGGTAACAGCCAACTCCCCTTCTCTGCTGCCCGAGGATTTAGAAGATGCCCAAATCCAGGCAGCTGAGATTGGAGTACGCCATGAAATTGTCACTACCCATGAGCTAGAAAATCCTAGCTACGCTGCTAATCCAGTAAACCGCTGCTATTTCTGCAAAAGCGAACTGCACGACACCCTCAAGCCTCTGGCCTTAGAGCGTGGCTACCCCTACGTGGTAGATGGCGTCAATGCAGACGATCTGCAGGACTATCGTCCCGGTATTCAAGCAGCCAAAGAGCGGGGAGCGCGTTCGCCATTAGCAGAAGTGGGCATTACCAAGCTAGAAGTCCGGCAGATTGCTCAGAATTTGGGCTTACCCTGGTGGGATAAGCCAGCGCAGCCCTGCCTCAGCTCTCGCTTTCCCTACGGGGAGGCCATCACTGCTGAGAAACTTCAGCGGGTCGGTCGGGCTGAGCGCTACCTGCGACAATTGGGCTGCCGCACGCTGCGGGTGCGTTCGGCTGGCGACACGGCTCGCATTGAGCTGCCGGCCGAGGCGATTCGCTCGTTTGTAGCTGAGGTAGACTTGGAGGCTTTGGTTACCGCGCTACAGAGCTACGGCTTTACCTATGTCACCCTTGATTTAGAAGGCTTTCGCAGCGGCAAACTGAATCAGGTTCTACAGACCACTGGAGCAAACCGTTAGAGCACTACCTTTATGACTTATCTGTTGGCTGGCGACATTGGCGGGACGAAAACCATTCTGCGTCTCGTTAGAGTCCACCCAGATCCCACAGCCGCAACGGCCCGGACACTGCTAGAGAGCTGCTATGAGGAGCGCTACTTCAGTGCTGCTTATCCAGACTTGGTTCCGATGGTCAAAGCCTTTCTCCACGAAGCTGAGGCTCGAACTGGGGAACATCGGCAGCCTACGCGGGCCTGTTTTGCGATCGCAGGCCCCGTGGTCGACAACACCTCTAGCCTAACTAACCTCTCCTGGTCCCTCTCAGCCCAGCGCTTAGAGACTGACCTGCAGCTAGAAAAAGTCCATCTGATCAACGACTTTGAGGCCGTAGGCTACGGTACGCTGGGCCTGCAAGCCGACGACCTGCAAACGCTGCAGGCTGGGCAGTACGATGCCAATGCCCCAATTGCGGTGATCGGGGCAGGTACTGGCTTGGGGCAAGGCTTTTTGATCCCCAAAGGCGACACCTTCACCATCTTCCCCACAGAGGGCGGCCATGCCGACTTCGCACCCCGCTCAGAGTTAGAGTTTCAGCTTCTCAAATACCTGCGCGACAAGCACCAGATTTCCCGCGTCTCGGTAGAGCGGGTGGTGTCGGGCCAGGGCATTGTCTCGATCTACCAGTTTTTGCGCGACCGCCAATACGCCGAAGAATCTCCTAGTGTGGCCGAAGCCATCACCACCTGGGAGCGGCAGACTGGAATGCAGACTAAAACCGTCGACCCAGGCGCAGCAATCTCGCTAGCCGCCTTGGAAAAGCGCGATCGGCTCTGTGAAAAGACCATGGAAATTTTCGTCGAAGCCTACGGGGCTGAGGCAGGCAACTTAGGGCTGAAGCTGCTGCCCTACGGCGGACTTTATGTAGCAGGCGGGATCGCGGCCAAGAACCTGCCGCTAATGCAGACAGGAGCCTTCCTGCGGGCCTTTAGCGACAAAGGCCGGGTTAGCCACCTGCTAGAGAAGGTGCCGGTTCACATCATTCTTAATGCTCAGGTAGGCCTGGTTGGGGCTGCTCTCTGTGCTGCTCGGCTCTAGCTCGGTCTGCTGCCATCACCCCCAGAGGATAAAATCGAAACTGCAGTCGTTTTCTTCATGGGGTATGGCAGGGCACAGTAAATGGGCCAACATCAAACGGCAAAAAGCCAGGGTTGATGCCGTTAAGGGCAAAATTTTCGCCAAAATGTCGCGGGAAATTATCGTCTCGGCCCGCACGGGTGGCCCCGATCCGGATGGCAACTTTCAGCTTCGCACTGCTATCGACAAAGCCAAGGCAGCTGGAGTGCCCAACGACAATATTGAGCGAGCCATTGCCAAGGGAGCCGGTCAACTCGGTAGCGAAAACCAGCTAGAAGCCATCCGCTATGAGGGATACGGGCCGGGCGGTGTGGCCGTCTTGATTGAAGCACTGACTGATAACCGCAATCGCACTGCCGCCGACCTGCGAGCCGCCTTCAGTAAAGTTGGCGGTAACTTGGGCGAAACTGGCTGTGTCGGCTGGATGTTTGCGCAGAAGGGCGTCGTCACTCTGGCCGGTCCGATTGATGAAGACACCCTGCTAGAAGCTTCTCTCGAAGGTGGGGCAGAGTCCTACGAGCTAACCGAGATCGATGAAGATACGCCAGGGGCCGAGGTTCTTTGCGCTCCCACCGATCTAGAGTCCTTAGACGGAGCGCTAAAGCAGCAGGGCTACGACGTGCGCCAGGCAGAGCTGCGCTGGCTCTCTAACAACACGGTAGATGTGCAGGATACCGACCAGGCTAGGGCCTTGCTGAAGCTAATGGATGCCCTAGAAGACCTCGACGATGTTCAGTCGGTGACGGCTAATTTTGAGATGGCTGAAGACCTAATGGCCGCGAGCGCGGCCTGAATCGAGGAATTACCCTTGATCGGCCGGTTGCGATCGCGCCACAATATACATAACGTTACAAACCTCCCCACATTCTCTAACGCTGGCTTTTGGCCCTTTTCTTTGGCTCCTTTTTTATGGTGTCTTTTCCGTCTTCGCACCCGTCCTACTTACCCACTGCAGCCGCTGCTCTCGAAACCGGGCCTGCCACGGTCTTGACCGTTGATATTGCAATTGTGGGCGGAGGCATTATCGGCCTGACTTTGGCGGCCGCTCTACGTAACTCTGGTCTAACCATTGCCATTATCGAAGCCCAAACTCCAGAGCAGGCAGCCTCTCGGCAGCGGGCCTATGCCTTTTCGCTCACCTCAGCCCAGATTTTCCAGAACCTCGGACTGTGGCCCCTCGTTGCTCCCAACATCACCCACTTCCAAGGCGTGAGACTGTCCGACGGCGACCATCCTCAGACCGTCGAATTTTGCCCAGAGGATGCGGGCACTGATGCTGTTTACTATGGAGCCGAGCACTCCGTGCTAATGCGGGCTCTGCAGCAAGCGGTAGCGGCCGCCTCAATTCACTCTTTAAGTCCAGCCAGGGTGGTCGCGGTAAATGCTGAAGCAGCAGCAACCTGCCTCCAGGTCGAAAGGGACAATCACCAGCTTACGCTTCAAGCTACGCTGGTCGTTGCTGCCGATGGCGCTACATCACCGCTGCGGCAGCAGGCCGGTATCTCAACCTTCGGCTGGCGGTACTGGCAGTCCTGCATCACTGCCCTGCTAGAGCCAGAGCAACCCCACCAAAACACTGCCTACGAGCGGTTCTGGCCCAGCGGCCCCTTTGCCATATTGCCGTTGCCGGGCAACCGCTGCCAGATTGTCTGGACAGCCCCCCATGCAGAGGCCCAAGCCCTGCTAAACCTGCCCCGAGAGCAGTTCATGGCAGAGCTACACCGGCGCTACGGCAGCCAGATGGGTCGGCTCAAGCTGCTCAACGAGCCCCGTCTGTTTCCGGTACAGCTCATGCAGAGTCGCAGCTATGTGCAGCCTCGCTTGGCGCTAATTGGGGATGCGGCCCACTGCTGCCACCCTGTTGGTGGGCAAGGCTTGAATATGGGCATTCGCGATGCGGCAGCGCTGGCCGAGGTGCTGGTCGAGGCCCATCAACAGGGGGAGGATTTGGGGGCTTTGTCTGTTTTACGGCGCTATGAGCGGTGGCGACGACGGGAAAACTGGCTCATACTCAGCTTTACTGATTTCCTTACCCGCTGTTTTTCCAATCGATTCTTTCCCCTGGTATTGCTGCGACAGTTGGGAATAAATGTGCTGCATCAGGTGCGCCCACTCAGGCAGAGCGCTCTGAGGCTGATGACAGGCCGCTTTGGCCGCATTCCCCAAATTCCTGACCGCCGTTAATCCATTTCGTCAAACGCGAGCTCGTCCAACTCCTCTAGATGCCCCGCTGACTCGATCAAGTCATCACAGAGATCCTGCAGCGCTTGATTACGGCTGCGGCGAGAAATCCGACGATATTTTTTTGCCTGCAGCATGGGTTCGTGCTGCGCTCCCGCTTCCGTCGTCTTGATCTTAAAGGCAGCCTCCGGGTCGCGCTGCTGATTCAGCGACTCCTGCCGCTCCACAGCCTCCTCTAGCAAGACAAGATAGTGCTCATAGCGCTCCCAATCATTACCGACCGCACAGCCTGGTTCATCGCGGTGCAGGCAGTCACTAAACTGACAGGATTGCGCTGCCAAGCGCTGGCGAATCTCGGGAAAGCAGTCAGCCAGCTCTTCCGGTGCACAGGTGACATCCGGCTGGTTAAAGCCAGGAGTATCCGCTAGAAAACCGCCAGAGGGCAGCTCAAATAGCTCTACATGGCGCGTTGTGTGTCGCCCCCGGCCCAGCTTGCCCGAAACGGCTCCGGTTCGTAAATCTGCCGCCGGAATCAGGTGATTAATCAGGCTCGATTTGCCCACCCCTGAAGGTCCTGAGACCACCGTGATATGGTGCTTTAGCTGCTGGTTCAGCTCAGGCCAAATAGATTCTGTCTGGACGCTGATCATAGTCGGGGTATAACCCCAGGCATGAAGGCGGTCAATCCAGGCTTGACGGGTCTGCTCGTCCACCAAATCACGCTTGTTCAAACACAGATTGATTGCTATTCCAGTCGCCTCAGCTTTCACCAAAAAACGGCTGAGCTGAAAAGGATCCAGCTCAGGTTCGGACAGGGCAAACACCAGCAAAATCTGGTCAGCATTGGCAACCGGGGGCCGATCTAGTAGGGTAGAGCGGGGCAGCACCTGTGCGATCGCACCTCGTCCCCCAGCCCAGTCCGGCTCTTCCACCCGTACCCGATCCCCAACCATTACTCGCTGCCCCATCTTCTTTAGACGGGCTCGTCGAGTACACAGCAAGTTTTTAGGGCGTGGTTCCGACTGCACCGAATCCACCACCGGATTTGGCAGTGCTGGAGCAGGCTCTCCGGTCACCTCATTTAGCTTGACCCAGTAGTAGTTTGCTTGAACTGCCAGGACAGTGCCCCAGTAGCCCTGAGTTATTTCAGGTGCGATCGCCGTCCCTTCAGGCATGTGCCAAAACGCTTCCTATTCAGGTTTGCGAACATGCAGAGCAAAATAGTCTGAGCAATCCTGAACCTGCTCAATGCGATAGCCTTCCATCGTGAGGCTATCGGGAACCTGCTCCATGGGTTCCCCACCATCCAGCCAAACCTCTAGCATTGAGCCTGCTGGCATCTGCTCCAGCTTAAGCTTAGTTCTAACGAAATTAATGGGGCAGGGAGTACCGCGCAGGTCTAGTCGCTCCAGCGGGTTCTCCAAGTTTTCTGCTTGAGCGCCTACTGCTGTCTGGTTTGGTTCACTCATCCGCGAAACAGACCTCCCAAAAAACCTTCAATGCCGCCCTTATTAACTCGATCTCCGCTGATCTCCGCCAGTTTCTCGACCAATTCACGCTCCTCCGGCTTCAGCCGCGCTGGAATCGCAACCTGCACCGTCAGCAAATGGTCCCCCCGGCTTACCGGGTTACCTAAACGCGGCACCCCATGATCCTGCAGTGTTAGCACAGTTCCCGGCTGAGTACCCGGTGGGATATCTAGCTCAATCGGACCATCTACCGTAGGAACCTCCAGCTTGCAGCCCAAAATTGCCTGCAAATAGCTAATCTTCAAGTCAGAGAGAATATTGATACCGTCTCGCCGAAACTCGGCATCTTCGCTGACAAAAAGGTAGACATAGAGATCGCCTGCTGGTCCACTTCGCAGGCCAGCATCGCCCTCTCCAGACACCCGCAAGCGAGTCCCGTTGTCGACCCCGGCTGGAACCGTAATCTTCAGCTTCTTGGTCTCCTGATTTTGACCGCTGCCGCCACAAACAGTACAGCGCTCCTCAATCACCTCACCCGTGCCCGCACAGGTCGGACAAGCCGAAACCTGCGTAAAGCTGCCAAACGGAGTGCGCGTTGCCCGCCGCACCTGCCCCGTACCGCTACAGGTCGAACAGGTCCGAGGACGAGTACCAGGC
This sequence comes from Pseudanabaena sp. FACHB-2040, assembly GCF_014696715.1. NCBI lineage: Bacteria > Bacillati > Cyanobacteriota > Cyanophyceae > Pseudanabaenales > Pseudanabaenaceae > Pseudanabaena > Pseudanabaena sp. FACHB-2040. Next base: position 26,507 of record NZ_JACJQO010000022.1, read on the forward strand.
TTAGCCCCACTGCCTGTACAGGTATTACAGGTTTCCAGGTGGCTGATTTTGATTTCCTTTTCGCCGCCAAAAACAGCTTCTTTAAAGTCCAGTTTTAAGTCCAGCCGCAGATCATCTCCACGGGTCGGGCCGCGCCGCCGCGCCGTCTGCCCCATCCCTCCAGAAAATCCGCTGAAGAAGCTCTCAAAGATATCAGCAAACCCACCCATGTCGTTAAAGTCGGAGTAGGCAGCCGTAGCTGCTCCACCGACCCCAGCTTCACCAAAGCGGTCATAGCGAGCCCGGATCTCCGGCTCTGACAACACTTCATAAGCCCGGTTAATTTCCTTGAAGGTTTCCTCAGCACCAGGATCTTTATTGACGTCTGGATGGTACTTACGCGCTAACCGACGATAGGCGCGTTTAAGCTCGTCTTGATCCGCATTCCGTGAAACGCCAAGAACTTCGTAAAAGTCACGGGCCATAGAGGACTACCTGGGCTACAGCGACAACCAACTTAAAGTCATTAAACCATTGTAGAAAGGGGTTATCCAGGTGACCAGGTGTGATTCCCGACCTTGCTGGTTAATCAATGGCTTCGTAATCGGCAGTCACCGTCGCATCTAGATCAGAGCTATCGCTGGTGTCTGAATCATCATCTGCTATGCCATCAGTCCCCGTTCCGGCTACGGTCGCACCGACATAATCAGCCGAATCATCATAGTCTTCCTGCCCGGTCTGCTCATACAGATTTGAGCCCACCGCAAACAGATTAGACTGGAGCGCTTCAATATGGTCTCGTAGTTCCTCTACAGAGATGGCGCGATTGGCCATTGCCGTTCGTAGCTGAGCCGCTTTTTCCTCAAGACCGGCCTTCAAGCTCTCATCCAAGAAGCTGCCATTGTCGCGAATAGTCGCTTCATAGCTGTAGAAGAGATTTTCTGCTCGGTTTTTCAGATCTACCAGCAGGCGGCGACGATCATCCTCATCCGCATACGTTTCAGCTTCCTGACGCATACGTTCAACCTCATCACCATTGAGGCCACCCGTATTGGTAATCCGGATGCTTTGCTCTCGGGCCGTGCCTTTATCGCGAGCTGACACTTGCAAAATACCGTCAGCGTCTATTTCAAAAGAAACCTCAATCTGAGGCACTCCACGCGGCGCTGGCGGAATACCCCGCAATTCGAACTTGCCCAGGCTCTTGTTGTCCTTAGCCATCGCCCGCTCACCCTGAAGCACATGGATCTCCACCGATGTTTGACCATCGGTTGCGGTTGAGAAGACCTGAGATTTGCTAGTCGGGATAGTAGTATTGCGCTCAATCACCTTGGTAAAGACCTCACCTAAAGTCTCAATTCCCAAGGAAAGCGGGGTAACATCGAGGAGCAGCAGGTCTTTAACCTCCCCGCCTAAAACCCCCGCCTGGATTGAAGCCCCAAGGGCCACCGCTTCATCAGGATTGACCGAGCGATCAGGGGTTTTGCCGTTGAAATAGTCAGAAATCGCCTTCTGAACTGCTGGGATCCGGGTAGAGCCGCCGACTAGAAGAATGCGATCGATATCGTCGGGAGTCAGGTCTGCATCCTTGAGCGCCTGGGCCACCGGCTCAATCGTGGCCTTCACCAAAGACGCTGCTAGCTGCTCAAATTGAGACCGACTGAGGCTCGTTTCTAAGTGCTTAGGCCCCGTGTCATCAGCCGTAATAAAGGGCAGGTTAATGGAGGTAGAGGCCATGTTTGAAAGCTCAATTTTGGCTTTCTCAGCAGCTTCTCGAATCCGCTGCAGGGCCATGCGATCTTTCGAAAGATCGATCCCTTCCTCAGTACGGAAGCTATTCGTCATCCATTCGACAATACAGTTATCGAAGTCATCTCCGCCAAGATGATTGTTGCCCGCCGTAGCCTTGACCTCAAAAACCCCGTCTCCTAACTGCAGGATAGACACATCAAAGGTGCCTCCACCCAAGTCAAAGACCAAGATCGTTTGATCTTGGTCCTGCTTATCTAGGCCATAAGAGAGAGCCGCTGCCGTAGGCTCGTTAATGATCCGTAGAACCCCCAAGCCAGCAATCGTCCCAGCATCTTTAGTAGCCTGGCGTTGGGCATCGGTAAAGTAGGCGGGTACGGTGATAACGGCCTGGGTCACTTCTTCTCCTAAGTAAGCTTCTGCATCCTGCTTGAGCTTCTGCAGGATCATGGCAGAGATTTCTTGGGGCGTGAAGTTCTTACCTCGAATTTGCACATCAACCGTGGTGTCCCGGCCTTTTACGCAGACATAGGGGACACGGGAGCGTTCAGTTTCAGTGTCTTCCCAGCGACGTCCGATAAACCGTTTGATGCTGTAGACAGTATTTTCAGCGTTGGTAACTGCTTGCCGCTTAGCTAGCTGCCCAACCAAACGGTCACCATTTTTACCAAAACCAACCATACTGGGGGTAGTACGCCCACCTTCAGTATTACTAATAACAACCGGCTTGCCGCCTTCTAAAACAGCAACACAGCTGTTGGTTGTGCCCAAATCAATCCCGATGACTTTACCCATAACTCGCGGTGCTATACAAATTCGGAGTAATCCCGGTACAGATGGCACCTCAAAGGTGACCCATCCTCTTCAAACGGCTCAACTTCTTGAAAGAAACTTAGCCATTTCGTAAATGGTTCCCTATTCGTTGAAAGAAATTACCCCTTTCATCAGGATCCTCTGCTCGAAGCTTGTAGTCTATTCTGCTGGGCTATCTTCACCTGAACTTGAACTTGCAGGCTCCGACTCGGGGGCCGCAGCTACCTTCACCATGGCATGTCGCAAGACCCGATCGCCCAAGACATAGCCCCTGACGAACTCCTCTAGGACATGTCCCTCAGGCTGCGCATGGGTAGGCTCTCGCATTACAGCTTCATGCAGGTTGGGATCAAACTCTTGACCTTCTGCCCGCATAGCAGATACGCCCAAACGCTTTAAGCAATCCACGAGCTGCTTGTAAACGCTTTGGTAGCTCTTGTGGATAGTCATTTCGGCCTCAGTTTGAGGCTTAATGTGGGACCGGGCCCGCTCGAAGTTATCAACGACTGGCAGCAGTTCGGTAACGGTGTTGCCTTTGATCTGAACTTCTAAGTCCTCTTTTTCCTTACTTGTCCGCTTGCGATAATTCTCAAAATCGGCGGCAATACGCATATACTGGCCGGTACGATCTTCTAGCTGTGCCTTGAGCCCTTCTATCTGGCGCTCTAAGTCAGCGACCGCTGAGGAATAGTCACCCCCTTGAGCAGTGCCTGCAGTTGACCCTGGATCGGCAGTCTCTTCAGCCATGACATAAACGTCTGCTTCAGCAGCATCGGAGGTCGATTCTAAGGGGTTACCCTCAAACTTGATGTCGATGGTGGCATCTTCCTCATGTAACTCTTCAATCTGCTGGGCAGATTCTGGAGAGGATACGTTGGGATTGTCAGTCCGATTTACGTCATCAATCATTGTGTCTGAGACCTGAATGGCTACACGTTACAACAGCATGGTTATCCCACTTGACCCCGTCTGCTGTTAGCCAGGAATGCTGGTGGCCCAGCATGAGGAGCATAGGGTCAATGAGATATGGCTGCTACTAGCCTAGCGGCAAATTGAGTATCTATATTAAGCTGCTGCCGGAAACAGGGCCACATTCTCTCCAAAGACAGGTTGCAGGCCATTATTTCAGGAATAGTTCGGCTGGCAGAGTTGGTGCAACACCAGAGGATGAGGCTATTATCAGGGACAGGAGCCATCTTGCTAAAGCAGTTGACATTAGTTACAGGATTCGACATCCGTCTTGGGGAAGCCATCTAGATGCCGCAGCTGCTTATGTTAAGCAGAGTTAAAGCAACTGTAGGTAAACCCTTACTTTCTGGGCACATTTGTTAAGGATTTGTTGGCATCAGTGATATGACTAACTCCTCATCATCTCGGCGGGCGCTGGTTTTACAAAGAAGTTTTTCGCCTTTTGGCAACAAGCTGATCCAGGCCGGCTTTGTTGATTCCGACCAGATGCAGCAGGCGTTGGCCGAGAGCCGCAAATCGGGGCGATCGCTGACGGATGTGCTGGAGGCTTTGACGGGTCAGCAGCTTTCTCCAGAGCTGCTGCGCCAGTACAAGAAGCAGCAGCTCTTTGAACTAAAAATTCTATACGGCGTCGAATCTCTCGATCCGGAACTAGACGACATTTCAACCACCCACGTCACCCAGCTAATCGACAGGCTGATTCCGGTAGACGTTTGCCGTCGGCATCAGCTAGTGCCCTTGTCCCACACGGAGGGAGAAGCAGGATCTGTCCTGGTGGCAATGGTTGATCCTGAGAACCTTGAGGCTCAAGACGATTTGAACCGAATTCTGCGGCCTCAGAACCTGAAGCTGCGGCGCATGGTGGTGACTGTTGAAGACTACCAGCGGCTCATCTCCTCCTATCTTGACGAAGCTGTTGCCCGGCAGAAGAAGGAAGAGTTTGAGCAGGCCGTCGATGTTAAAAGCGACCTAGAGGAGCTTGACGTTGGGGGGTTAGAAGAGGTCATCGACGGCGAGGCTGACCTAGGAGAGGCTTTGAAGGATGCTGGCGCTGCTCCTGTCATTGCGCTGGTTAACAAAATTCTGGTGAAGGCGCTGCAGGAAGGGGTCTCTGATATTCACGTGGAACCCCAGGAAGAGTTTTTGCGGGTGCGCTTCCGTAAGGACGGGGTGCTGCGAGAAGCTCTGCCAAAAATGCCGAAGAAGATTATTCAGGCGGTTACTGCTCGCTTTAAGATCATTGCCGAACTTGATATTGCTGAGCGCAGAGTACCTCAGGATGGCCGGATTCGTCGGGTTTTTCAGGGCCGCAAGGTAGACTTCCGGGTCAGCACACTGCCCAGCCGCTGTGGCGAGAAGGTTGTCCTGCGAATTTTGGATAACGAATCGACCCAGCTTGGACTGGATAAGATGATCACCGATGCCGCAACATTGCGGATTGTGCAGGATATGGCTTCGCGGCCCTATGGCCTGATTTTGGTGACGGGACCAACCGGATCGGGCAAAACCACAACCCTGTACTCAGTGCTCTCAGAACGCAACGACCCTGGCGTTAATATCAGCACTGCTGAAGACCCGATTGAGTACACCCTGCCCGGCCTGACTCAGGTGCAGGTAATTCGCGAAAAGGGCATGAACTTTGCCTCCATTCTGCGAGCCTTTTTGCGGCAGGACCCGGACGTGATTCTGGTGGGTGAAACCCGTGACCCGGAAACGGCCAAGACAGCCATCGAAGCAGCCTTGACCGGACACCTGGTACTAACCACACTGCACACTAATGATGCGGCGGGTGCGATCGCACGTCTCGACGAGATGGGTGTTGAGTCCTTCATGGTATCGAGTGCCCTGATTGGCGTCCTGGCTCAGCGTCTGATGCGCAAAGTGTGTTCAGAGTGCCGAGTTGCCTATCATCCCAACCAAGAGGAACTGGCTCACTTTGGCCTTAGTGCTTCCAGCGAGACAGACGTCACTTTCTACAAAGCCAACCACGTCGAGGACATGGAGGCAGCCAAACGAGATGGCTCTCTCTGTGCCACCTGTCAAGGCATCGGCTACAAAGGCCGAGTTGGCGTATATGAGGTGATGCGAGTGACAGAAAGGCTACAGAAGCTGATTTCTGAAGGCGCTCCCACCGAGCACATCAAAGAGGTTGCCGTTGAAGAAGGAATGCAAACGCTATTGGCCTATAGCCTGAATCTGGTCAGACAAGGCTACACCACGCTTGATGAAGTCGAGCGGGTGACCTTTACAGACACTGGCCTAGAAGCAGAGTTAAAGTCCAAGCGCAAGGCATCTCTGACCTGCTCATGCTGTGCTGCCCAGCTCAAACAGGAGTGGCTGGACTGCCCTTACTGTCTCACCGCCCGCTTCCAAGACTAAATCTCCAAGCCCCAATCGTGATTTGGGTGACAGCCTAATTGCTGCTTTGGGGCATGCTGAAAACTAAGCTCAATGCAACTACACGTGACTTGAGGTGGCTCTATGGAACTGATGATTGAAGATCTGATGGAGGAGGTAATTGAGCGGGGCGGGTCTGACCTGCACCTCTCCGCCGGCTTACCTCCCTACATCCGGATCAGCGGCAAGCTCACCCCGACCGAGCATGAGCCCATGACAGCCGAAGCCTGCCAGCGGCTGATTTTCCAAATGCTCAACAACACCCAGCGCAAGACCCTAGAGCAGACCTGGGAGTTGGACTGCTCCTACGGCGTCAAAGGGCTGGCCCGGTTCCGGGTCAACGTTTACAAAGATCGGGGTACCTACGCTGCCTGTTTGCGAGCGCTTAGCTCCAAAATTCCCAGCATGGAGATGTTGGGCTTGCCCAATATTGTTCGGGAGCTTTCAGAAAAGCCAAGAGGACTCATTTTGGTGACGGGGCCTACCGGTTCGGGTAAGTCTACAACCCTGGCCTCGATGATTAACAACATCAACCTGACTCGGCCGGAGCACATCCTCACCATCGAAGACCCGATCGAGTTTATCTACGAACCCCACAAAAGCCTGATTCACCAACGGCAGATTGGTGAAGACACCAAGAGCTTCTCTAATGCACTGCGGGCAGCCCTGCGGGAAGACCCTGACGTCGTTCTGGTAGGCGAAATGCGGGACCTAGAGACCATCTCCCTCGCAGTTTCAGCAGCAGAAACAGGTCACCTCGTCTTTGGCACGCTGCACACTAGTTCAGCTGCTCAGACTGTTGACCGGATGGTAGACGTTTTCCCTCCGGACCAACAGCAGCAGGTACGGGTGCAGCTTTCCAACTCTCTGGTAGCGGTCTTGAGCCAAACCCTGGTACCCAGACACAATCCGAAGCCCGGTGAGTTTGGCCGTATCATGGCTCAGGAGATCATGGTGGTCACGCCCGCTATCTCCAACCTGATTCGGGAAGGAAAAACGGCACAGATTTATGGCGCTATTCAGACCGGCGGCAAACTGGGCATGCAGACGCTAGAGAAAGTGCTGGCCGACCTTTACAAGGCAGGCAGCATTTCCTTTGATTCTGCGATGACAAAGACCTCTCGCCCAGACGAACTGCAGCGGCTCATTGGCTCCGGACCAGCCCCTACGGCAGCCGGTCAAAAAGTAGCAGCCCGACACTAAACCCCAATAATCGGCCTGTCTGCCAACACCAGGCAAGCCGTTAGCGGAAGGAGAGCAAACTAGCAATGTCTGCTCTCCTCCCCCTGCCACCTTTGCAACCCTCAAGCTGTTGTTGCGGCTGTTGCTACGGCCTCAACCGTGTTTTCTCCGCAGGGAACTGCAGGAGCACTTTTAGAGATTCTGTGTTAGCGTTTCAGCGATCTTTCGCAAGCTACTCAGGCATTCTCTTCCGTTCATTACCTACGAAAGTACCGTTGAACCATGCCTACCTACGTTGCAACAGGCCGTGACACGTTGGGAAATCAGCGCCGGGAACGGGTCTCAGCCGCTAACCCCAACGAAGCCAGAAATTTACTGAAGGACCAGGGCCTTTACGTCCAGGATCTGCAGGAAGAACGAGGTTTTAATATCGACTTCCAGGATCTGCAGACGGCGATGACCAAGGTGTCGGTGAAGGATAAGGCCATCTTTTCCCGACAGTTTGCTGCGCTGGTCAATGCTGGGGTCGCTTTGGTGCGCGGGCTCGGGGTGCTCTCTGATGAATGCCCTAACCCTAAGCTGAAAAAGGCGCTACTCGAGATTAACGCAGACGTGCAGCAGGGAACCAATCTCTCGGACGCAATGCGGAAGCACCCTTCCTGCTTTGACAACCTCTACGTTGCCCTGATCCAGGCTGGTGAGGTTGGCGGTGTGCTAGACGAGGTGCTGAACCGGCTAGCTAAGCTGCTAGAAGACCTGAACCGCTTGCAGAACCAGATCAAGGCAGCGATGGCCTACCCGGTTACGGTCGGCATTTTGGCCGTCGTGATTTTCTTGGCCATGTGTATGTTCCTGCTGCCCATCTTTGCTGACATGTTTGCTCAGTTTGATGCGGAGCTACCGGTCTTTACCCAGATGCTGCTGATGATCAGTGGCTTTTTGCGGCAGTGGTACAACTGGGTAATCACGATTGCCGTAATCAGTGCTGCGACCTTTGCCTACAGACGCTACTATGCGACACCGACGGGCCGCCGCAACATGGACCGCTTTTTCCTGAAGATGCCCCTTTTTGGTGATCTGATTCAAAAGACGGCAACTGCGCGCTTTTGCCGCACTTTTGGCTCCCTATCTCGTTCTGGGGTGCCTATCTTGACGTCGCTGGAGATCGTTCGAGATACCGCCGGAAACCAGGTCATTGCCGATGCTGTCGATGAGGCTCGCAAGGAAATTCAGACCGGCGGCATGATCAGCCTAGCGCTCCAGCAGCACAAGGTCTTTCCGGTAATGGCTATTCAGATGATTAGCATTGGTGAGGAAACCGGAGAGCTAGACGCAATGCTAATGAAGGTGGCTGACTTTTATGAGGACGAAGTTGAACAAGCGGTAAAAGCGCTGACTAGCATTATGGAGCCGCTGATGATCATGGTCCTAGGGGGCATGGTCGGCTCAATTCTAGTCGGAATGTACTTGCCCATGTTCAAAATCATGGATGTGGTTCAGTAAGCTCCTGAGCCCTAAACTCTGCCGCTCAATTCTGTTGCATTGAAAAGCTAAAAGGCGTACTGCAGTTGCAGTGCGCCTTTTTCAAGGTTTCACGGGACCGAGGCCGGGGAGCAGTAACAGACTACTGCAGCACTGAGGCCAGCTGATGCTGCTCCCAGAGAGAACGGTACAGACCACCTTGAGCCATGAGCTGATCGTGAGACCCGACCTGTAAAATGTGGCCCTGATCCATCACCAGGATGCGGTCAGCCGTGGCAGCAGCAGACATCTGATGTGAGATAAAGATCACAGTTTTTTGCAGCGTACCCTCAGAAAGTGACTGCAAAATTGCGGTTGCAGTGCGGTTGTCAACGCTGGAGAGGGCATCGTCTAGCACCAGGATAGGAGCATCGACGAGTAAAGCTCGGGCCAGGGCCGTTCGCTGTCGCTGCCCGCCAGAGAGGGTAATGCCCCGTTCTCCCACAATGGTTTTGTATCGCTGCGGAAAATTTAGAATTTCTTGGTCAATTTCGGCCTGCTTAGCCGCTAGTTCGACCTCTGGCAGCTCGCTGAGCGGATCCCCATAACGGATGTTGTTCTGGATGCTGGTGCTAAACAGGAAGCTGTCTTGCGGCACATAGGCAATGGCCCGACGCAAATCTGCCAGGGCGATTTGTGTGATGTCTTGACCGTCTAGGAACAGCTGACCGGGCTGGATGTTGAGCAGGCGGGGCAGGGCATTGGCCAGGGTGGATTTGCCTGAGCCTATAGGTCCTACGATCGCAACTGTTTCTCCCGGATAGAGGGTGAAATTTACCCCGTTTAAGGCGGGGCCGTTACTGCCTGGATAGGTATAGCTTAGGTTGTGGGCTTCTAGGCGACCTTTGACCTGGTCGACGGGCAGACTGAGCGCTGTGGGCGCGGTTTGAATCTGCGGCACTGCGTCAAGAATGGCTTCTACTCGGTCAATGCTCACTTCGCCACGCTGGTAGGCGGTAATGGTGAACCCTAACAGGGCAGTGGGGAAGACGAGACGCTCGACATAGAGAATGAGAGCCACAAAATCGCCTACGGTAAGTAGGCCGTCTGCGATCGCACCCGCCCCCGTTGCTAAAATGACCAGCAAACTGATGCTGGCTAAGCCCCCCAGCAGGGGAAACAGGGTGTTGCGGGTACGGGCTAGCGTCAGGTTGGCGTTGAGCAGACGCTGGTTGAGGTTTTCAAAGGCTCGCTGTTCGTTTTGCTCCTGGGCATAAATCTTGATCAGGGAGATGCCGCTCATGTCCTCCTGGATCAGATCGCTTAGGCGAGAAAGTTGTTCTTGTACCTCTATCTGTTCGGTGCGCAGTCGCTGACTAAACAGCTGCACCAGCACCAGCATCAGCGGATAAACTGCCAGCGCCACCAAGGTCAGCCGTACATTAATCGACAGCATAACTGGCACGGTCAGGGCGTAGGCAAAAACCGTGTTAGCCAGACTCAAAATGGCAAAGCCTAGCAGCCGTCGAATATTATCAACGTCGCTAGTCGCTCGGCTAATCAGTTCACCAGCGGTGTTGCGGGCAAAGTAAGCCGGATCTAGGGTTAGAAGATGCGTAAAGATGCGCTGCTTGAGGTCAAACTCGACCTGACGGCCTACGCCAAACAGCAAAATTCGAGAGGCCATGCGGATGAACAGCATTACGGTTGCCAGCAGCAGCACCAGCATGACGTAATACAGCACCCGATTGAAGCTGAAGGTAACCTGGAGGTCATCAATGCCGTTGCGGATCAGCAGCGGAATCCAGACACCTACGATGTTGACAATCAAGAGGGCAAAGATACCTAAGGCCGCAGTGGGCCAGTGGGGCCGCAGGTAGGTGCCCAGTTTCTGCAGTTGCGATCGCGCCATAGTTTCTGCCTTGTCTGCTCTCTTATCCTAGACGAATTCGAAAAACAGTCTAAAAGAGCACAAATGCAGTCAGCATCGATCCCCCGCTGGAGGCCGACAACAGCGCGATACGTAAGGCGGATTTAAGGGGCTACCGGAGGCTGCACAGTTTCGACAACCTGATCCCACTGCACGTTAAAGGGAGGCAGCCATCCTCTCAAGAAATAATAAATGGAGGTTAGCAGCTCTTCCCAATAGCGGGTTGTTAGCCATAGCGCTTCTACGTTGGGCACTAGGTCTGCTAAGCGGGCCAGGGTATCTCCAGGGGCTGGTGCATTTAGACCAAAGAGATCAGTAGGCCAAGCCACTACCTGTAAACCCTGCTGCTCAAAGGTCAGAGCTGAACGACGCATCGTCATAGCTGGGGCTACTAGCGCCACTCGAGTGGCTTCTCGATTCGGTACATTTTCTCTAAACAGGCCACGCTCCTGTAAAAAGGCCCTTAGATCAACGGCTGCCCGATACATATCCATTCCTGTCGGCTGCACCCGAATAGACCCAGTCGGCACGCCTCTATCGGCTAGCCGCTGCACGACTAACTGATCTCTAGCCTGACGCTCCGCTTCAGTACCCGTCACAGAGCCTGCCGTCACGACCACGAAGGGATCGGCCCCCTGAGCTCGCAGAGTGCCATAAAGTTCAGCACTGCTGTTTAGCCGAGCGCTCAATGCTGGGTCTAGCTGAGTGTCGGCATCAACTTGGCCGGGGAAAGCTCCTGTCGTAGCTCGCCCGTCTAAATTGTCACCCGCCACAAGAATGGCTGAAACCAGGGAAAAAGGGACAGGGTCTATGGTCGGACAAATATCAGCACAGAGGGCTCGCTGGTTAGCAAAAGCCCTGGAAATCGCCTGCTCAGATTGGTTGGCCAGACTACGAGCAATCAAAGGAATGCTGCTCAAGAGCAGAATCAGCAAGGCAATCAACACCTGCCGTCCATTGACATTTTTGAGACCCTTGCCCCCCAGAGAAAACAGCAGCAGCAGAATCGATGCCCCCAGGGGAGTCAGCGGCAGGGAAAGCACCTGCCAGATAGCCCCGATCGTCTGATCATTGGGCTCGATGAAGGAGAGCACAATGAGCGCCAGAATAATAGCTCCGCCCAACCAGGTGAGAAAGGGGCGGGGAATAAACCGGAGCAGCACCCAGTAGATGAGCAGACCAACGGCTGCCCAGATGAGAAGTCGCGTCAGCAGGACGAGTAACATGGTTGCCTGAAATCCCGCAGGAAATGGATTCCATACAGCTATCTAAAGCTGCAATGCCTACATGATGATACAGATGATCCGTCAAAATGGCGCATAATCAGCGACCAAGATTACAGGAGTTTCACTGTTATGCAAAATGATGCGGATCTCACGGTCGATCGGGGTGACGCTTGAGTGATGCTTTAAAGGCACAAAAGCGCATGTAACATGCGCTTTTAGCTATCTGGGGGCTTCCTAAAAGTTGCTGCAGCGGAACTGTCAGGGAGCTTAATGGCCCAGCCGATTTTCTTCAATCCAGAAAACTACTTCGTTTTCTGACTCCGCGTAAAGCGTCTTACCAGTGCGGGGGTCGAAAACGTACCACCAGGGCTGACCTGCCTCATCTTGCACCTGTTTTACCTGAAGCTGAGACTGGTTGGCTAGAGCTGTTTGCAGGTTGAACCAAGACTGGCGAAGGCGCTGAAGCCAGGAGATTTTTATGGGCTGAGCCCAGTTTGCTTCGAGTTGGTGCTGTTCTTGCTCTAGCAGCATCACTAGAGATCTGTTTTGCTGGGACTTTGCGATCGCAACCCGGCGATTCAAGTTAGACAGCAAGTTGGTTCGATGTTGTTCAAAGGCTTCTCGGTCAGACGCCTGAGTACGCGCAGTTCCAACCACACTACTCAGCATGGTATTCCCTCCTTAAATGACTGATTTCATTTTCAATCTAGTCAATTTCTGTATATTTAGCTACTATCTCAAGATTTTGTGTCAAGAATCCCTAGCATTATCAGGATTGTGGGAGTTTACACCCATTCGCTCAAGCCTAGCTACCAATAGTCTTTGCCTCAGACTAAGGCCGGGTTGAGGCAAAGCAAAAAGCGGTGCAGGAAGTCCTTCCTGCACCGCTTAAGTGGGATTAAACTACACAGACTGCAATTGTTAGACCAGCTGCAGGTCAGGGTACTCAGCAATTAGCTCATCTGCCGTCAGGGTTTCACCCGACTGTTGAGGCGTCCAGAGGACTTCGACCGCCAATAGACGCTCGCTGGAAATAGCTCCAATCTGGCTCAGAGCCCGTCGCAGATCCTGCTCGCTGTTGATAGTTGGCAGGTCAAGTTTGCCTTGAACGCCCACTACTACCGTCGCCACAATGTATTCACCAGGCTGGTTAGCGCTAGCGCTACCGGGTAGGGCAGCTGTGGGGTCTGCCTGCTGCAGACGGTTGTTGATGTTGGTCAACGTTTCACCCGTAAACTTGCTGCGCTCAGTCAGCGCTAGCCGGTTAAACTCCTGCTCAGCAGAAAGTAAGCGGGTTTGCGTATCGTCAGTAGAGGCATAGGCCCAGTAGTCGGGGTGGCGCAGCAGAGACAGTGTCGTTTCCTGCAGCAGCTGAGCTAGACCCTCGTCAGAAGACGTATTGGCCGTACGGGCAATACGATTTAGGTCTTCCTGCAGACTACGAGCTTCAGCCAGTAGTCCAACCTGAAGCTTAGCAACAGAAACAACGGGATTGGACTGGGAGCCGTAGCTAGATTCGTATTCTGTTTCGGTGGAAATGCCTCGGAAGCTACGAACTAGGAAGTTGGCGATGGCAAAGAAAATTAGGATCGAGAACAGACCCCCAAAGCCACCACCAATGCCAAAGATCGGCATGATGAAGGGGAAGCCAAAGCCTCCACCTGGGTAATATCCACCACCAGAGGGGCCTCGGTAAGTCCGGGTGGGGGGAGCGTAGGTCCGACTCGGTGCCCGGAAACTACCGCCTCCCATCCGTCCTCCAGCCCGGGCGGCCAAAGCACCATCTGCTTGACCCAGAACCAGGGTCAAGATCAGGCCAACTACGGCCAGGGACTTCAAGAAGGGCTTGAATCGTCGGAAAAGTTTTTGAGCCATTATCGTTCAAACACGCAATCGAAGGGGCGGCATAAGGATGTCTTGGAATGGGGCGAATAGGTGTCAGAAAGCCTAACTGCCAAGTGTCTGATGCCTAACCCAATTCCCTGCTGTAGATTGTCTCTCACGCATGCAAGAGGTGCAAACAGCGTAAAGACAGATAACCCTTTTCACTTCTTTACTTTAACGCCTGTCCCTGGCCCTGCCGAGGTGGATTACGCACCCTTTGGGGTGAATGACCGAACCTTTTTTAGGATTGACCGCCGCCTACGATAGTCACGATTTCTAGGCGATCGCCCTCCTGCAAGCAGGTGTGATCCCAGTACTGGCGATGCAGAATTTCGCCGTTGTATTCCACCGCCACCAGGCGAGGATTAAGGCCTAGCTGCTCTAGAAAAGCGGGCAGACCAGTCTGGGGAGCACAGGTGCGGGTTTCGCCGTTGACCTGAAGCTGAACTTGGGGCTGGGAGGGCGTCGATTGCATGATAGCTGTCAAGAAACACGGGCAGCCCGTAGGGTCTGCTGGTAATTAAGCTGGGCCACAAAAAACTGAGAAATCAGGGTGGGGTTTTCGGCCTGCATGATAGCCCGCACCACAGCCACTCGCTCGGCCCCCGCCTGAATCACCTCGGTCAGGTTATCTGGGTTGATGCTGCCAATGGCAAACCAAGGGATCGAGGCATGTTCAGCAGCGTAGCGAACGTAATCTAGCCCGGCTGCCGGTTTGCCCGGCTTCGTGGGGGTGGCATAGACGGGCCCAACCCCGATATAGTCAGCGCCTTCTTCAATGGCGCGGGCCATTTCATCAGGGTTGGTAGTGGAGCGACCTAGAATGCGCTGACTGCCTAGGATCTGGCGAGCCACTGCAATGGGCATGTCCTGCTGGCCCAGATGCACGCCGTCGGCGTCGATAGCCAAGGCCAAATCGACTCGGTCATTGACGATAAATAGGGCGCTGTAGCGATGGCAGAGTTCTCTCAATTGCCGAGCGTTTTCCAGGCGAATGCTGTCATCGGTATCCTTATCGCGGTACTGCACGATGGAAACGCCGCCCTGCAAAGCCGCTTCGACTGCCCAGAAAAGGTTCTCACCGGGAGTAGTGACCAGGTAGGTGTGCGATCGCATTAGCTGCTGAAAGCGATGATGGCCCAGCAACTCACTCTCTAGGCTATAGACCTGATAGCGCATATTCTTGCAGGCAGCAGCAAACTCGACTTTGTAGAGCTTGCCGTATTCTTCTAGCACCCGCAACGCCTCCTGCACCCGGCAAAAGTTTGCCTGTAGCACAGCGGTGAGGCTGCTGCGTTCAGCTTCCTGTGGATGGGTCAGGTGAGTGCCCAGATCTCCCGGAGTGTCCCTAGCCAGCCGAATCTGCGGCGTATGCCATTGGGCCAAGGTTTGGCGCAGATGCTTGATCTGCTCCGTCATCACCCCATGATTTAGGCCAAAGCGGCACCACTCCTCCACGATCCGCAGCCCCTCCCTGGCCCGATCCAGGTTGGCATCAAGAATGCGAAAAATAGCCAACTCCGTAAACTGGACAGGCTCACCTAACCCCCGCTCAAAATACCGTTCCTGCATAGCTGTAGGGATGCCGTAGGGATAAGGACATGATTTACGCCTTCAACATCCTACCAGGTCAGGTCAGGTCAATTTGACAGACGAGTTCTGGCCAAAAGTTCCTAGATGCCCTATCCTTAGCCAAGATTTCTGAGACAGCTCAACTGGCCCTACGAAAAGTTCTTCTAGTTAACTTTCGTTAACCTGTGTTCCTCTAGGCCCAGACCTGAGCTATCACTTGGGCGTCTTAACCCAATTGCTCCATCCCCACGCCGGTTTATGACAGCTCCTTCCCTGGTTCTCACCACTCTACTGACAGGGCTTCTCGTCACCCTTACCGGGCCGGGACAAGCTCAGACAGCTCCACCACCCCAAAACTCCACTCAACTAGACAGCAGTACCGTTGCCAACACCCCTCAGCCCAATCGTCAGTATGTGCTGATTCACGTCAGTGCAACGGCTGGCAGTGATGCGACCGGCGACGGCAGCCAAATGAAGCCGCTTCAGACCATTTCGCGAGCGCTGCAGATGGCTGAAGCCGGTACCGTCATTGTGCTGGCTCCAGGAGAGTACAGTGCCGCCAGCGGAGAGACGTTTCCGCTGCAGCTCCGGCCTGGGGTGACGGTGCAGGGTGCGCCCGGATCTGCCCGCAACGTAGCGGTTATCCTGGGTGGCGGCGCTTATCTCAGTTCTACCCAAGGCCAGGTAAACGTTGCCGTTTTGGCCGTTGATCGATCAGGCTTGGGCAATGTCATGGTCAGCAATACTAATCCCCAGGGCTATGGAGTTTGGGTGGAAACGGGTAGCCCAATTCTGCGTGAAAATCTCTTTGTCGGCAGCGGCCAGGCGGGGGTTTATGCTACTGGAGCGGGCCTGCCCCTAATTCAACGAAACTATTTCACTCAAAACGGAGTGGCGGGCCTGATCATTGGCAGTCCCTCCCAGGCACAAGTCCAGGCCAACGTCTTTGAAAACACCAACATTGGCATTCAGGTTGCTCCTGGTGCAGCTCCTCGCATTGAGGAAAACCGGATTGTTCAGAACCAAGACGGGCTAATCCTTCAAACCAATGCCCGACCTGTCTTGGAAAACAACACCATTGCCCGCAACCGCCGCAATGGATTGGTCGATTTCCAAGCCGCTACTCAAGCCGAGTCACCGTCAAACCTGGCAAATCTGAATCAACCCCTCTCTTTAGCGACCACACCTGTAGCGACCCCATCTTTTGCCAGTAATGCAGCCCCTCAGCCAGAGGTCTTTCCCCCCGCCACAACGCCTCTGCCCACTGCCATACTCGGCGATGAACCGCCCTCACCGAGGCCAGCCCTAGCAAATTCCCAGATGCAGGCTGAGCCGGAGCTGCCGGCTGCCGACATGGCCCCCGTTACCGTAGCATCTCCAGAGACCGCTCGGTCAGCCAGTACAGTAGCCGTTGCTCCACCAGCCTCACCAGCCTCGGCTTTAGAAACTGCTAACTCTGAACCTGCTACAGGGGTATTGCCTGAACTAGAGGAGCAGCCTCTCAGCAGTGTATTGCCCGAGCCCGAACCGCCTGAGGTGGCCTTATCGGCACCTGTCTTGCCAGCTGAACTGCCGGCACAGGCTGCAGTAGTTGACCTACCTGTACCTACACCTACCTCTGCACCAGTCATCGTCTCTGATCCACCGCTGTCCCAACCTGCACTGCTAGAAGCTGACTCACGGCCAGAACCTGCTGCAGCTTCACTTGCGGTACCAGAACCTGCTCTACCAGAACCTGCCGTAACCGAGCCAGCCACTGTGGACGTACCGACCCCGACAGCTCCCCAGCAGTCGGCAGCGGCTGAGCGAGAGAACATAACTGCCTTACGGGCTCGAATTTTAGCCCAGCGGCAGCCGCAACCAGCCAGTTCAGCTGCGGGGGGACCGGATACTCCGTCTGAGACAGAGGCTGTTGATCTAGCTGTAATTCCTTCTTCGGGGGCGACCCCGGCTACAGAGGCTCTGGATACGCCACAGTCAGGAGGTAATATTACGGCGCTGCGGGAGCGGTTACTCCGCAACCGAACCGCAGCCCAAGCAGGCACAGCCGACAATTCGGCTGAAGCGGTTGCAATTGATGTCACGCCACCGCCGGTAGAGGCCGTAGCCCAACCTGATCCCCAAAACCTGGCAGCCCTAAATCAGACCCTGCCGCTGATTCCGACAGAGGGTAGCTTACCAGCCTCACCTGGGCCAGATGTGCCCGCCTTGTCGGCTCCCAGCGGGAGTTTGCCGCTACTCCAGGTGCCCAGTCCCAATATTCCTATGGGCAGCGGTGGAACGATGCCGGAAATTTTGGCCAGCAGTAGCTTCGTTGGCAGCGGTCCGCCGGCTCCTCCCTCCCGCGCTGGCAGCCTGGGACTTAACTACAAGGTCTTTGTACCCGCTGCCGACGAAGCTGCTCAGAGCCAGGTGCGGGCTATCGTTCCCGATGCTTTTCGGGTGAGGATGAACGGGCAGCTGATGATGCAGGCCGGAGCCTTTACTGACCAGGCAACGGCAGATGCGATCGCAAACACCCTAATCCAGCAAGGCCTCGATGCTAGAGTTCAGCACATGCCCTAGCGGTGCCACTCAGTAACGCCGCCCGGCTTGTCGATTAGCGTAATGCCGTGAGCCTGCAGCTCGTCTCGCAGGCGGTCGGCCTCGGCAAAGTCCTTCCCTTTGCGGGCAGCGTTACGCTGATCGATCAGGGCTGCAACCTCTGTATCCGAGAGTCCTGTAACAGGGGCCTCTTCCATCTCAGGCTGAGCCTCTAGGCCCAATACCTGAGCCAGACACACCAGCGTCTGCCACTGCTGGCGCAAGCTGTCTGATCCGGTGTCGGCTTTGCCTTCGTGGACGATCAGGTTGCCCGCGCGGCGCAGATCCTTAGCCAGGTCAAACAGTACTGCCCGTCCCCCGGGAGTATTGAAGTCATCGTCCATTGCTGCCTGAAACTGCTGGACAGCAGGGCTATCACGGTCAATTCGCATAGCTGCCGGATTGCCGAAGTCAGGGTCATCTACATCGGGCCAGCCCAGCTCTTTACCAAACTGATAGCCGAACAGCAACCCTTCCTTGAGGGTGTGCCAGCTATTTTGAGCAGATGCGATCGCATCTGCCGTAAAGTCCACCGGCTTGCGGTACTGCGCCTGCAGCAAAAACAGCCGCACCGCCATCGGATCAGGCCCATCAGGCGCATCCAAAAGCTGGCGGATGGTGGTGAAGTTGCCCAGCGACTTGGACATCTTTTCCCCATCAACATTCACCATGCCGTTGTGCATCCAGTAGCGAGACAGGGGTTGCCCCGTTGCGGCCTCCGACTGGGCAAT
This sequence comes from Pseudanabaena sp. FACHB-2040, assembly GCF_014696715.1. Classification (NCBI taxonomy): domain Bacteria; kingdom Bacillati; phylum Cyanobacteriota; class Cyanophyceae; order Pseudanabaenales; family Pseudanabaenaceae; genus Pseudanabaena; species Pseudanabaena sp. FACHB-2040. Next base: position 44,983 of record NZ_JACJQO010000022.1, read on the forward strand.
CTCATTTTCATGGTGGGGAAAGACTAAATCGCTGCCGCCTAAGTGAATGTCGATGGTAGTTCCCAAATGCTCACGAATCATGGCGGAGCATTCGATGTGCCAGCCCGGTCGGCCTGGTCCCCAGGGAGACTCCCAAAAAGGTTCTCCGGGCTTGGCTCCTTTCCACAGGGCAAAGTCAAACGGATCGTGCTTTCGGACTTCTTCACTGCCGACTCGTCCCCCAGCTCCAGCCTGCATATCGTCAAGGTTGCGGCCTGATAGTTTGCCGTAGCCTTCAAACTTGCGAACTGCGTAGTACACATCTCCCGCCGCCGGGTAAGCGTAGCCCTTGTGCTCCAGCTCCGAAATCAGCCGCTGAATGCCGTCAAGAGTTTGGGTAGCGTAAGTGTATTTATCGGCTTCGAGGATGTTGAGCCGCGCCATGTCCTCCAAATAGGCCTGAGTGTAGCGCTCTGCCACCGCCTGCATAGAAGACTGCTCATTCTTTGCCCGATTGAGAATTTTGTCGTCAATATCGGTAAAGTTCTGGACGTACTGAACGTTGTAGCCGCGCCACAGCAGATAGCGCCGCACCGTGTCCCAAACCACATAGCAGCGGGCATGGCCTAGGTGGGAGTAGTCGTAAACTGTGACGCCACAGCAGTATATTCTCACGCTGCCTGCTTCTAGCGGCTCGAAGGGTTCTTTCTTGCGAGTCAACTTGTTGTAGAGAGAAAGGCTCATGGTGAGGGAGGCTATGGGCACATTGAACGATTCAACACCTAAAGGGAGCCTAGATCAATCCTGCTTCTAGGCTCCTTATTAGAAATGACGAATACTTGTCCCTATTTTAGTTCCGCTGTTGCCTCAGCGAATCTAAAGATGACCCTGGTGGGTGACGGCATTGCCAGGTGCAAAGTTCCAGAATGGTTGCAAGCAGCGAGGGAATCTCAAAACCAGCTTACAGCAAAGGATTGAGCGATCGCTGTGCCCCCACCTAATGGAGTTAGCCCCAATGGAAATTACAACGTTTGAACTGCTGGTTAAGCGCATTGCCCCACTGCCCCCAGCGGCTATTCCGGGAGCAGATGCGATCGCAGCCGTCGCCCGCCGAGTTGTGCAGGGATACTTTCTAACAATTTCTAACCTAGAAGACAAAGACCTCACCTTCCGCCTGGAATTTGTGGTGAGCACCCCCAACCCGCCCGATCCTGACCGCACCCTGACCAGCAACGCCGATCTGCTGATTGACATCGCTGGGGCTAATACACCGCTGACCCTTTCCCAAGCTGGAGATACCTTTAGAGGCTCATTCCGCCTACCTGCTAAGCAAACAGCCTCAGTGCAGCTCCTGCCCAAGCTGCCCCTAGATCTGCTGAGCAATCCCAATCCCGACCTGGAAATCCGCGGCTTTGTGAGGCTGCGGCTGCCCGCCATCTTCCAGGGATTCCCTGGTCCCTTTATCTTTGGGCCGCAGAATGATCGCCCCGTCAAGGTGCTGCTCAACCCCGAAACCCGAGGCACCTTTCTGCCCAACGACTTCCCAGCCTCAACCAGTGGCGAGTTTGACCAGATCAACTACCCAATGGCTCTGGCTAGTGGTCAAGCGCTCAACGAAGTTCCCCCAGAAAGAGGCTTCCGGCCTCCCTTCTCGCAAGATCTGGTGGCTCAACTGGCAGCGGAGTTGCCTGAGCGGTTCCGCCCCCGCCTTGATGGGCTCTCTGAGGTACAGCAGGCCGAGGCCCTAGTTGAAATTTTGAGCCAGATTGAGCCCTCCCAGGAAAACCTTAATAACGTCAGCGACCTGCTGTCGAAGCTGAATATTCCTATCCGGATGGAGGCAATCAATCGCTAATTGAGCTTGGCGCTGTTTGAACTCTTCTAATTTGAACTGTTCTGTTTGAACCGTGCAAAGGGGCGAATTGCGGTTCGCCTCTTTGCCTCAGCCTTTAACCCCCCATTTAACCCCCGCTGCTTATGCTGCCTCAATTTCAGCCCCTTTCCTTTAGCTGGGTAGCGCTCCATCCCCAACCCAAAGGCGTCATTCAATTTATTGGTGGAGCCTTTTTTGGCACGTTCCCAACGATTTTTTACCGCCACCTGCTAAATGAGCTTTTTCAGGCAGGCTATACCCTGGTTGCGCTGCCCTTTCGGTTTAGCTTCCGGCACTGGTCTATTGCTTTGAGCCTTTTAGACGAGCAGCAGAGCCTGCGTCAGCTGCTGCCCGCTCAGGCCCAGAAACGAGGATATGCAGCCGACATCTACTCAGAGTCAGACAGCTACTTCTGGTTGGGGCACAGCCTAGGGTGCAAGTACATAGCGCTGCTGGAGTTGCTGAGCGGCAAAAACTACCCAGCCGCCATTAGCGAAGTGATTGATGCCCAAACGGCTGAGTGGCTACAGCATAAGCTGGCCGGTAAAGAGCAGGCAATCTGCAATCAGCCCTCCCTGCTCATGGCCCCTGATATCAGCGACACGACAACCGCGATTCCCATAAGGTCGCTAGCGCATCTGTTGGATCGTCTAAGGCTAGGCGTACGGCCTACGCGGCAGCAAACCCAGCAGCTGATCGACCGCAGCCAGCTATTTCGGCTAACTGGCATGATTTCGTTTGATCGGGATACAGTGGCTGGCAGCATCCAAGACACCTGTGAGGCTGAGAGCGATGTGCTGTGGCTATATTGTCATCTTCAAACCCAAGGGCTGCTGCACCATGAACTTCCGGGCAAGCATCTAGAGCCGGTAGGCGTTCGAGTTGGCGGCTTTATCGTAGATCTCAACCCGCTGGATAAGTTTCTAAAACCGCTGTCTCAATGGCAAACAGGCGCAAAAGTGCTGACATTTCTTGACGAACTGTCCCTGCGGCTTACCCCTACTGCCTCCGATCCCGTGATCCCTACTGTTTCTGCCCCTTCCTCTATCCAAAAGGCCGTGGCAGTCGGCAAAATGGAAGCTACTATAAATGATGTTGCTTCTTCTGGTGTTGGGTGATTTTTTGAGTCTCACTGATGCCGAGAAGCTGCCCATCTAGCTAGCTACACGGAATCGCGCCACCATGACATCAGTCGTTACCTCTGACCCACAAAAGCGCATGGATGATGCCAAGCACGGATTGCCCGTCACCATCATCACCGGGTTCCTTGGCAGCGGTAAAACGACCCTGCTAAACCACATCCTGAGTAATCAGGAAGGGTTAAAAACCGCTGTGCTGGTTAACGAGTTCGGGGAAATCGGCATCGATAACGACCTGCTGATTGCCACCGAAAGCAGCGACGACACAATGGTAGAGCTGAGCAACGGCTGTATCTGCTGCACCATCAACAACGATCTGATGGATGCTGTCTTCAAAGTGCTGGAGCGGCAGGACAAAATTGACTACCTGGTGGTCGAAACAACCGGACTGGCCGACCCCCTCCCTATCGCCCTCACCTTTTTAGGCACAGAGCTGCGGGACTTGACCCGGCTCGACTCGATTGTTACCGTGGTCGATGCTGAGAACTACAGCGTGGATCTCTTTAACAGTCAGGCTGCCTACAACCAGATCGCTTACGGAGATATCCTCCTGCTCAACAAGGCTGATCTGGTGGACGAGGCCGATCTGGATCTGCTAGAAGTCAAAATCCGCGACATCAAAGAAGGGGCCCGAATTATTCGTACGACGAAGGCTCAAGTGCCCCTGCCGCTTATCCTCAGCGTCGGGCTGTTTGAGTCGGACCAGTATTTCAAGGCTGATAAGGCGCAGGGTCACGATCACGATCATGACCACGACCACGCTCATGAGCATCATGATCACTCAAGCTGCGACCACGACCACGGCCACTGCGAGCACGATCACGACCACGAGCACCATCACCACTCCAACCACCTAGAGGTCGATGGGTTTACCTCGCTGTCCTTCGAAAGCGATCGCCCCTTTGCTATTCGCAAGTTCCAGTATTTTCTAGACAATCAGTTGCCTGAGAGCATCTTCCGGGCTAAGGGCATTCTCTGGTTTGATGAAAGCCCCAAGCGCCACGTCTTTCACCTCAGCGGCAAGCGCTTTTCTCTAGATGACGAGGAATGGAAGGGCAGCCCTAAGAACCAGCTAGTGCTAATTGGGCAGAACTTGGACCACGAGGGGCTGCGATCGCAAATTGAAAGCTGCCTAGCCGTCCCCTCCACCAGCCGGGGCAAAGGCTTTGGCCGATAGGTCATGCAGCATCCTGACTGTCTGGCCTGTCAAACCCTTGCAGGACAAGTCACAGTGCCCGGTGGCACGATCGCCGAGAATGAGTGGTGGCTGGCAGACCATTGCGTGAGTGCTTATGGTGTAGGCGCTGTAGTGGTTAAGTCCAAACAGCACCGGGAAAATCTGTGGGACTTAAGCTCAGCAGAATCGGCCTCTCTGGGGCCTTTTTTGCAGCAGATTTCTCAGGCCATTTCAGAGGCGCTGGGGGCAGAGCGGGTCTATGTTGGCCTGTGGGTTGATCAGCCGCCTTACCACGTCCACTTTGTGGTACAGCCCCGCTATCCGGGCAAAGCCGAATTAGGCCTCAAAGGACTGGAACTGCAGGTATTTCGGTCCCTCGGCAAACCGCCCAGCGCCACCGAGATGGCTGAAGCTGCCGGTAAGCTCAAACAGTATTTGCAGTCCCAACAGCCACAGACCTAAAGGCAGACAATGCGTGTCGTCATTCAACGAGTCAGGGCTTCCAGCGTCTCGGTAGAGGGCAACCTGGTCGGCCAAATCAGCCGAGGCCTAAATTTGCTGGTGGGCGTTGCTCCGACCGATACGGCTGCCGAACTAGACTGGATGGCGCGCAAATGCCTGGATCTGAGACTTTTTCCAGCAGAGGGCAGCGATCGCTGGGAGCAATCCGTGCAGGAGATCGGTGGCGAACTCTTAGTCATCAGCCAGTTCACCCTGTATGGAGACTGTCGCAAAGGCCGTCGCCCTTCTTTTGATCAGGCGGCTCCTCCAGCTCAGGCAGAGGTCTTGTATAACCAGTTTGTCGAGAAGCTGCGACAGAGCGGCTTGCGGGTAGAAACAGGCCAATTTGGAGCCATGATGCAGGTTCATATCGAAAACGATGGCCCCGTTACCCTGCTGTTAGAGCGATCAGCGGCAACAGATAGCTAAGCAAGACTTATCAATTTTCGAAAAGCCATAAGTCAGCTTTTTTGATTAGCGGATCGCGTAGGGTTGGGCTAAAGTAAATAAGCATTTCTCATTATTAAGTTTTTCTTAAACTGCTCCATGTCTGACTCAGCATTCGAGCCTCCACAGTCACCAAGAGTTTTGGTTCATGCCTCTGAGGTTGCCCCTGTTAAAGCAACTCCAGGAGTGACCCTCTTTTGCGACTTTGATGGTCCTATCGTCGATGTCTCTGATCGCTACTATGCCACCTACCGCATGGGTCTAGAGCACATCCAAGCGGTCAGCCAGAAGCAGGTGCCCATTCAAGTTCGCTACCTCTCCAAAGTTCAATTTTGGGCCTTTAAGCAAAACCGGGTGCCCGATCGGCAAATTGCTCTGTGGTCTGGCCTAGAGGGATCGCAGATTAACGACTTCCTAAGCTATGTAGCCCAGATCGTTAATCAGCCCACGCTGCTGCACCAAGACCGGCTCCAGCCTGGTGTGCGGCAGTCGCTGAAGCTGCTGCGCTGCCACGGCATCCGCGTGGTTCTAGTGACACTGCGGGCACCAGAGCAGGTCGTAGCCTTTCTAGAGCAGCACCATCTGGATTGGGCCTTTAGCGGCCTCTACGGTATGCCTCAAACAGATGCGGCTTATGCTAACCAAGCTAATCATAAAATTCAGCGGCTGCGAGATGCGATCGCAGACCAGCACCACCACGACTACAGCACCCAAACCTCGTGGATGATTGGCGACACCGAAGCCGATATCATGGCTGGCCAGTCTGCCGGTCTACCCACAGCCGCTTTGACCTGTGGTATCCGCAGCAGCAACTACCTTAAGGCTTTTCGCCCTACCCTACTATTGCCCGACCTTTGGAGCACTGCCCAACACATCACTAATCAGGTTGCCTTAAGGGTGTAATGATCAAAGGCCTAATCAAATGCCCAGAGACGCGGGTATCGCATCTTCAGGCTAAAGCGTAATCAAAAAGGTAGGCGACTAAGAGGTCAAATCTTGAGGTGCGTAGCGCTCCCACCAACGGTTTAGTGGGTAGTAAACGGCAGGTGCCCAAAGACTGCTCAAAATGGCTGAACTCAAAGCCACCCGCTGGTGAAACTGCCAGATTTCTCCCAAAGACGGGTAGAGAGAATTTGCAGAAAACAGCCGATCGATGCTGACCTGAAGCGCCATCACCGTCTCAGCCACCACCGCCATACCAAAGACAATCAGCGCAATCGAAATAATGTCTTCTTGAATGTATCGCTGCTTTTGCAGGCGAGCCGTCAATACCCCTACCACGATTAAGCTGAGCGTGTGGGTCGGGTGAGGAGCCGTTATGGAATCTTGCAGTAGGCCCATCACTAGACCTGCGATCGCACCTTGGGAAGGCGTCCGCTTGACACTCCAGGCCACCACCCAAATCAGCATCCAGTTAGGCGCAACTCCCAACAGCTCCATCCCTGGAATACGACTAGGAGATAAAACTAGACACAGTAAAACAGACCCCACCGTCACCAAAACATTGAGCCGGCGCTGGCGAAGAGAAACCGGAGACGAGGGCAGCTTAAGTGGAGAAGTCATGGTCTGGCGGGGTTCCTGCCACTATCTGAGTTAGGCGCGAGCGGATCGTCAACCGTTTCACTGGCTTCAAAAGGATGAATGACCACCCACTCCAAAACCGGCAGGGGTGAGGTCAGCTGAATCGTCGCCTCTGGCGCAGGGCTTTTCGTAAGGTCTAAAGATTCAATGCGGCCAATGGGAATATCTCGTGGAAACAGGCGGCTGTAGGAAGAGGTAACCACCACATCTCCTGCCTTCACATCGGGAGACTTGTCAAAAAACTCCATGACCAGCCGATTATTAGACTGACCTCGTACATAGCCCATGATCCGGCTGCGGCTGACTTTTGCCCCCACTCGACTAGTAGGGTCACTCACCAGCAAAACTCGGCTGGTGCTGGGAGAAACCGCCACAATTCGGCCCACCAGCCCGCCTGGCCCAGTCACTACATAGCCAGGTTTTACCCCGTCACGGCTACCTCGGTTGAGAATAGCCTGCTGCCACCAATGATCTGCGCTGCGACCAATAACAGCCGCTGGAATGCCTACACCCGATTGAGCATCTTCGTACTCCACCAGCTCACGCAGTGAGCGATTTTGGCTCTCTAACTCAACCAGGCGCTGCTGCAGCTCTGAAACATAGCTACTTTCTAGCCGAGCCTCCCGGCTGATGCCTGGCTGTAGCGGTCGGGTTATCCAGTGGTAGGCTTCAGACAGCACAAAACCATTGGTTTGGCGGAGAATAACAGCAGAACCAACAGCCAGAAAAACTAGCCCCGATCTCAGAGCATGTCGATTCCACCAACGGCGCAGGGCAAACATCAAAACTCACAGCAGCTAAAAGGTCATAATCACCTAGAGACCAGATCGCCCACTAAAGACGCGACCCATCTGGGTAAAGTTCTCTAGCACCAGACCCGTCCCCAACACAACGCAGCTCAGAGGATCCGCTGCCACATGCACTACGATGCCCGTCTCATGGCTGATCAAAGTATCGAGCCCTTTTAGCAGAGCACCGCCGCCCGCCAGCATAATACCGCGATCGATAATGTCAGCAGCCAGTTCTGGAGGTGTGCGCTCCAGCGTGCGCTTAACCGCTTCTACAATCACTGACAGCGGTTCTGCCATGCTTTCGCGAATTTCTGCGCTCTTGACGGTTACTGTCCGGGGCAGCCCTGACAGCAGGTGCAGACCGCGCACGTCCATCGCAATTTCGTTGTCATCGGGATTGGGATAGGCAGAGCCAATGGAAATTTTGATTTCCTCGGAAGTGCGTTCCCCGATCACCAGGTTGTGTACTTTCTTCATGTACTGGGAAATAGATTCACTCAGCTCATCCCCAGCCACTCTGACAGATTCGCTCAGCACTGTTCCCTGCAAACTCAGGACGGCGACCTCAGTGGTTCCACCCCCGATATCCACAATCATGTTGCCTGTTGGCTCGGCTACTGGCAGCCCGGCTCCAATGGCAGCCGCGACCGGCTCATCAATCAGGTACACCATGCGGGCACCTGCCTGTTGAGCTGCATCCATTACAGCTCGTCGCTCAACCCCAGTGACGCCACTGGGAATGCCGATTACGATGCGGGGCGACACCAGAGTTCGGCCTTCGTGAACCTGCCGAATAAAGTGCTTGAGCATGAGTTCAGCAGTATCGAAGTCGGCAATAACCCCATCTCGCAGAGGTCGTAGAGCAACCACGTTGCCGGGAGTACGACCCAGCATTCGCTTAGCTTCTTCCCCAACCGCCAGGGGTTTTTTCTCAGTTCTATCGATTGCCACCACAGAAGGTTCCTGCAGGACAACTCCTTTACCAGATACATACACAAGGGTATTGGCTGTTCCCAGATCAATACCCATATCTCTTGAAAATGAAAAGCGGTCGAAGAGAGCCACAGGTGGTAACGTCCCTAAAACTTGGCGAACAGGTAGCTAATACAGATGCCGAAGTGGATTCTATTACGTTTCGTATCGAGCCGTCTAGTAAGACATGAATCCTTTCTCGGAGAAAAAGGCAGGATTTCAGGATAGATGCTAATAAATTTTCCTGTTTTTGCCAGCCTTTCTAAAAATCGTTCTTTTAGGCTTCTCTACAGATAGCCCTGGACCTCCCTGATGAAGCCCGTTGCCCCAAAAAGTTCCCTAGTTTTTTGCTATTGGGTAGATTTCGGCTCATCAAGCAGAGGTCTCACTCTACAATGCTTTAATGAATGCCTCTCTATTATTTCCCAATTCCCTATGAGTATAAACGCTGTTACTTTGGTAGGGCGGGCCGGAGGTGACCCGGACGTCAAATACTTTGAATCGGGCAATGTGGTCTGCAACCTCACCTTGGCCGTTAAACGCCGCAGCCGCAATAGCGATCAGCCTGACTGGTTTAATTTAGAGATCTGGGGACGCAGTGCTGAGGTGGCTGCAAACTATGTCCGCAAAGGCAGTCTGATCGGAGTAACTGGCTCACTCAAGCTAGAAAGCTGGCAGGATCGAGCTACAGGTGCGGCGCGGTCAAAGCCGGTCATTCGGGTAGACCGACTGGAATTGCTGGGGTCTCGGCGCGACAGTGAGTCTTCAACCTCAGAAAACTTTGCAGACGACGAGTTTTAACCCATAATCTCGCAGCTGTTCCAGGTGGGATAGGGCATTACCCGCACTTTCCCCTCGAAGGGAATGTCTAGCTTGGCCACACCGCTAGCTCCATTAATGATTAAGTGCTGCCTCAAAAACCCCCTGGCTTCTTCGAGGGAGTTTAGGTAGTAGTTGATCACATAGAGGTAAGGCTTAAGCTGGTTTGCCCGTGCGGGAGCCAATTCCCACATGGTTAGCCTAACCCCACTTGGCCGCTCTGAGATGCGGAAATGGAGAATATGATCCGAGGCTAGGGCGTACATGATGCTCCAAAGAAGACCGTAGATGGACGACGTTAATCCTTAAGCTCCCTGACTGCTGCTGGCTCAAGTGTGAGCGCTCAACATTCTGAAATTTGCCCAAGACCCGCTGAAACTTCACCCGAATCAAATATATAGTCACAAGCTTAATTCGCCAATAGATCTTCTCCAACTCTTGCCGTTTCAAAATGAAAATGTAGGCAATTTAGTGGAAACAGCATCATTCGCTATTGATGTGTTCTATTTCGCTGTCTAAAAATAAACGCCGAACTCAAGCCGCATAGGATCAGCAAAACCCAGTTTCCCCAGCGAACATAGGGTGTGAATGTTTGCCGCCGATAGATAATTGCCTTGTGTGTAACGTAGGTGCTGGGGGTAGCTAACCATTGAGTTCTTCCCTGCGAATCAACAACTCCCGATAGGCCGGTGTTGGTTGCCCGCACCGCCCAGCGATCGTTTTCAATCGCTCGAATCACGTCTAGGGCATGGTGCTGCACCATCATGCGAGGGGGGTAGGGGTCGTTGTTGGAAGCCGTCAGGATAAATTCGCCGCCATTGCGGGCCTGCTCCCGGAAGAGCCAGCTATAGGCAGATTCGTAGCAAATACCTACAATGGCCGGACCTAAACGAGTAGTGAACTGCTGATTAGGGTCGCCCTGTACCAAGTAGCTGTCTAGCGGCGATAGCCGCCCAATGAGTTGGCCAAGAAGGGATTCAAAGGGCAGGTACTCCCCTAGAGGCACAAGCTGCACCTTGTTGTAGCGACCTGCGGCCATTCCTTGATTGTTGATCTCCAGCAGGCTTTGAGTCAGGCGAGGTTTTGGCTGCTGAGAATCGGTGGCAAAGGTGCCTAGCCAAAGGGGGACTCCAGCGGCTTCAGTGGCTTGCACTAAAGAGTTAGTTTGACCTACACTAACGTCCCAAATAGCTGGAATGGCTCCTTCTGGCGTCAGCACTGCGTCAACTCCTTGGGCCACCAATGCTTTGTAGCCTTCGGTGTAGCCGTCCATCGCCCGGCGAATGCCTTCTGGCGTCAGCTTGACGCGCGTAGGCACGTTGCCCTGAATCAAGCCGATAGCCACTGCCGAAGTCGGATTGTCTGCAGAGCTACCTATAAACATGGCTGCTCCTAGGCCATGAGCGGCAACCAGCAGTGCGATCGCACCCCCCACCAACAACCTAAACCGATGGCTTGGAGCAGCAGCGGCCGACTGATTAAAAAAGACCCACCACGCTTCTGCCAGCAAGCCATTAAATCCCACTAAAACTGCCGCTACTAACAACTGTCCCGACAACTGGCTCAGCTGCAGGATTACCAGATTACCGGGGCTTTGGGTGAGGGCCAGGGCTGACCAATCGAGGGGGGTGTGGTTGCGCAGCTGCTCCAGCAGGACCCACAGAACCGCGCTGTTTAACACCCGAACCCCTGGCCCAGTGGCTTTTAAGCGGCTGAGGTAGTGCAGACCTACGGCCCATAGCCCCACAGTCACCGCCCCCCAAAGGGTGACAAAACTCCAGGCAAAGGCTGCGATCGCAACACTTCCCAACCAGGGCACCCCCATCCAAGTCAGAGGATGGAGGTGGGTAATCCAGGAGAGAACGCTGCCGTGAAAGCCCACTCCCCAGATCAAGCCATAGGCAAACACAACCCGCCAAGACTGCCCGTTACTGGCTAGAACCAGCTCCCAGAGGGGAATCAGGCCGAACCAAGCCAGCGGCCAGAGCCCTAGAGGAGGCGTGGCCAGCGACATTAATAGACCACTGCCCATCGCCAGCAGCGCCGTTTTCCACGACAGCGAAAGGGTTAGTCCGGAGCGCCCTCGTTGCGACTTTGCTAGCAAATCGATCACGTTGCTCATTTCAAAACTGACCTACGACAGACGTCGTCAAAACCTGGGCAGGGGATAGTGTGAAAGATCCGCACCCTAGCGGACGGCTATTGCCCCTCAGCCCCACCTGAGGGCATGGCACGATGATAATCACGGGTTTAGCAGGCAGCTCCATGCAAAACTTGGCACAGTCTTTTTACAGCTGGTACAGCCAAACGATTCGCCATCCCAAATACCGCTGGTTCTTAGTTGCAGGTACACTGCTGTACCTGCTTAGTCCAATAGACATTTCACCAGATTTCATTCCTATTATCGGCTGGATCGACGATAGCGTTGTAGCCGTCCTGCTGGTTGCAGAACTGGCTGAGATCTTGCGCGATGTCCTTAATGGTCGCAGTCGTCAAGGCGATACCGCAGAAGCCCCTGAACCTGAACCTGAACCAAAAACCATTGACATTACCTAGATTAGGTCTTCAGCACCTGAGCTGAGCTACCAAACTCTAGAAAGAGAAGACAAGGTAGGCAAATCCCTTTACTGCCATGTAGTTGGCTCTAGCTGCCCCTGCCGTTGGTCCTAGTGCCCTAACACTTTTTGACCACCCATTCTTCTGAGCCTAGTCTCACTAAAGTACAACCGAACCAAACTCGTAAGCGCAATATGGCTATTAAAAAAGACCCCCAACCGCCTCGCTCTAGGCTCATTCTCAATATTGTCTTTCTGGTTGCCAGCGGACTTTTGCTGCTGAATATTCTCCTGCCTGGGTTCTTGGGGCCATCTATGGCTCGTGAACCCTACAGCATGTTTATTCATCGGGTGCAGGAGCACGAGGTGATGCGAGCATCGGTCGGTCAGGAGGAAATTCGCTACCAGCTCAAAAATGAGAACGGCGAGCCAGGAGAGGTCTATGCCACCACTCCCATCTTTGACCTGAACTTGCCGCACCTGCTAGAAGATAACGGCGTTGAGTTTGCAGCGGTCTCGCCTCCCAAAAATCAGTGGCTTGGCAGCCTTTTGAGCTGGGTGATTCCGCCTCTAATCTTTGTCGCGATCTGGCGCTTCTTCATTGCCCGCAGCGCGGGCGGGGGACCGGCAGGGGCTTTGTCGATTGGCAAGAGCCGGGCCAAGGTCTACGTTGAAGGCGAGTCAGCCAAGATCACCTTTAACGATGTGGCTGGAGTAGAAGAAGCCAAAACTGAGCTAGTTGAAATCGTAGACTTTTTGAAAACGCCCAAGCGCTTTACTGAGCTAGGGGCCAAAATTCCCAAAGGGGTCTTGCTCGTTGGCCCGCCGGGAACAGGTAAAACCTTGCTGGCCAAAGCCGTTGCAGGAGAAGCCGGAGTCGCCTTCTTCAGCATTTCTGGTTCTGAGTTTGTCGAGCTGTTTGTTGGAGTCGGCTCCTCCCGTGTCCGCGACCTCTTTGAGCAGGCTAAAAAGCAGGCTCCCTGTATTATCTTTATCGACGAGCTAGATGCTATTGGTAAGTCCCGTTCGTCGGGCGGCTTCTATGGCGGTAATGATGAGCGGGAGCAAACCCTAAACCAGCTCTTGACCGAGATGGATGGCTTTGATGCAGGTGATACGACCGTCATCGTGCTAGCAGCCACCAACCGCCCCGAATCGCTTGATGCAGCGCTGCTGCGCCCAGGCCGTTTTGATCGGCAGGTGCTGGTAGATCGCCCCGATCTGATCGGGCGAGAAGCCATTCTCAAGATTCACGCTAAGGATGTCAAGCTGGCTGATAGTGTCAATTTGAAAGCGATCGCGACTCGTACCCCCGGTTTTGCTGGAGCCGACCTAGCCAACCTAGTCAACGAAGCTGCCCTGCTAGCGGCCCGTAACAACCGCCAGGAAGTGATCCAGGAAGACTTCGCTGAAGCAATTGAGCGCGTGGTTGCTGGACTAGAGAAAAAGAGTCGAGTACTCAACGAGCGTGAGAAGAAAATCGTGGCCTACCACGAAGTTGGTCACGCGCTGGTCGGTGCACTAATGCCCGGAAGCGACCAAGTCGAAAAGATCTCCATCGTGCCGCGCGGCATGGCCGCCCTGGGCTATACCCTGCAGCTACCCACCGAAGATCGCTTCCTGCGAGACGAGGCCGAACTCAAAGGCCAAATTGCCACCCTGCTAGGGGGCCGCTCAGCGGAAGAGCTAATCTTTGGCAGCATCACCACAGGCGCTGCTAACGACTTGCAGCGGGCTACTGACCTAGCCGAACAGATGGTCACAACCTACGGCATGAGCCAGGTACTAGGGCCACTCGCTTACGACCGGGGTCAGCGCAACGCCTTCCTCGACAACGGTATGCCCAATTCTCGCCGTCCGATGAGTGAACAGACTGCCAAGGCCATCGATGAAGAGGTCAAAGGACTGGTCGAAGAGGGGCATCAGCGGGCTCTAGCCATTCTTGGGAGCAATCGGGACTTGCTGGAGACACTAGCTCAACAGCTGCTAGAGGCCGAAGTCATTGAAGGGGAATCTCTGCGGGATACCCTGAAGCAGGTGAATATGCCGGAATCAGCGTAGCTCAATGGCCTTCAGGAATTGGCTTCGGTATAACAGCTCCAGTTTCTGATCCTTCAGCCTAATTACTCTTAGTAGAGACGCGATTAATCGCGTCTCTACTGGTTTAAAGGGAATCAATCGCCGCAGTAAGCGATCAGATCAATTTCCACGTCACCATAATCAGCCAGCGCCGTCACTCCCACCGTAGTGCGGCTAGGCATTCGCCCCGGGATGAAGTAGGACTGATAGGTTTGATTCACCACTTCGTAATAGCGAAAGTCAGTCACAAAAATGCGGGCCATCACCACCTTCTCCAGGCTGCTGCCTGCATGGCTTAGGACCAGCTTAAGATTTTCCATCACCTGCCGGGTCTGCTCCTCAAGGCTGCCCTTAATAACTTTTCCCGTTTCTGGGTCCTCAGCCAATTGCCCGGTAACAAACAAAAAATCTCCAGCTCGCACTGCATGAGAATAGGGAGCGACCGGAGGCAGTTGACCAGGAAGCGTAATAAATTCAATCACGAGAAGACTACAGAGAAACAATCTCGTGATTAGAGCACATTTAATTGCGGGTATCCAGGTATAAGAGATACCGGATTAGAAAATAATGTCTAGGCCCAGGGTCTTAAGGTCCACGGTGTAAATTCGGCTGTAAGCTCCCTCTGAAACGGCCCACAGTAGCTGGGTTGCAGAGAGAGGCAACACATCTGCCGGCCGAGGCAATCTATCAATTTGCCCGATCACCTGCCCCTCTTCGCTAATCAGCCGCAGCTTGCCGTCTAGGCTGATAGCAGCATAACCAGCCCCAGTGTCGATCAGCCAGTGAGGCTGAATATCCAAGCGGTAGCGGCTGACTCGGAAGGGTTTAAAGTCAATCACTAGAACAACGTTGGGAAAATGCTGCTCTAAAGCTAGAAAACGGTAGGGTTTGGCAGCCGGTACTAAAGCTTGTAAAGCTGTATACAGAGATAAGGTGCCAACGGCGGTGCCCCGTCGGGTAAAACACTGAAAAGTGGTAGTTGCAGCTTGCGCGATCGCAACCAAAAAATGACGCGTATCCAACGCGCTCAAAGCCACAACCTGCCCTTCAGCCACCGGCATCGATACCCGCGTCAGGGGTAAGCTTTCAAGGCGGTGATCAGGCCCGGTTAGTCGTCGCAGCAGAAGCTGGCGCTCTGAGGGTGGGCTCTCTACATTGCAGGCGGCAAACCAGCGGCCATCTGGAGTGAGTGCGGCTTTGACTGGGTGGTCGAAACGTGCGATCGCAACGACTCCCTGCTTCATCGACAGCATATGGATTGAGTAATCCGTAAACAGACAGCCCCCGTAGGGCACTGCCTGAAACTGCCGAATCGGCCAGGGCAGCGTCAAGCCTTGGGGCTGGCCGATTCGCTCCTGTCCCTGCCCCGTCCAGTGGTAAACCCAAACCCGGCGCTGGCAGCCTGTCACCAGCAGCGTTCCCTGAGTAACCTCCTGTCCTTGAACAGTCTGATGGGTTCTGGTCAGGGGAACGTTTACCCAGCCCACGACTTCAACCGGGTAAGGCAACGTGACAAAGGTTAGAGCAGGCGCAGACATCGGAGGCTCTAACGGCTGCCGCACCGAACTCGCTAACTGCTCCTGCGGCAGCTGATGCGCTACTGTTTCAACCGCTGCCAACATTTCAGCCGCCGTCTTATAGCGTTTAGCCAGGAGCTTTTGCAGGGCCTTACGCAGAATCTCATTCAGCGGTACCGGCAGGTGCTCGGGCAGAATCGCCCGCTGATTTAGGTGAGCCACCATCAACTCTGTCGGTGTTCCCGAGAAAGGCCGCTGTCCCGTCAGCAGCTCATAGAGAATAACGCCCACAGCATAGAGGTCCGAAGCTGCCGGGTGCTGATTGTAAAACCTTTCTGGAGCCATGTAGGCTGGCGATCCGGTGTTTCCCAGTTCTGCCTCACTGGCCTCTAGGCTAAGGCGGGCAATGCCAAAGTCCGAAATTTTGACCTGCCAGCCTCCCGGCACAATCGACAGCAGAATGTTCTCAGGCTTGATATCGCAGTGCACAATGCCCTGGCGGTGGGCCTGATCAAGCGCCCGTAGAATATCGCTGACAAATCCCAGCACTTCTGCCAGGCTCAAGGGCACCTCATGCTCAATCAGAGCGCGCAAGGTGCCGCCCTCGCAGTAGTCCAGCACCAGTTGCCGCCCGGTTGCAGAGTGCTCTAGGGCCTGACAAGTGGCAATATTAGGGTGCTCCAGACTCAGGAGAAACCGCAGCTCTCGAAGAAACTTGTGAGTTGAAAAGCGATCGCGGTTGAGATCCTTAAGCGCTACCAAATCCCCCGTTTGGCGATGGATCGCACAGTAGACCCGACCAAACTGCCCATGCCCTACTAGCCCAAGCAATCGATAGTGAGACCGCCGCAACCTCCGGGAAATAGCCACAAGTCATGTCATTCCTGCTGCAGGAGCGCTTGCATAATAGTCTGATGGGGCTGGCTACCAGCTACCATGGCTTCAGCCTTTTCTAACCGCTTCGCTAGGCCTACAACAAAGCGGTTGCAGTCATCGCCTTTAGAATCGCAGCTGGTTTGCAGACACTTCAGCTCTCGGCCGGTCAATTGGCTCAGAAAAACCTCTACAATTCCCTGCTCCAAGGAGCCGGAGGGTTGCTGTCCTTTAGGGGCGTAGGCCGTAAAGGGGGAGTGCCAGATTTCTACCGTCAAAAAGCCCTGCTCTCGGTGAACCGTATCGAGATGAATTTGGCCCCAACCGTGGGTTCGCCAACATTGCTGGAGAGACTGCAGAAATTCGACCATTGACAGGTCAGCCAGTGGCTTGCCGTAGTAGTCGCTCAGCTCTTCACAAAACCGGGCATAGAAGTTTTTGCCCCACCAGCGGCCACAGTTATACAGCACCAGTTTGGAAGCATGCCCCGTTTCTTTTTCAAGCCCAGCGTAAATTGCTTTGAGCAGCGGTTCAGGAATTGCCAGCAGACGATCGCCCCGGCGGTTTTCCAGCAGGCCCAGTTCGAGCGAACCACGAACGTAAAGATCGCTGGCAAAGTAGTTACCGGGCAAGCGGCTGTCAATCAGTAAATCAGCAACGGAAACCATGTTCTGACCACCTGTAGGGGGTTATGAAGGGCAAGGGAAATTTTAGAAACCGCTAGAGAAGCCAGCAGGAACACTTTCAACGGTTTCCCGCACATTCTTTAGCAGGGTCTGAGCTTTTTCGAGGCAGGGCTTGAGCAGGCTCATCTGCTGAGGCGGCAGAGTTTGGCTCAAGCGCTGGGCTAATACTTCAAATAGCTTTTGGTCAACCGCCTCTGTGTTGTAGGCCTTGACTATCTCTGGCAGCCAACCCCGCAGCCGCTCTTCTACAAACACCTCGTCATCCATCAGCATGGCCATAGCGGCATAGCGCAAAACCAGTAGGCCGCTGCGAACGCTAAATTCTAAAGTGGCTTCGGGCACGTCCGGCATTTGCTGCTGCAGACTATCGGCTACTGGCTGCATCAGCGCCACTTCCTGATCTCGCAGCAGACGATAGGCTTTCATGCGCTCTGGAATAGAGCTAACATACTGACTCAAAACACTCAGTTCGTCGGCATTGAGATAGCGTTTTTCGGGCTCATCAAACAGGGCATCCAATTTAGGGTTCATATTGGGTCCTCAGGGGTTAGGAGTTAGCAGTAGAAGTTAGGAGTATTGGTTGGGTGTTCAATCGGGCGATGGGAATTGAACGTCAGTGAGTTTAGACGATGCCCTTGCCTTAAAACGACCTGCTTGAAGGAAGTTACTCTGGTCTTTAAGAGACCTCGTAATAACCGTTAATAGCCTGACTCAGAACAAGTCAGAGAAGAGATCGAGGGTGAGAGAATCACCGGCAGCTGCTGGCGCATCAGAAAGCATTTCAATCGGCGCAACTGGAGCTGCAATTACAGGCTGGCCTTCCCAGGGAAGGGTGCCAAAGAAGGTGCTTACCCGCATTGTCATGAGCGACTCACCCGATGGATCGTCGGTAGGCTCATGGCTGGCAACTTGGGGAGGCCGCCCATCCCAGGCCATCAATTCGAAGAAGGTGCGAACGGAGTCTTGCAGCCAGGGCTGAGACGCTGTCCCCGCTCCATTGGCTTTGGCGGTCAGATTAATCATGCGCCGCTCTCCCCAGATCGCAGCCGCTTCTCGATATCGCGGGCAGTAGCCCCTTCGTTCATCCAGAAGGCGGCTGCATCAATCCGCTCTTTGCCGCCTAGGAGAAACTTGCAGTAGGTTTCCCCCATTGAGTAGCACTGAATTTCAATGCAGCTCAGCTGCTTGCGCACCATTTCTGTAAAGAAGCCCGCAAAGAGCCCAGCATAGAGGTGACAGACAGGCTTGCCGACATCCCCTAAGGTGCGAGCTACGGCGGAGTCGAAGAGGTTGATGAACATAAAGCCCTGCTTGCGATCGCTCATGTCCACCTCCCACCGGCCCCAGCCCTGGGCAATGTACGGCCACCACCAAGTCTCTAGCAGAAACATCAGGTTGGCGCTGCGAGAACTCATGCCAAACTCTTTTTCAAACCAAGTTTGGAAAACAAGGGAATCGTATTTGCCCCACTCTATGCCGATGGAGTACATGATGGCGGCGGAAGATTCGCCAACCTCTTCTTCCAAACCTTCTAACAAACCAATGATAAAGTCTTCGCTGGTAAAGACATTGCGGCACTCATTCCAGTCAGTAATAATGCCCTGTTCAGGGTTGAACTGGAAGAAGTCCCGTAGCGCATAATGGTTATGCTTTTTGGGGTGCTTGTGGTGGAGACGGTGGGCTGTCTCGGTGGTCGTAACCATAGGTGTTTTGAGCCCTGAAAGACTGTACTCACTGCTAGGTGTAATGTGCCCAGCCTGCAGCGGAAGTAACGGCAACAGAGATCTTGTTGAAAAACTTTAAGCTTTTTCAATACCTATTGATTTGATCAGTTATGAGCCCTCTGACTGACTTACAAGTAGAGGAAATGGGAACAATTTAAGAATCAGGAAAAAGCTTCTGCCTTCCACCTTCTGCCCCTGCCTTCCACCTTTTGCCCTCTGCCCCACCTAATACCGAGGCACCGAACGATCAACCACAGCACTATAAGCATCAATACCACCAGCCAGGTTCTTCACGTTGGTAAAGCCCTGCTGCGATAGCCACTGGCACATCTGGGCGGAGCGCATGCCGTGGTGGCACATCACAATGGTTTCTTTTTCGTTGTCAAAACGGTTGTGAATGCTCTCTGACCAGTCGGCAAATTCGCTTAGAGGCAGGCGTTCAAAGCCTTCAAGGGAAGCTAGCTCAAGCTCTGTCGGTTCTCGTACGTCGATTAGCTGCAGCTTATCTCGCTCAGTCTGGAAGCGTTGGGCAAAGGTTTCGACGTCGATTTGCTCAAAGGGGACAGCAGGATTAGGAGACATAATAATTTAGCCTAATCAATGAGTATAGTAAACTCGATTTATTTTAAGCAATTACAAAGTGATGACACAAGGCTGTCACATTGCGATCGCACCAAAGACACGCCAATTATTTACATTTAAACCTAAGTAGAGAGTTCTACTCCTCACAACACCCATCGCCAAGGGGCTTTCCCCTTGGCATTTCTTTTGGGTACCCCGGCTGAACGAAGAAACCGGATTTCTTTGGAGAAACCCGGTTTCTGAAGGTTAGACCTTAGATTCTTCTCTAACTAGCTTGTCCCAGCCCAGGTCTTTGAGGCTGTTGTTTCGCCGCAGGGGACGGGTCACCAGTTCTAAAATGTCGCGGGCATTGCTGAAGCCGTGGATCTGGGCGAAGGTAAATTCGACCGACCACTTGGTGTTGATGCCCCGCGCTTCTAGAGGATTGGCGTGGGCCATGCCCGTAATTACCAAATCCGGCTGGGTTGCGTTGATGCGCTGCAGCTGGTTGTAGTTGTCGGGCTTTTCGATGATCTTGGGCAGGGGCGCGCCCATGTCGTGGCAGGTTTTCTCCAACAGGGCCAGTTCGCCTGCCTGGTAGCGCTTATCCATATAGGGAATGCCGATTTCGGGAACGGTCATGCCGCAGCGGATAAGGAAGCGGGCCAGGGAGATTTCCAGCAGGTTGTCGCCCATGAAGTAGACTGACTTGCCGCGAATCAGGGCCAGGTAATCTTCCAGCGATTCCCAAATCTTGGCTTCCCGCTCATCTAGCCCCTGAGGTTCAATACCAAACACGGAGCAGATTTTCTCGATCCAGGCGCGGGTGCCGTCTGGGCCGATGGGGAAGGGCGCGCCGATCAGCTTGCACTTGCGGCGGCGCATCAGGGCGGTAGCTGTGCGAGAGAGGAAGGGGTTGATGCCAGCGACATAGTAGCCTTCGTCGATCACGGGCAGTTCGGTATAGCGCTTGGCGGGCAGCCAGCCAGATACTTTAATGCCCTGCTTCTTCAGCTCCAGGGTCATTTGGGTGACGATGGGATCGGGCACCGAGCCAAACAGAACCAGGGGCGGGTGATCTTTGTACTCAGGTTCTGCGGTAGTGGGAGTGTCTTCTTTTTTACGGCCAAAGCTCAGCAGTTTTTGAATGCCGCCGCGCTCTTCTTTTTCGGCTTCGGTGGTGACGGTGGCGCTAGTGGGGCAGCGGTGCACCATCGCAGCTAGCACCGTGTCTTCGCCCTGGGTGAAGGCGTAGTCTAGGCCATTGGCCCGAGCGACGACGATGGGAATACCGATTTCAGCTTCGAGCTTAGGGGCGATGCCTTCGAGATCCATTTTGATGATCTCGGTGGTGCAGGTGCCGATCCAGACGATGACGGAGGGGTTGCGATCGCGTTTGATCTGATCGCACAACCGCTTTAGTTCCTCATAGTCATTAAGTTGGGCCGAAATGTCGCCCTCCTCCAGCTCTGCCATCGCGTAACGCGGCTCAGCAAAAATCATCACGCCCATGGCGTTTTGCAGAAAGTAGCCGCAGGTTTTAGTGCCGATGACTAGGAAGAAGCTGTCTTCGATTTTTTGGTAAAGCCAAGCAACACAGCTAATGGGGCAAAAAGTGTGGTAATTGCCGGTGTCGCACTCAAACTCAAGGGAAGGGGCGGGGCTAGAAGAGGCGGGGCTATTGGCAAGGGTCATGGTGGTGGTCTCTTACTCGAAATGTTTAGGGCAGCTAACGTTGCGCGGGGCACCAAAAGCCTAAAACCCAACCCTCAAGACCTTAGAAAATTCGACTAGAAGACTATGACTTCGTGCGAGGCCGATCATCTTCTCTGCCCCCCACCCCACGACACTCTTCGTCTTTGTCGGGAGCAGGTTTGGCCGGGATCTGTTCTACGTTGAGGGTAACGGGAAGGGCGACGGGAGCCTCCATATTTACTTCGGCTTGGCTGCTGCTGGGCAGCATACGCTGGGCATCAGCCAAAGCTTTGAGCTCTTTGTCGGGGCTAATATTGAGCCCTAGAGCGGCAACGATACGGTCAGGGTTGCTGCTGAGATCCACCACCAGAGGAAGAAGTTGGGTCAGATTGGGCTCTAGCGTTGAGAGCACTCCCAGAATGAATCCAGAGGCCGGGCGGCGCTGCCCATCCACAGTGACCCAGAGACCTAGACGGTCGATCCACTCACGATTGTCCCGGTAATAGGTCAGCCACTTAACTTTGAGAGACTGACGCAGTTGCTTGCTGTTCACAGATGTTTTGAGGGTGCGGACATTCAACCCCTTCTCCAGAGATTGATTAAATCAGAAAATCGCACACCCGCAGCGCTAACTGCTATAGACCTGGAACATCCGGAAGGAGAGGAGTATCGTCGCTTGCATCAATTGTCTGGGGAGCGCCGCCGTTATCGAGAGCCATCTCTGGATCGAAATTGAGCCCTAACACTTCTACAAGCGCATCCTCATCAGAGTTGAGTTGGTAGAAGGGAACCATCAGGTTCGAGAGCTTGGGCTCTAGCGCGTTGATCACACCCAAAACTAAGAAAGACGAAGGACGACGCCCGCCATCTGGGGTGCGTACCGAGGTCTGCTGCATCTGCAGGGTTAACCAGCCCCGGTTGGACTGCACATAATCCAGCCATTTCTGGCGAATAACCGCTGTGAAGTTCTCAAAGAAGGCCATTGTCTAGACTCTTAAATCGTTTGCTGAGTACTGTCTTGTCAGGAATCGACAACGCAGTACAGAGATAATAATGCAGCAATCGATCTGTGGAACTTCGCTCGGTGGGAATCTTTCAGCTTTGTTTCAGGGAATTGGAGGAGCTTCAAACGCGAGGTTAATCCTCCGGATAGGCTTCGCGTTTTATGTCGCTCCGCGAAAGGCGTCTTTACAGTTAGGGCTACACCATCATCAGATCTAGCTCATCGGCAACCTGCTTGGGCGCTTCAGGTGGCGGATTGAGGTAGAAGTCTGACAGTAGAGTAAACAGGTCGCGGTCCAGCGTTTCGTTAGGCACCACGCCTTCTGGGTTAGCCAGAACCTGATCAGCAATGTTCAGGTAGTACTGGCAAATCGGCTCCAGCGAAGGATCGGACTCGGCCATTTCAAAAATGGTTTTGCCCTTCACTCGGGAGACCCGAATATCTTCGATCAGCGGCAAAATCTCTAGCACCGGGATGGGTACATGCTCGATGTATTTATCGATTAGATCGCGCTTGGAGGTACGGTTGCCGATCAACCCAGCTAGCCGTAGGGGGTGGGTACGAGCCTTTTCCCGAACGGAGGCGGCAATGCGATTAGCGGCAAACAGGGCGTCAAAGCCGTTGTCGGTGACGATCATGCAGTAGTCGGAGTAGTTTAGCGGTGCCGCAAAGCCTCCACACACAACGTCGCCCAGCACGTCGAATAGAATCACGTCGTACTCATCGAAGGCATTGAGTTCCTTGAGGAGCTTGACTGTTTCGCCAACAACATAGCCGCCGCAGCCAGCGCCAGCTGGAGGCCCACCGGCTTCTACACAGTCAACCCCTGCATAGCCGTGATAAATCACGTCTTCAGGCCAGATGTCTTCGTAGTGAAAATCTTTTTCCTGCAGGGTATCGATGATGGTTGGGATAAGAAAGCCAGTCAGGGTAAAGGTGCTGTCATGCTTGGGGTCGCACCCGATCTGAAGAACTTTCTTGCCTCGCTTAGCCAGCGCTACAGAGATGTTGCAGCTGGTGGTGGATTTTCCGATACCGCCTTTGCCGTAAACAGAGAGTTTCACGAAGGGTCTCCTATGAGAGGTCTCTTAACTGGAGTAGTCAGAGGGAGGTTTTCATCGGCAGGTCTAAATGCTGGTCAGGTGTTTCGGCTTATTGATCTGCATTATTGACAATGACGGCAGGTTTGGGAAGGGGGGAAGAATTTGGCTTTGAGCCTATGCGAGAGCTAAGAAGCTTCGGAAATAGTTTATGAAACCGGAACACGACAGGCTGTCTCTCAGGCAAATTAAGAGGGCAATTTTAAAATTTCACTATTTTGATTTAGTAAATAAGAACAATAAGCAAAAAACGATGCCTCAGGACTGGGGTTAAGCATGACTGCTGATTGGAGGAAGGGCTAAGAGATGCGATCGCACCCTCTGTCTCCCCCGCTGCCTCAGGCTGAACCGCTTGCAAAGCTTCAGTAAGCCAATCAATTAGCTGAATTTTCGAGACGTTTCGCCCGTGGAAAAGCCTGATCTAGAGAGGCCAAAACTTTTTTATGAATAAGCGTAAATTTTTACAGCCGAGCCACCGCTACGACGTGCCTAAATAGAGTTCATAGATTCCATCGGAAGTACATAGAAGCTTTAACTGTTTTCCCAAAAAAGCCTGATAGGTTTGATCTAGGGGACAGCAGTTTAGAGGTATAGGAAGCACAAACTTTAAACGCGAGCGATTTATGACTGTTTTGCTAGTTATTGGACTGATTTTTCTGCTGTGCCTGTTCCTGGTTTTTGCTGCGCTCATCAAAATGATCGCGCATATCTGGCAGATGTCTGAAATGGACGATAGCCCGTGGGGTACGCCTGAACCAGACACTTCAAATATGGCGGATGCTCCTCGGGAATCTGTCTTCAACCGATTTGACCTGGTTTTTGAATCCAGCTTGGAGCTATCCCCACCTCTGTTGGAGCTATCTTCGTCTCTGGTCGAAATCCCAGAGATGAGTGTGCAAGAGATGGCTTGAAATCAACCAGCCGCTAGGGTGCGTCGTTGGGATATCTAACTGATCTTTCGTTAAAAAAAGGAAGAGCAGGAGTGCGATCGCACTCCTGCTCTTCCTTTTTAGGTTCTAAACTAACTGCCGTTTGCCAAGGCTAGAAACAAAACCCTATCAAACAGATCCGGCGTAGGCCGTCACACCCGGCTCTGTTTCACCCTGCAGGCCCACCAGCTTAGCGCTCAGATCCCACAGCTTACGAGCCTTGGCATCGTCTTGGGCCTCGTTAGAAACCTCTTGCGCAAAGAAACGGCGGCCCGGCTTTTGCCGGTTGCCCCAGCTCCAGTAAACGCCAGATTCCTGAAAATCTGGATCGGCCACTACTTGGGCAACCCGCTCACCTGACAGTTGCTGGGTGACATAACCACCCGTAACGTTTTTTTGGAACCAGGGGAAGATAGTCCGAAACGCTGAGTAGTGGTTGCGGAATAGTGGCGTGTCGGCCACACAGCCTGGATAGAGAGAGCTAAAGGTAATGCCGGTGGCATCGTGGTAGCGACGGTGCAGTTCGCGCATGGTCAGCACGTTGCAGAGCTTGCTATCTTTGTAGGCTTTGCCCGGCTTGAACTTCTTGCCATTAATCATCGAGATGGGCGCTTTAAAGCCAGCTTCAAAGCCTTCCAGGTTGCCCAGATCTGGTGGTGCAGGGATAGGAATTTTGCCGCCTAGTTCCTTCGGGTTAGCCGTCACTGTGCCCAAAATGATCAGCCGCTTGTCGGCAGCGGGAGAATTTTTTAGATCCTCCAGCATGAGGTTGCACAGAAGGAAATGGCCCAAGTGGTTGGTGGCAACGCTCAGCTCGTAGCCCTCTGCGCTGCGCATTGGCTCCTTGAGCAGAGGCAGATAGACGGCAGCGTTGCACACTAGCGATTCTAATGATCTGCCGGTAGCTCTAAAATCTTCTACAAACTTACGGACACTGGCTAGAGATGCCAGATCGAGGTGCAGGAGCGTGTAGCTACCTGCAGACATGCCAAGTTCGTTAGCGGCGCTTTGCGCTTTCTCTAGGTTGCGGCAGGCCATCACGACATGCCAGCCCTTGTCAGCCATTGCCTTGGCAGCGTTTAGGCCAACTCCTGAAGAGGCCCCAGTGATGATGACCGTTGATGTTTGCTGTTCTACCATTGCTATCTGAATACCGTTTGACCGCGACTGATCCTATAGTTTTAAGGATTGCCTGCCCCTTGTGAGCAACTCTTAACGTTTTTTGAGGTGTCGTTACAAGAGATTAGCAATGCGCAATCATCCACAGATTGCCGAAGGGACTTTTGCTGACGAGCCTTTACCAAACTCTCGTAGGCTGGGCTGAGGATCAGCGGAACCCAACAGTTTCAGGAATTTGTTGGGTTCCGCAAGCTCGACACCAACCTCCAAAAAGGGACTAGACATGCCACTACTTTTGAGGTTGCTTGCCAAACTGACGCTAAAGGATAAGTATCAACCTCCCAGGTCAAAGAGAACTATAAAAGCAGCCTTTGGAATGAGTTGACGCAACACCTGCAGGTGCCCATCAGCATCAGAGCGGCTTCGAAACCGCCCTACTACAATGCGCTGACAGCGTGGCAGCAAGCGCACTATTGTCCAAGGATTGAGCCGATCTCGATACGGCATAATAAGTAGACCTCCATTGCAAGGTGGAGCCATAGCCAGTGCGAAAAGGTGGCCGCCCGGACGCGCTGGCTTTTGGCGATTGTCATTGTTCTGTATACAGAACAATGACAATCGTAGCATCAGATCTGTATTCAGATCATTTACGGAGTTATAGGCCTTTGACAAAATCGAGTCATGGGCAAGGCAGGTATAGCACTTCGACAGGTTTTAGAGAAATACGAGATTCCCCAAAACAAACTTGCTGTCATGATGGGTGTCTCTCGCTCCAACATTCACCGCTGGATTTATGAAGTTGGCGATCCCTCTGGTGACAACATCCTCGCTATTCGCGATGCGCTCCAAAAAGCCAATCCCGAGGCCGCTAGCGCCTTCATTGAACTTTATTTAAATTCCTAACTCCCATTACTTTTTAGGAATTAGGGGTTGAGCTTTGCTTTTGTTCAGAGAGCTTTCGGCGAACCTCTAGCAGGCGATTGTAAGCTTGCCAGTTGATAGCTTTGAGCTTGAGTTTTTCCTTGAGGGCTTTAGCAGCCAAGGTATAGCCGCCATCGGCTCCGTCAATGAAGTGAACCTGACGGCCATTGCGCTCAAATACTAGACAGGTCATCAGCGCTCGATTGGAGACATGCAGGCCGTAGATAAGATTGCCTGCTTGATATTGGGCATCGAGATACTGGGTTAGGCTTTCTCGCTGCTTGGGCGTGCCTGCGATAATCATGCGGAGCATGTCATCGAATTTTTTGTAGTCACTGGCAGCCTGAACGATGCTTTTATACTGGCCCCAATCCACATCGCCGACTTTGAGCTTGAACTTCATCAGGATCACGCCCAGAGTGGTTTCGGCCTGAATTCGTAATAAGTAGAGCCATCGGTTCAGCCATTTTTTGGCGTGCGATCGCACCTTAGTCTCCGGTATGAGCCGCTTAGTTCGCAGAGAGAGCTTAAGGTTGTTCAGGGCAATGGGATGAAAGTCATCCTCTGTGCCATAGGCTTTGTAAATTTGCTGAATGACGTCTCGATAGATAGCAGTATTGCCTGCTGCATCGTGGGCCAGCGCCAGCACTATGAGCGAGATAGTTTCTCCATGCTGGCTTAAAATGTCTTGCCAGCGGCATTCTAGCCCTGCTAGATTGGGCTGCACCAGTTCTGCTGTCTTAAGCTGATACAGATGAGCCGTATCAGGAGACTTGACCAGTTCTGTTGCAAAGTTGAGCCCGCCCCCTGTAAAAACGGCCTGTTCATAATTCTCTGAAATCCGCAGTTTGGTCAGTCTGACCTCGTAACCAGCCTGGTTAACAACCGCAATGGGGACAATTCCCACTCTTAGGTCTAGGCCAAACTCTGCCTGGGCCATTTGCCTCACTGCTAGCAGTTGTGGCTTGATCTTTTCTAGCAGCGACGGTGGCACTAAAAAAGAGGCTCCGTCTCCTCCAAATACGTAGGGGATTTCAAGGTGATCAACTGCGTTAAGAACAGTCGCGATAGAACAGGCCCCTAATAAGTTGACCTCTTTATAAAGGCCTGATTCGATTGCTTGGGTTGAGCCTATGATATCGGTAACAATAATGTACCAATCAGCAGGAGCCGCAACAAAATTGTCAGCATCAATAGCGTTGAGAAAACTATCTATTGCGGGTAGTTTGGCATAGAAATCTTTCGACATAGCTAGGCCATGCTGTAGTGCGAATGTCGAACTGAACACCCCGAAGCCGCGCTCTAACCGTCTTTCAGGAAAGCCCTGCCTTGAACGGTGACAGTAACGGTATCTCTAACTCTCAAACTACAGTCTGAGGTTCACAGGCCATCGAAGCCTGGCAGAATTAACCTCTAAAAATTCCTTACGGTTAGGCATTCGAAGGACGCATAAAAATTCCGGAGAGATTTCAGTGCATCCTTTTGAGCAGGGGAGAAGTTTGTTAAGATCCCGACTGCCCACCTCGTTTCTCCAGCTATGGATTTATCCATAATTGTTCCCCTATTCATTGTAGTTATTTTCATTGTTGTCGTTGTTGGGCTGCTGGTGGCTATCTTTAAAGCGATCGCACAGTGGCGTCACAACAACCTGCAGCCAATCTCTTCCGAAAGGGCTCAGGTCGTTGCTAAACGAACTCGAGTCAGCGGGCACAACTCATCCCACTACAACAGCCGAACCACCACCTTTTACTACTGCACCTTTGAAGATGAGCGAGGAACGCGCCACGAATTTCAAGTTTCGGGGCCGGAATATGGGCTGCTAGTTGAGGGCGATTTAGGCAGGCTAAGCTACCAAGGCACTCGCTATAAAGGGTTTCAGCGACAGTAGCGTTAACTTGCTTACCGATAACTACTGCGCCGCCAGTTAAACCAGTTTTCTGCCCAATCGCGCCGCCAGCGCCCCTCTTGCCAGCGGCCTTGCTGCCACTGCTGAGCGGTTTGCACCAGCACCTCTGTAAGTGTGTGAGGGATAGCCGGAAAGGTGGCGATTTCGCTCACATTTCCCTGATGGGCCATCAGCAGTGCAAGACTCTGCACTAGATCGCTGGCCTGAGGGCCGACTAGGCTGGCTCCTAAAATTTCCCCGTTGCGCCGGACAATAAGCTTACAAAAGCCAGCGGTTTCTTCTAACAGGTGGGCTTTTAGACTAGCGCTGACTGGATTTATCAGCACTTCGGCATCGCTGTAGCGTTGACGGGCTTGGGCTTCGGTCAGGCCCACTCGGCCTAACTCAGGCGTTGTACCGAGGCTATAGGACAAACTGTGCAAATTGATCGAGCGTGTGGGCAAGTAGAGGGCGTTGTGCAGCGCAATTTGGGCCTCGTGGCGGGCAATGGCTCCGTGGCGAAGGCTGCCCAGCACTGATCCGGCAGCAAAGATACGGGGGTGACTGGTTCGCAGCCGCTCATCTACCCACAGACCGTAGCGATCTTGCCGCACCCCTACCCGGTCGAGGTTGAGCCCGGCGACGGCAGGCAGGGGCTGAGTTGCTATCAGCATCTGATCAGCAATCACAGGTTCGGCTCTGGCTAGCTGCACCAAGACTTTTTCCCCTTTCTCCTGCACGCCTTCCACTTGGGCATTGAGCCTTAGACCTATCCCTTCTGCCGTCAATACAGTTTCTAGAAATTGCGATACCTCCGGGTCTTCTGCAGGCAGCAGCCGGTCGCCCCGCGTGATGAGCGTGACCTGGGTACCGAGGGTAGCGAAGGTTTGGGCTAGTGCGATCGCAACCCCCGCCCGGCCCAAAATCACTAGTTTTTCTGGCTGGGTCGCCAGCGACAGCAGCGTTTCAAGGGTGAGATAGGGCACCTGATCTAGGCCAGAGATAGCAGGCAGGGCCGTCTGGCTGCCGCAGGCAAGCAGGTAAGCCCTGGCGATAAGAGTTCGCTGCTCGGTGGTGAAGGCTAATCGGGGTTTGGGGCTGAAGTAGCCCGCATCGGTGACGACATCTACTCCCTGCACCGCCAGAGCCTCTGGGGTGAGGTGAGGGTGGGCGATCGCACCGGCCATTTCGATGGCCTGCTGGAGCAGGGGCCAACTCCAGTCGGGCTGAAGATCGGCTAGGGAATGACCCAGGCCCAAGCCCTGTAAAGGTTGACTGGCCTTGCTGCCCCAGTGGGTTAAAACCTGGCTCAGCAGATCTACCTGAAGCTGAGTCTGCAGGCGTTCGGCAGAGAGGACGAGGGCAACGCGGGCCCCTTCGCGGGTTGCGATCGCAGCTGCCTCTCTGGCCTCTAACGTTTCTCCAACAATTACCAGGTCGTAATCGACCGCCATACCGCCCTCTGCCAATACCCCCTGAGTGTATCGTTTCCCGCAGCTGACGCTTAACCCTGCAGCGGGTTTTCCATCGCCTTCTGGGGTAGATCAGGATTAGGAACGGCACTGAGTAGGGGCTGCGGAGAAACCCCATTTAGCCACTCTGGATGCTCCAGTTCGCGGGCCTTGAGCACAATCAGGTACTCATAAAATGCCTGTAGCGTACACCAGGCCAATCCAGCCCGCCCATCCATCCAGCCGCCCAGCACAAACACCATGTACAGCCAGCGCACCAAGGGGCGAAAGGGCATTCGCAAGGACAAATCTTTCAAGGCTCGCCGCCGCTCCACTTCAGACTCGCCAAAGAACAACTCCCGCCAGGCCACAGTGCCCACCTGAAGCTGCTGAACTGTCTCGCGGGCCTCGTCTGTGGAGTAGCGATTGTGCTTTTCAATCCAGCGGCTTAGCCCTTTGCTGCAGGTGTAGTGGGGATAAGTGGCTTTGAGAAACCCAGTTGGGCCATCAACCACTTCGCGCTCGGTGTGGCCATAGTCGTCGAACCAGACTTTGCCCCGCTGCAAAAGCCGCAGCTGATAGCGGGGAAACTGGGTGCTGCGGCGAATCCAGGTGCCCATAAACATGACCCGCTCTGCCGCATAGTAGGCCACGTTCTGCGAAGGCTGGATCGCCTCAAGGCACTCCTGAAATAAAGCCGCAGTCATGCGCTCATCGGCTTCGAGAATATAGGCCCACTCATGCTGATAAGCTACGTTTTCTAGCATCCAGGTGCGCTGTTTGCCGTGGCTCTCAAAGGCGTGCTGCACCACGCGAACAGGGTACTGTGAAGCGATTTCCACGGTGCGATCGCTGCTGCAAGAGTCTACGACAATCACATCGTCTGAAAGTAAAGCAGACTCAATGCAGGCAGCAATGTCAATCTCTTCGTTGTAGGTCAGGATAAAGATTGAAAACATGGGCAGTGCGGGCTAAGTGTCTAGAACGGACACAGGTAGAGGCTATCTTATTCAACCCAAAAGGGTACTCCCGTGTGAACCCACTAGCCTATTTCAGGTTAAACCTTAGCCAGGAGTGTTACCGAGTAAAGGGACTATGAAATCACAGAAGCTAGCTCAGAGCCTACTTCTGAGCCAAGTGAGCCTGAATGGCCTCAACGTATTGGGGATATTGGGCTAAGGCGAACTTAATCGCCTGGTAGACCAGCACGAGATTAAGGTCATCGTACTCATGCACCAGACGATTTCGCAGGCCCGCTGAAGGAGCCAGCCGCTGCGCCAGTTCAGCCGGGAGAATGCCCAGCCGACCGACCTGAATAAAGCTGTTGAAGTAGGTATCGGAGGGGGGCTGGCTGTTGCTGACCAGCAGATGATTATTGATATCAATTGCTGCCTCAATAATCAGGTGAAGCAGCCTCTCTACAATTAGCTGCTGCTCAACATTCTCTAGAAATTCCTGTTCGCTAGCACGGCTATGGCGCTGCAACAGTCCCAGGTTACGCAGCATCACCTGAAGCTTCCGAAGAATGATTTCTCGGTCTAGGTGAGTCATTGCTTGAGCTGCTTCAGCATTCGGGCTATATACTGCTCTTGGGCCTGCCGCAGTTTGGCGGTGTCGGCATAGACCTTAGCAGCTTTGACCTGAAAACAGTGAAACAGTCCCGGAATCTCTTCGTATAGGGGCATGCCTTCGGTCGCCATCGCAAATCCTAGCAGCGGCGAGCAACGATCTAGATTCACCAAATCGATTTGCTCAGACTGTATGCCCAGCACTTCAGCCAGCGGCACGGCTAAAGCCAAAAGGCTCCAGCCATCTAGATCGGGATCGCTCAAGCCCACGCCCAGGTCCCAGTCGCTGCCCTCGGTGGCGGTACCTTTGGCGCGAGAGCCAAAGAGCACCAGCAGGCGCACCTGGGGCAGCCGACTAGACAAATCGACCAAGGGCAGAGAGGAGGTCACGCAGGCCAGCCTACTCTTCTTCGGAACTGGTGACTTCGGCAATGAGTTCGGTGGTCGCTTCAGAGAGGGCTTCTTCGCTGATGCCGACCGATCCCTCAACGTCAATCGTGAGATCTTCCGTTTCGCCCTCCTGCAGAGATTGGGGTACGAGCGCCACAGCTGCGATCGCATCTTCCCCATCTAACTTCTGCAGACGTACGCCGGTAGCCTGCCGCGACTGCACCGAGATATCGTTCACCCGCTGGCGAATAATAATGCCGCGATTGGTTACAATCATCAGCTCGTCGCCGTCGTGGGTAACCAGCAGCGCCACCAGAGCATCATCCCGCTTGCGGAACTTGATTGCCTGCAGACCCATCCCAGCCCGATTTTGCAGCCGGAATTTAGAAACCGGCACCCGCTTACCCAAACCGGCAGCAGTGATTACCAGCACCCAGGGGCCTTCGCCATTGGTAGGCTCAGAATCTTCCGACTCATCCTCGCTTTCAGCAGCAGCCTGCACCGCCTCCACTACCTGGCTGGGCAAAATGTCCATGCTGATCAGGTCGTCTCCTTTGCGCAGGTTCATCGCCTTTACCCCACGGGTAGGGCGGCCTAGGGGGCGCAGCTGATCGTTGTCAGCCTTGAAGTGGATGGTCATGCCGCCGTGGGAGCCGATCAGAATGCTGTCGGTTGTGCGGGCCAGCCGCACCCAG
The DNA here is from genome assembly GCF_014696715.1 of Pseudanabaena sp. FACHB-2040. Classification (NCBI taxonomy): domain Bacteria; kingdom Bacillati; phylum Cyanobacteriota; class Cyanophyceae; order Pseudanabaenales; family Pseudanabaenaceae; genus Pseudanabaena; species Pseudanabaena sp. FACHB-2040. Next base: position 77,013 of record NZ_JACJQO010000022.1, read on the forward strand.
CGCAGGCAGTCTCCATCCTCCAAAGAAATGGCGATTAGACCATTGGCCCGAATGTTGCTAAAGGCAGATAGAGCCGTTTTCTTGACATAGCCGCCCTTGGTTAGCATTACCAGGTACTCGTCATCGGTGAACTCCCGCACCCCTAGCACTGAGGTGATGCCTTCCTCAATGGGGATTGGCAGCATCTGCACAATCGGGGCTCCTCGCGCCACGCGCGACCCTTCCGGGATCTGATAGGCCCGCAAAGAGTAGGCCACACCGCGATCGCTAAAGAACAGCACATGGTCGTGGGTGTAGCAGGTGATGAAGTGCAGCACGCCGTCGTCTTCCTTCATCTTGGTGCCCGCCTTGCCTCGGGTAGCGCGGCTCTGGGCCTCGAAGGTGGCAACCGGCATGCGCTTGATGTAGCCTTGCTCAGTAACCAGGATGACCACCTGCTCGTTGGCAATCAGCGAGATGTCGGTAAGTTCGCCGTCGTCGAGCTCAATGATGGTACGGCGCTGATCGGCGTGCTTCTCGCGAATCTGCACCAGCTCGGCCACAATGATCTCGAGAATGCGCTCTCGGCGGGCGAGAATGTCGTTTAGATCGGCGATCTTAGCCTGCAGATCGTTGTGCTCCTGATCGATCTTCTCAGCCTCTAGAGCTGTGAGGCGGCGCAGCTGCATTTGCAAAATGGCATCGGCCTGGGTCTCAGAAAGACCGTAGGTATCCATCAGCTCCTGCTTGGCAGTGGGCGTGTCGGCAGCCCTACGAATTAGAGCAATGACCGCATCTAGGTTGAGCAGGGCAATCAGATAGCCCTGCAGAATATGGTCGCGCTCTTCAGCCTTGCGCAACTCGTACTGGGTTCGACGGGTGATCGTCTCTACCCGGAAATCGACGAAGACCTCCAGCATTTGCTTAATGCCGAGGGTCTGGGGCTCGCCGTTAACCAAGGCCAGCATGTTAACCCCAAAGTTGTTTTGCAGTGGGGTCTGCTTGTAGAGGTTGTTGAGCACCACGCGGGGGTAGGCATCGCGCTTGAGCTCAATGACGATACGCATACCGTCGCGATCGCTCTCGTCACGGATATCGGAAATGCCCTCTAAGCGCCGCTCGTTCACCATCTCGGCAATGCGCTCGATCATAGCCGCCTTGTTGGTCTGGTAAGGCAGCTCGGTGATGATGATCGCCTCGCGGTCAGGTCGGCCCCGCTGCTCAAGCGTTTCAATGGAGGCGACGCCGCGCATGGTAACAGAACCACGCCCAGTAAAATAGGCTTCGCGAATGCCGCTGCGGCCCAAGATTTGCCCGCCCGTAGGAAAATCAGGGCCAGGGATAATCTCTATCAGCTCACTAATAGAGATGTCGGGGTTACTGATCAGGGCAATGGTGCCGTCAATCAGCTCACCTAGGTTGTGGGGTGGGATATTGGTGGCCATGCCCACAGCAATGCCGGAGGAGCCGTTGAGCAAAAGCTGGGGAATGCGTGACGGCAGTACCGTTGGCTCTTGCTGGGAACCATCGAAGTTGTCAACAAAATCGACGGTCTCAGACTCAATATCTTGGAGCAGGGCGTCGCTGGAGAGCGATCGCAACCGACACTCCGTATAACGCATTGCGGCAGGTGGGTCGTTGTCGATGGAGCCAAAGTTGCCGTGACCATTGATCAGCGGCGTTCTCATAGAGAAGTCCTGGGCCATCCGCACCAGGGCATCGTACACTGCGCTATCGCCGTGGGGGTGAAACTTACCCAGCACTTCCCCAACCACACGGGCACATTTACGGAAGGGCCGATCAGCCGACAACCCCAGTTCGTGCATGGCATAGAGGATGCGGCGGTGCACCGGCTTGAGGCCGTCCCTGGCATCTGGCAGCGCCCGACCTACAATTACGCTCATAGCGTATTCCAGGTAGGAGCGGGACATCTCGTTACGCAGATCCGTAGGGATAATGCGCTCTTCGGGGGTAGCCATACGCGAAAAAACTCCGAAATTGAGAATAACAAAGCGCTAAATCAACATCTGCACTGAAATTGCGTCAGAAAATGTCGATTAGCGCCAAATTGTTTGCAAATTCTCCAGTCATACGTATAATATTCTACCACATTTTCCCTGGTTGGGCGGGGCTGAGCTGGGCGTAGTGGACACTGATCTAGCAAGGCTTATCCGCTCAAAGTCAGACTCAGCAAAACCAGATCTTGGGCTCGCCCCAGATCGAGCTTGAAGAAGGTTTGCTAGCAGTGGTTTTGGGTTAGCCCAGGCCATTTATTAGTTAAAGCTCGACTTGGCTTTGAATGGCTATGTTCAAGAACGATTCAAGCGAAGAAATACATCAAGGCGCACAAACTCAAAACACAGGGATAAAACCGAACGAACTCTGCCCTTTTAATATCAAAAAACCACTGCGACAAAAGTGTTTAATAGACCTTTTGTTGCTAATAATTGTGAAGTAAAGATTTAAATTTATTGAGGAAAATAACACCGCTTTGCAAAGCCTTGATTTAAGCTTATAGCAGCCCAAAAGATGGGCATCCAAGAGTCTCGTTTAACAAAAAAGTTCTCTCAAACCCTAAAAAAATGACTTCTTCAAACAACAATCTTTATAACCTGAAGGTTCTTCCCGGAACCCGAGACCATCATGGCTTCTTTATTCAAGAAACAACCTATAAAATGGCAGGCATGACTGCTTCAGGCTGGGCTCATATCTGTTTAGATAGTGCTGCCTGCTACTACGTCAGCCCAGATAGCTTCCTAGAGGTATCTGTGGGAGGAGAAGATTTTATTGGAGAATAACGCTTGCTCAAGGCCGGAGGGTTAAGGGAATCCCTTAACCCTGAAACTTTGACAGCTTGGAGTTTTTATGGAGATAGGACTCCTAAAAGTTATGACCAATCAAAATGCCAGCTACTCAGTTTATCTATCGAACTTCGCGGTCGAACTTCGCCGTGAGAAAAGCGATTTCAGCGGAGCACAACTGGTTTGTAGTCAAAATAGTTATGCCAAGGTTCTTCAATTTGCTGAAGCTCTAGCTCACAGCAAAGAAATGCCCTTACAAAATTACACCCAATTTGAACGCCGGTATGAGTACTGAAAGGGTGAACTAATGCAGGCTCTTTTGAGCAGGCTAAAAATATTGATAGTTACTTTGGCAAGCTCCTCTATTCATTGCGCATGAATAGAGGAGCTTCATTTTGTGAATCCAGCTATTTAGGGCTAAAAAAAGAGCTAATCACCTGTCCAGAAGAAAGATTTTAGCGTATGTTATGAATACTGCCCTATGGGCTCGTGAGCAGCCCAAAATAGGCACTAGCATGAGAACGGCAACTCAACTCTCTCAAAAGCCGAAGTCATGTTTATTTGTGGCTGCCTGCTTAGCCTCCATTAGGCAATTAAGTGCCTGCTGTTCTGACTGATTGTTAATGTCTAGTATTGCCTGTGCATCCTCACTTCATGGTCACCGAGTTAGCAATTCTCTATTCACCTCAGTTTTTAGAGCACGACACGGGGCAGTACCATCCTGAGAATGCAGGACGGCTCAAAGCCGTAGTGTCGGCCATCAAGGCAGCAAGCTGGGCAGATCATCTGGACTGGCGAGAGCCAACTCCGCCTTCCCAGCGGGATATTTTGCCCCTGGTTTTACAGTTGCACAACCCCAAGTATGTTGAAGCCCTGCAGCACTTGGCTGCTAAAGGCGGGGGCCACATTGATGGCGATACGCCTGTGTCGGCCCGCAGCTATGACATAGCGCTGCTGGCGGTGAGTGCCTGGCTAGACGGGGTAGATTACGTACTGAAAACGAGCAACTCAGCCTTTGTGCTGGCCCGCCCTCCTGGACACCATGCTGAACGAGATTATGGCATGGGGTTTTGCCTGTTGAGCAATTGTGCGATCGCAGCTCACTATGCCCTAAGTCAGCCAGGCATTCGGCGAGTTGCTATTCTCGACTGGGATGTTCATCACGGTAATGGCACTCAGCACCTGGTGCAAAGCAACCCTAATATTGCCTTTTGCTCGCTGCACCAGTCGCCCTGCTACCCTGGCACTGGAGCGGCGAGCGAGCGGGGCATGCACAACAACGTGCTGAACGTACCCATGCCATCGGGCAGCATCGGGGCAGACTACCTGGCCCAGTTTGAGGCAGAGGTCATGCCCTTTTTGCAGCAGTTTCAGCCAGACCTGCTGATTGTCAGCGCTGGGTATGATGCTAATCATGCTGATCCCCTGGCCAATATTTCCCTCCAGCCCCAGGACTATGGGCTGTTTACTCAGCATTGCCTGACGCTGACGCCCAAGATTTTGTTTGGCTTGGAAGGGGGCTACGACTACACAGCTCTGAGCCAGTCGGTGCTGGCAACCCTAGAGGCTCGGTTGATGGCTTAAAGGCTAGTTTCGGAGCATTGGCTTCATGAGGTGTTGGTCGCGCTGCGCCTGACGCCAACCTACGGAGCTTTACTAGTGAATCCGGTGCATAGCTTAAGAATTCTGCTTTTTGTGACATTTTCCTGAACTGACCGTCAGAATTGAGCCAATAATGCTCTTTCTGAGGCGGTTCCAATGGTCGATAACACTGCGGTTCAGGTCCTGCAAGGGATTCTACATGCCTACGTGCAGCGGTTTGCACCTGGGTTAAGCGGGGACGATCTGCTCAGCACGATTGAGGCCATCATTCCCCTGGTATTCGATGGCAGCGTGACCAAAGCTGAGGCGCTGATACTGGTGCAGCAGGTGGCCTCGGTGTTTAACCTCAGGCTAGCCCTCACTCAGAGCATTCAGCCAGAGTACCTGAAGCTGGCCCAAGAACTGGCGCTGTGTATGGCGCAAAAGCCGATGGAGGAAGCTGTCAAAGAAACCGTTGTAGCCTATATCAAAAAGTACGAACAGACCTTGGAATCAGTGGGCGAGAACCTGATTGAATCGGCTATTGCCGCTATTGTGAAGGGCGAGGTTGAGTTTGACTGGCAAACTGAGCTGAACCTGGAGGATAAAAAGCTGCTGATTAAGCAGGTTTCCTTTAAGCTCAACATCATGCAGGCCGACCCGATCCCCTGTAAAGCCGCTCAGGAAATTGCCGCCCAGATTTATGGGGAAGTTGAGCGATTCCGCACAGAGCGGCAGGCCGCTCTCGGCTCGACGGATATTAGCAAGGGGCTTTTAGAACCAGATAGTTTAGAGATTTCTAGTATTTGGATGGGTACTCCGCCGGAGGAAGGCTGAGCCACGGGGAAGAAGTTGAGCAAGGTAAGACAGCCTTTAACCATTGGCTGCGGAGCTTTGTGAATCTTTATGCTGCTTGGGGAACTTTTCCTGGTTTTGGCGCTTGTTTTAGCTAAATCTTTGTAAACCGGTCGCTTAGCTTCCCTTCTCTGTGAATACTACAGGGCGGAATCGGAGGTGATGCTATGTCCGAAGAAAAAGTGCCTATGACAGGGGTCGATCTGGGGCAGATACTAGAACCTCTAACACAGCTAGCGCTGCAAATAAACCGTTCTAGGAGCCTGAGCGCGGCCTTAGACGCTGCCGTGAGTACAGCCAGGGAGATGTTGGGGTGCGATCGCACTTTGGTTTACCAGTTTCTGGTAGACAGTGAAGGGGTGGTCTTATCAGAATCAGTAGAGCCAGCATTTAAGTCTATTCACGGTCAGATACTTTACGATTCCCATTTGCGATCGCAGTGGCACAGGCCCTACCAGCAGGGATATACCAGCCAGATTGAGGATACGGCAGCTAGTAACTTGGCTTCCTGCTACCTTGAGCTGCTGGCTCACCTGCAGGTTCGGGCTAACTTGGTCGTGCCGATTTTGGCCTGGCCTGATGAGCCAGGCCAGGATGTAGCTGCCGAAACCAGGCCTTCTACACCCGCATTGTGGGGGTTACTAGTCGCCCATCAGTGCCGAGGGCCGCGCCAGTGGCAGCCTCTGGAGGTGGAAACACTCAAGCACATTGCTGCCCAGTTAGGCGGAGTCGCCGCCCGCTTCAAAACGCAGTCTCAACCTGCCCGGCCAAGCTCACTGCCCTCGGTTCAGAGTCTGCCGCTCCAGGAAGAGTGGGCACCAGTGGCAAGAAAGCGCGCCCATCAAGAAACACTGCTCCAGGTGATGGCCGATGCCTCTCACCTAGGCTTTTTCATTGTGGATAACCGCACGGACGAGATCCTGTACTTCAACCATCGTTTTTGTGAAATTTGGCATCTGGAGTCGCTAGAAGCCGACATGCTCCAGGGCAAGCTCAAAAACAACGATCTAATTCCGGCCTGCCTGCCGCTAATTGCTGATGTTCCGGCCTTTGCCGAATCTTGCCAGCCGTTGCAGAGCGAGCACAACTGCTGCACGATAGAAGACGAAATTGTCTTTACTGATGGCCGCACCATTCGCCGCTTTTCTAGCCAGATTCGCGATCGCAACAATGCCTATTTTGGGCGGCTCTATATTTTTGAGGACATTAGCGATCGCAAGCGCCTAGAGCAGGCGCTACAGGCCTCTCAGGCTCGATTTTCTGGCATTTTGGAAATTGCCAATGATGCGATTATCTCAGTGGATGCCGAGCAGCGGATCACCCTGTTTAACCAGGGGGCCGAGAAGATCTTTGGCTACTGCTCTGCCGAAGTTTTGGGAAAGCCCTTGAGCCTACTCCTGCCAAAGCGCTTTGCGGCCTGCCACCATCGGCATGTTGATAAGTTTACGACAGCTCCCAAACGAGCCAGGAAAATGGGCGAGCGGGGTGAAGTTTGGGGCCGACGTAAGAATGGGGCTGAGTTTCCGGCAGAAGCTTCTATTTCAAAACTAGAAATCGGGGGAGAAACCGTTTTCACGGCGATTCTGCGAGACATTAGCGATAGGAAACAGGCCGAGACAGAGTTGGCGGCTCAGCAGGCTTTTTTGAGACAAATTATTGATACGGTGCCCAGCTGCATCTTTGCCAAAGACCGCAAGGGTCGACTGCTGGTGGTAAACCAAGCCAGTGCTGACATCCACAGCTGCAAAGTTGAGGACATGCTAGGCAAACGAGAGCCTGAATTTAACTCCAACTTTGAGCCCAACCAGCTAGGTCGGTTTTTGACCATCAATCAAGAGGTCATGGCCACTCGGCAGCCCCATCAGCAGATCCAAAAAATCGTCGACTCAGCTGGGGCACTGCGCTGGTATCAAACGGTGATAAGGCCCCTGCTAGATGATCAAGATCAGGTCCAAGGCATTGTGGGCAACGCTATTGACATTACCGAGCTAAAGCAGGCAGAAGCAGCTCTAGAAGACAAGTCCCAGCGGTTAGCAGCAGTGATTGCAATTCAGCAGGAGATTGCTACCCGTAACGCTGACCTAGATAAGGTTATGGCGCTGATTGTAAAACGCGCCCAGGCTCTGACTGCAGCCGATGGGGCTGCTATTGCAACGATTGAAGCCGAGGAGCTAGTCTACCGAGCGGCGAGCGGCGTTGGGACAGCCTTGGTAGGGTCACGGCTGAAGTTGGCGGATAGCGTGTCTGAGGCCTGCCTTGAAACGGGCCAAATTTTGAACTGCGATGATGTGGACGCTACCTCCCAAATAAATCTGGAAGTCTGCCGGCAGATGGGGCTGCGCTCAATGGTGGTAGTGCCTTTGCTGCACCAGGGTGAGCGCATCGGGATCTTACAAGTGTGCTCCTCAAAAGTAGCAGCGTTTACACCTCAAGACATTCAGACTCTGCACCTGACGGCTGGATTTTTGGCAGCTACCCTGCGGTTGGCCTCGGAATTTGAAGCCAAGAACCACCTGCTGGCCGCGCTGCAGGACAGCGAGACTCGCTACCGCTCGGTGGTGGATGCGTTGGCTGAGGGCATTGTCTTGCAGCAGGCAGATGGCCAGATTATGGCGTGTAACGCTAGCGCAGAGGAGATTTTGGGCCTAACTACTAGCCAGATGATAGGGCGAACTTCAGTCGATCCTCACTGGCAAACTATTCGTGAAGATGGCTCCCCGTTTCCGGGCGAGGAGCATCCGGCAATGGTCACCCTCCGCACAGGAAAACCTCAGTTTGGGGTCGTCATGGGGGTACACAAGCCAGACGGTCTCACCTGGATCTCGATTAATTCTCAGCCCCTATTTCACGCTGATCAGCCTCTACCCTATGCGGTGGTCACCTCTTTTGCCGATATCACGGCACTCAAGCGCAATGAGCAAATCCTGCGCCAGCAGACAGAGCGGGAGCAGATGAGCCATGCGATCGCACAAAGTATCCGCCAGTCCCTCGATCTTGATCAGGTGCTCAGCACGACCGTTGAAGAGGTGCGCCGCTTCCTTAAAACTGACCGAGTGATTATCTACCGCTTTAATCCAGACTGGAGCGGGGTGGTCGTGACCGAGTCGGTGGCGGCGGGATGGCTGCCAATTCTCAACACGTCTATTACAGACACTCACCTTGTTGAAAGACAGGAGCAACTTTACGCGGCTCAGCAGGTTCAAACGGCAGCAGATATATACACCGCCGGGTTGACCCCTTGCTATTTGGAACTGCTAGAGCGGTTTCAAGTACGAGCCAAGCTGGTGGTGCCGATTTGGCAAGACTCTAAATTATGGGGGCTGCTCATTGCCCATCACTGTCAGGGGCCACGCCAATGGCAATCTCTAGAAACTGATCTGTTGGTGCAGCTAACCACTCAGGTTGCGATCGCAATTCAGCAGTCAGAACTGTACCAGCGGCTGCAGGCTGCCAACCGCGAACTCGATCAGCTCTCGACTACCGACGCCCTGACCCAAATTGCCAACCGTCGCCGCTTTGATGCCTATCTTGGACAGGAATGCCAGCGGCTGCAGTCAGACACGACGCTAACCCTAATTTTGTGCGACGTTGACTATTTCAAACCCTATAACGACACCTACGGCCATTTGGCAGGAGATCATTGTCTAGCTGAAGTAGCACAGGTAATTCAGGCCGCTGTCGGACGACCGAGCGATCTGGCCGCTCGCTATGGAGGCGAAGAATTTGCGATTGTCTTACCCAACACCCGTCGCGCTGGCGCAGTCCATATTGTTAACCAAATTCGCCATATGCTCGAAAGCCTGCAGCTGCCCCATGCCGGATCTCAAGTCAGCGATCATGTGACCTTGAGCTTTGGGGTTGCGATCGCAGCGCTTCCCACCACGCCTCAAGCCTTAATTGACTGTGCCGATCAGGCTCTTTATCAGGCTAAGGCTCAGGGCCGCGATCGCTACTGCATTGTGAACAACGCTTAGAGCTAAACGCTCTAGCTCTCCGCAGCTTCAGATCTACGCGCTCGCTCACACCGGTTGGACACGGGCCTGCTTGTTCTGGAAAGCCTGGATCATGCCATCGGTATAGGGTTTGATTAACGCCTTTTGAGAGGGCTCTAGACAGTTCAAAACCTCATCCATTAAAAGTTCATTTGCCTGTGCCGTCATCTCCCAAGGAACCCCCACGCTTTCGAGCACCATGATGCATAAAGCAACCAGTTCTTGCTCAACAGCTTTCAAACTTCCCTGCAGCACACACAGCCATAGGTAGGCTTGAAACATACTAAAGTCTCGCAGGCAGGAATGCTTGATCTCTAGGTCGCTTAGTTTACCTCTGCGGCTGTAGTGGCTTGGAAAAGATTTGCACAGTCGCTTGTAAACTGCGATTGAAATCCTTGGTACCATTGGCAGCATAAATTCAACCAAAGTGAAGGTTGGAGAATCTGGAGCATGTTTTGCTGCTGCCGCACAAATTCGCTGCCAGGGCAACGCCACCTGCTCTTCGACAAACCTGAAGTACGGCTGGATTAAAACCTGTTCTGCAGGGGTTAATTGTTCAAGCAATAAAGCATTGCTGAAGTTTATCTGCGTTGTAATAAAGCCTAGTGTCCGCCAATCCTTGGATATCATGTGCTGTTCCTGGAACTCCAATATTAAGGGTTCTAGGGTATCAGCCAATTTATCAATTTTAGGAATTCCCCAAGCCGCAAGAGAAGAGTCTCCAAAGGTTGCTAACAGCTCTGCCTTTGATGACACTGCAACTGAAGGCGAATCTTGATAAACCTCAAGCAGCTTGAGATAAATGCGGCTAGCAAATTGCGATAAGCGTACCGCCTCCATGAAATCTAAGATTTCAGGAAGCTGCTCGTAAAGGTTTTTGGTTCTAACAGATGCAAGCTTGCAGTTTTGCTCAATCAAATGTTTGTTTAATTTTCTAGCTGTCTGAGCCCGGCCGTTTTGCGAAGAGGCTTCGCGCAATTCACTGCGCATTGAAGGATCATTACCCAACGACAAAATAGAGAGATTAGGCAGGTAGCGATCAGCCCAAATATTAACTAAACGCTCAACAGTTGGAACTTGGGATAGCTGAGAACTTACTAGCATAATTAGGTCTTTCCCTATTTAGTTAAATTTAATGAGCTCTAAAATCAATTAGAGATAACAGCAATTCTTATTCACATCGACTACGTACAGCAATTGCCGCAAGCTTTGCGGCAATTTTGTTAGCTAGTCTGCTCAAACTTCAGGTTGAGTAGAGCGTGCTGTCCTAAGTTTTTAGTTGAAGCTATATTCCCCAATACGCAGTCTACGCATAGGAACCGGAAGGAACGGGAACTTTTTGATCAGTTGAGTTTGTAAAGAAATTGGGTGAGCTGGCGATTGAACTGGGTGCAGAGGATTGCGATCGCATCTATGCCATTTTCCTGAAGAATTAATGACAGGTGGATTGACTTTTCAATAGATATACAAGAAGTAGATCTATAGCTGCAACTGTGAAGACAATGTATTGCAAGAAATGCAGTGCCGTCTTGATATTAACCGCTAAATTTAATGATGAGTACGCTTTGCTTTGCCTATCCCACGTAGGGGACTTATAACCCCCGGGCAAGTGCTCTAGTCACGTAACGGTATCTCGACTAACTCTCCGCTGGGTTTCAGCAGCTTTGCATAGGTAATTGGAGCATAGCCAGGGAAACCCAGATAGATCTGATGCTCATACTCAACCTGATAAACGTAGATGAGCAGGCCGCTACCCGTAATCTCGTCCGGAGGGCCAAAGACCTGCTCTGCTCCACTAGGCGTTAGGCTGCGGGTGAGCTCTGGCAGCATAGCCTCTACGGTAGGCAATTCAGGCTCTAGGTGTGGGACAGGTTCGCTGGCACCCAGTAGAACTAAGGCAGCAGCCAGGGATAGGGGGAGGCGATGCATAAAATCTTTTAAAGAGAATTTAGGTTAAACCTGGGTTGCAAGGCTTCTAATGTCTTAAGTTCTACAAAACTGCATTTGAGCTCGCTGTTCGGCTTAGACGAGACACTACCAAAAAGAAGCAAGCCAGTTCAACCTTAGTTGTAAAAGCGTAATGCGATCGCAACAGCACAGAGGAAAAGGGCACCGCCCATTACCGAAAGTTAATTAGCGTGGGTTGCGATCGCAACTCACAGACAACCCCATTTAGGCGAAAGCGCCAGCAGCAGTTTAGGCTTCGGCTAACAAATTGAGCTAGGCACAAAAAACTCCGCCTCGAGTGCGGAGTGTGGTCGCTTATCTAGCAATAATAGTGCGTTTAGGCTGGAATTTTGTGTTTTTGTAGGTTGGGTTAAGCGGAGCGAAACCCAACAGTTTAGTCCTTTGTTGGGTCTCGCAAGCTCGACACCAACCCACAAAAGGGGCCTAGACAGACCAGTACGCTTTGATTTGCCCGTCTACACTAAGAGTTTTATACTCGCGCTAGCGTCACCTGCTCAGGCTGGTCTTGGTACTTGCCGCGACGGGCTTCGTAGCTGACCTGGCACTGCTCGCCTTCAAAGAAAATGAGCTGCACCACGCCTTCGTTGGCATACATGCGGCAGTCGGCGCTAGAGGAGTTGGAAAACTCCAGGGTCAGGTGACCACGCCAACCAGCTTCTGCGGGCGTGAGGTTGGCGACAATGCCACAGCGGGCATAAGTACTTTTACCAATGCAAATAACGCTGATGTTGTCGGGCACCGAGATTCTTTCTAGCGCAACTCCCAAGCCGTAACTATGGGCTGGAAGGATAAAGTAGCTGCCGTTTTCATCGGTGCGGAGGGCGGTAGGTTCTAGGTTGTCGGGGTTGAAGTTTTTGGGATCAACCACAGTCCCAGGAATGTGGCGGAAGATGCGAAATTCAGAGGGCGACAGGCGAATGTCGTAGCCGTAGGAAGAGAGGCCGTAGCTAATCACTGGGCGCTTTACACCCAGAGTATCTAGGTCAATGTGGCGCACTAGCTTTGGCTCAAACGGCTCAATCATGCCCTCTTGGGCCATTTGATTAATCCAGGCATCGTTTTTGATCATGGTTTTCCCTGGCTTAGTGTGATTTGTGGGTTTAGGTTGCTTGGGTCAATCTAACCTGTTTGATTGGCCTATTAATCGCGCTGTGCTTGCCAACCTGCGGAGATTATTAAGGGAGGAAGTTGCGCCGAAATTGGGTGACCTGATCAGCGACCTCTAGGATCGAATCGGGCATTGCTGGCCCTGTCAAGACCACATCTACCTGAGGCGGGCGCTGCTTGAGAAAATGCAGGACTTCGGCTTCGGCAATGAGGCCGTAGGTCATAGCCAGGCTCAGCTCGTCTAGCACGACCAAGGCATAGCGTCCCTGCTGGACAACTCGCTGGGTGTGCTGCCACAGGTCTTGAATGGCTATCCGGTCTTCGTCGGTAACGTCGGAGGTATGAACGCAGTGAGCCATGTCGCTGCGAACCCAATCAAGGTTTTGCCCCAACTGCATAGGTTGGTCTGCCCCTTGACCAATGCCTCCCTTGAGAAACTGCACGACCAGCACCGGAGTTCCCTGTCCGGCGGTGCGGAGCGCCTGCACCATAACATTGGTGAAGAAACTGCGGTGGGCTGAAGTAAAAACTTGAACGGTGCCTTCGACGGTCTGCAGCAAGGGATGCCGAACGATAGAAGGCTTGGGAATGGCCGTGAGGTTGCTGGTTGTGAGTTGGGAAACCATATCAAGGGGAACGGGCTCTTGCCTGGCTAAATATAGCGTACTTATAGCAGAGTTTTTGAGGGAGCACGCCACATCTGCTAAAACAGTCAACCCATACTCACCTCCGGAACCTGTTCACATTGGTTTAGCCAATTAGCGCCTACGACGCTGCGGTATGGCCTTGGGCCTGCTGTATTCTAAGGAGGGTTTCTGAGGCAATTCCTATGGCTTGGCAGCGTCCAGATGGGCGGCGACCTGATCAGCTGCGTCCTGTGAGCTTTGAACGGCAGTTTACCCGGTTTTCGGCGGGGTCGGTGTTGGCTAGATGTGGCGATACTCAGGTGCTGTGTACGGTGTCGGTGCAGCGTGGAGTGCCCCGGTTTTTAGAGGGGACAGGCAAGGGCTGGCTGACAGCAGAGTATCGAATGCTGCCTGGAGCCACCCCCCAACGGCAGCAGCGGGAGCTTTTGAAGCTGTCGGGCCGCACTCAGGAGATTCAGCGATTGATTGGCCGCAGTCTGCGTTCAACCCTCGATTTTGAGGCATTGGGCGAACGGACATTGACGGTAGATACTGATGTGCTCCAGGCCGATGCGGGCACGAGAACCACGGCCATTACCGGAGGGTATGTGGCGCTGAGAGATGCGATCGCATCTCTCCTCCAATCAGGTGAACTAGAAACTTCCCCGCTGATTCATCAGGTCGCTGCCGTCTCAGTCGGTCTGCTCGAAGGTGAGGCATTCCTCGATCTCAAGTACGAGGAAGATGTCGCTGCCGCCGTTGACTTCAATGCGGTATTAGACGAAAACCTCGACATTATCGAGCTGCAGGGCACTGCGGAAGAGGGCAGCTTTAGCCGCAAGCAAATGGATCAAATCTTGGATTTGGCTGAAAGCGGCATCAAAGATCTGCTGGAGGCGCAGAGACAAGTGTTTGAGGGGTAGTAGCTGGGTGGAGGGGTGGATGAGTAGATGGGTAGGTGGGTGGGGGCTAGTTAACAAATATTTCAGCGATCGCACCTGCGGTGGAATTCATCTAAGGTGGAACTTGTGAGTGGCAACCCCACTCGCTGAAGCAACTGCTTCATTGAGGGAAAAATCTCTGTCGGCTAATTCGGTTCAGGTGTTTCGGCAAATTCACACTGAACGGAACGCGGGAGACTAACCCATGAAACTGGCCTACTGGATGTATGCAGGCCCGGCGCATATTGGCACTCTACGGATTGCTACGTCCTTCAAGAACGTGCACGCAATTATGCATGCGCCGTTGGGGGATGACTATTTTAATGTGATGCGTTCCATGCTGGAGCGGGAGCGGGACTTTACACCTGTGACCACTAGCGTTGTCGATCGCAACGTTTTGGCGCGAGGTTCGCAGGAAAAGGTCGTTGACAATATTGTTCGAAAGGATAAGGAAGAGTCGCCTGATCTGATTGTGCTGACGCCGACCTGTACTTCTAGCATTCTGCAGGAAGACCTGGAAAACTTTGTCGAGCGGGCTCAAATCGATTCGCGCGGCGATGTGCTGCTGGCGGATGTCAACCACTACCGTGTCAATGAGCTGCAGGCAGCCGATCGAACGCTACAGCAGATTGTTCAGTATTATCTGGCCAAAGCCGAGAAAAAGGGCGATAGGCCCCAGGGCAAAACTGAAAAGCCCTCGGTCAACATTATCGGTCTGACTACACTGGGCTTTCACAACAATCACGACGGCACTGAGCTGAAGCGGCTCATGGCGGATCTGGGGATTGAAATCAACGAAGTGATTCCCGATCATGCCTCAGTGCACAATCTTAAGAACCTGACCCGCGCTTGGTTTAACCTGGTGCCGTACCGGGAAGTCGGCATGATGACTGCCGAGTATCTGCAGGAGGCGTATGGCATGCCTTATGTGGATATTGTGCCGATGGGCATTGTAGAGACGGCGCGCTGCATTCGCAAGATTCAGGCTGTCCTCAATGAGCAGGGAGCAGGCGTTGACTACGACGGCTTTATCGATGAGCAGACTCGCTTTGTCTCGCAGGCGGCCTGGTTTTCTCGCTCGATTGACTGCCAAAACCTGACGGGCAAAAAAGCGGTCGTGTTTGGCGACAACACCCATGCTGCCGCCATGACCAAGATTCTGGCGCGGGAAATGGGCATTCATGTAGTGCTGGCAGGCACCTACTGCAAGTACGATGCTGACTGGTTCCAGGAGCAGGTGGGCGAGTACTGCGATGAGGTGCTGGTGAGCGATGACAACGGGGCGATTGGCGATGCGATCGCACGTCTCGAACCTGCTGCCATCTTCGGCACCCAGATGGAGCGTCACGTTGGCAAGCGCCTGAACATCCCCTGCGGCGTCATTGCTGCACCGATTCACATTCAAAACTTCCCGGTGGGCTATCGGCCTTTCCTGGGTTATGAAGGAGCCAACCAGATCGTCGATCTGGTCTACAACTCTTTCACCCTAGGCATGGAAGATCACCTATTAGAGTTCTTTGGCGGCCACGACACCAAGGAAGTGATTACCAAGACCGTCTCTGCCGGATCTGACATGGGCTGGACTCGCGACGGCCTAGCCGAACTCAACAAGATCCCTGGCTTTGTACGCGGCAAGGTGAAGCGTAATACGGAGAAGTTTGCGCGCGATCGCAACATCTCCGAGATCAACGCTGAAGTGCTCTATGCGGCGAAGGAAGCCGTCGGGGCATAAGCAGAGAGCGTTAAATTAGCAGTCTGATGGAGCCAGGGAATTAAATTCCCTGGCTCTCTGCTTTGCGCCGCTGCGTCCCCCTTATGCCTGTGTGCTCCAAAACTCAACATCCTGCTGCTCAACACTGCCATCTGGTAGCGTCGTGTGGCTAAGCTTGGCCCCATGCAGCTCATGGCCCTGAAGCTCGGCCCACTTGAGGTCGGCCTCGGCCAGATTAGCTCCAAAAAACTGAGACTTCCACAGTTCTGCCCCCCGCAAGGTTGCGCCTTTGAGGTCAGCTCCGCGCAGATCGGCTCCGGTTAGATCCGCGTGGGTGAGGTTGGCTTGGCGCAGATCGGCTCCCTGCAAATCGGCTCCCTTGAGGTTGGCCTTTTCTAGGTTCGCCCCTCGCAAGATCGCTTGAGTTAGCTGGGCGCGGTGGAGACAGGCGGCTCGCAGGTCGGCCTTGGCTAGATTGGCCTCCATCAGCTGGGCCTCGGGCAGATGGATTTGGGTGAGATTTGCGCCGGGGGCTTCTAGCGATCGCAACGGCACCCCATCCTGGTGTAAATCCTGCAAGGCCTGGAAGCGGGCATAGCTGGTCGAGACTTTGCCAGCCGCCGCATTGTCAATAATGCGCCAGGCTTCATAGTGCTTTTGGGCCTTGCGATCAGGTGCGCCCTTGAAGTACAAGATCACCGCTGCCACGATCGCAAAAGATTCGGCATTCTCAAAAAAGATTTTCAGCGCATCTCGCTGAAACAGATCCAGCGGTGAGCGAATTACGACATCTTCCTGCACCCAGAGGGCAACTGCAGCCAAACACACCACCGACACCAGCACCGCCAACCAGGTTGGGACACACCGGGCCACCCACTCCAGCTGTTTAACAAACCTCAAAGAGCTCCATCGCATTGGCGGTTTCCCTCACCAGATAGAAGGATTTTCGCACGACCGGGCAGAGAGGAGCATGATCTAATGTTTCAGGCTCAAAAAGCTGCAAAAGGCAGGGTGAATGCAGAAGTGCTCAACATTTTCTAAATTGATTGTGGGCAGCTCATAGTGGCCCAGGTAGGCAGCTTTTGCTGCTGTCGATTGCCCCATTTGCTTCGGCATCTTGGCCTTGAGAAAACCGATGTGCCACAGCAGCTTTTTCAGATCCAGATAGTCCATCTCCAGCACCCAGTCTGCAGCTCTGTCTACATCCAACTCGCCGCAGACAGCCGACAGCAGCAAATACTCCAGCTCGTCTTTCGCAAAGTGGGCTTTGCGGCCCCGAAACACTTCAAAGAGATCTAGAAGGTGGGGATATTTGAACCGATATTCTGAAGCTAAATCCTTGATCTTTTGCTCAGAATAGATTTCTTCTGCAGCGAGGATAGTGTCTTCTGTGATGCGTTTACCCTCGCGGTAATACTCTATACACAGCTTGCAAAACTGCAGCAGTTCTCTAGGGCGAAGCTGTGTGCGATCAAGAATATAGTCTGCCGACTCTTCGTTATGATCCGGCAGGTGGGAGACAAAAATCGAGTTCCAGCGCCGCAGCCCCGGAGCCTCCTGCAGATCAGCAAAGCAGTGAGCAATCCGCAGACCAATCAGCTCTAACAGTTCCGGCTTTCTCCAACGAATCACCTCCACATCTTCCCGAATTTTTTGAGCATCTTCATAAATCTGAGGAATGTTGTCAAACAGTTCCTGGCGAATGGAAATGTAGATTTTCAGATTTGGGCTAATCAGGTTGAGCTTTTGGGCGGCTTGAAAAAGCCCGGCCAGGAAATATTTGGCATCTTCAGAGTTATCCCAGCCTTTATCAAGCTCATCAATAAATACTTTGATTCGCAGCTTTTCTAAGACTCTTTTGAGGCTCGGCAACAGGCCTTTGATTTCCTCCAGGCTGTATAAAGCCTGCAGCTCACGCGTTTTGCTTAAACTTTCAAAGCTGCTCAGCTTAATACTTTCTAAGCGCTTGAGATAGGAAAAAAGAATGCCCACTGAGTTAAGGTTCTGGTTCTGCAGGTTGTTCTGCACATAGGCGTAGATATCTTTGAGAGGCCCTAATAGGAGCCCTCGTTTTTCCTCAACCACTTTCTTAAAGATGAGGTTGTACAGTAGGTACTGCCAGGCAACTGAGTAGGAACTT
This sequence comes from Pseudanabaena sp. FACHB-2040, assembly GCF_014696715.1. Taxonomy (NCBI): domain Bacteria; kingdom Bacillati; phylum Cyanobacteriota; class Cyanophyceae; order Pseudanabaenales; family Pseudanabaenaceae; genus Pseudanabaena; species Pseudanabaena sp. FACHB-2040. Next base: position 94,714 of record NZ_JACJQO010000022.1, read on the forward strand.
TGCTTGCCCCAAGATCCCTCCTGCTCGCTGCGAAGAAACTGCGACAGCAGCTCATAGGAATATTCTTCGGGAGAAAGTTCAATCACGAGGTGGCTTTTGCGAGCCTCTGCCGCTGCCATGTACTTAAAGATGGCGCTCTTACCCGCTCCTCGGTTGCCGACCAAAATGGTCTTGCTGCTGTTGAAAAACTTTTGGTAGGTGGAGTTGCGGTAGAAGTATTCGGCTAGGCCAACGGCAATATCTCGCTCTGCAGAATCAGATCCAAGGTTGAGAAGACGAATATCACGCGGCATAGGCAGGCAATGGCAGGGAAGGGAAAACCAAGCAAGTCACCACCCCATAGTCTACGTCCCCATTGGAGCCTAAAAACAGTACACAGACGGGGCATATTACCTGGCAGATGTTGCGATCGCAGCCTCATCCCACAACTGTGCGGCCTTTCTCTAACAAGCAACTTTTTCCTTATTTAAACGATTCTTATCCTTTTTTGTAGGCTTTTTTTAATGTTGACTAGGCACGATTTAACACTGGTTGTTCAGTGTATTAACGGTCGAGGCTTGACATCATTGTTTCAGTATTCGCGCTCTTGTTCAGTAGCGAGAGAAGCAAAACCCCTGTTCATCTGAGCAGCACCAATTGCCCGCTGCGGTTGGTATAGAGGTTTATCTGGCCCAGCCCAGGCCGTGTGGTTCTAGAAAGGTTATTTTTGTTCGCCCAGTAGCGACACCTCAGCAACCTCCGGGTGTCGCTAACCTGGCTGAACCGTCACTGATGTAGCAGCAAATAGGCACCGCGCTCAAAAGTTCGGCCAATTGGCAAACTTCATGAGCACAGATCCTTGCGTCCGTTTGGCTAGCCCCCCTTTGGTTGTTGGACTAAATTTAGGAATCAGGTTGATGGAAAACTTTACCCTGCAGTTGTTCCACGTTGCTGACCAGGAAGCTGGAATTCCTGCGATTGAAGATGCGCCTCGATTTTCTGCGGTGCTAGAAGCGCTCAGACTTCAAGATCTAGATGAGGACGGCGCACCTGGGTTTGCCAATACGCTGACTCTGTCCTCAGGAGATGCCTACATTCCAGGAGCCTTCTTCAGCGCCAGCCTGGCGGCCTTTGGCGGCGCGGGTCGGGGCGATATCTTAATCCAAAATGAGCTGGGCATCCAAGCGATCGCATTTGGCAACCACGAATTTGACCTGGGCACCGGCCAGATCGGCGAACTGCTGCGGCCTAGTACCAGTGCTTCAGGCTCCCCGTATCCTGGGGCGCTGTTTCCCTACCTGAGCGGCAACCTAAACTTTGCTCCTAACGGCGACCTGGCTTCTCTGGTAACTGCAGACGGCCAGGAAGCTAGCACCATTCCTGGCCGCATCGCCGCTAGCACAATCATTACAGTCAATGGCGAGAAGGTAGGCGTTGTCGGGGCCACCACGCCTACCCTGCGGGCAATCTCTAACCCAGGTACCGTTGAGGTTACCCCCTCCCCCTTTAGCGGCAACCCCTCGCCTGCTGAGCTTGATGCCTTAGCTGCAGTCATCCAGGCAGATGTCGATGCGCTGCTGGTCGCTAACCCAGACCTAGATAAAGTGGTTTTGCTGGCGCATATGCAGCAGATCGCCATTGAACAAGCGCTGGCGACTCGGCTTCGCAACGTGGACATTATTGTGGCGGGTGGTTCCAACACTCGGCTAACGGACGAAAACGACCGTCTGCGGACTGGGGACACTAAGCAAGGGGACTATCCCATTTTCACAACCGATGCTGGTGGCAACCCCATAGCCATTGTCAACACCGACGGCAATTACAAGTACGTCGGTCGCTTGGTGATTCAATTTGATGCCAATGGCAACATCATTCCCGATAGCTATAACCCCAACATCAGTGGTGCCTACGCTACTGATGAGCAGGGCGTAGCTGATTTAGGTGCAGCGGAGCTGGTTAACCCTCGCATTCAAGAAATTGCGGATGCCATTGGGACGGTCATTGCCGAGTTGGATGGAACTATCTTTGGCAAAACTACTGTTTTCCTCAACGGTACCCGCCAGGATGTACGCACCCAGGAAACCAACCTGGGCAACCTGACGGCCGATGCTAACCTGGCCTATGCCAAGACTGTCGATGCTAGCACTGTTATCTCCATCAGGAATGGGGGCGGCATCCGCAACGACATTGGCATTATCAGCGCGCCACCTGGCTCCACCGAGGTGAGCGAGGTGGAAAAGTTACCCCCAGCAGCCAATCCCCTGGCAGGCAAGGAAGAAGGCGACATTTCCCAACTCGATCTCTCCGACAGCTTGCGCTTCAACAATGATCTTGCGCTGGTAACGGTGACGGCTCAGGAACTGTTAGCCCTGGTGGAGCATGGCGTTTCGGGTGTCAGGCCTGGGGCAACGCCCGGTGCGTTTCCCCAAGTGAGCGGCATCAACTTTAGTTTTGACCCTACCGCTCCAGCCAACGACCGGGTTCAGAGCTTGGTCGTGATTGATGAACAGGGAGCGGTGCAAGATACTGTGGTCCGTAACGGGGAAGTTGTGGGCAACCCTGATCGCACCTTCCGAGTGGTGACGCTCGGTTTTTTGGCAACGGGTGGTGATGGCTACCCCTTCCCCGACCGAGAGCGAGTCAACCTGCAAATCCCTCAGCTATCCGGGCGTACAGGAGAGGCCACTTTTGCCAACGATGGCACCGAGCAAGATGCTCTGGCCGAGTACCTGCTGGCCAATTTCTCTGCTGAGACTCCTTTCAGCCAGGCCGATACAGTCCCGCTGCTAGATACCCGCATCCAAAACCTGTCTGAGCGGTTTGATGCGCTCAGTGAGGCTAGCTTGTTTTCTTTTACTGGCCGTATTCAAACTGCTGGTGCGGAAATCTCAACTTATGACGCTCAATCGCAGCGGCTCTTTGTCACAACGGGCTCCGGCATTGAAATTGTCAATATCGCTGACCCCAGCAACCCAGTGAGCCTTGGGCTAATCAATATCTCTGAGCTGGGGGCTACGGTCAACAGTGTGGCTGCCAGAAACGGCATTATCGCCGCTGCCATCGACGCCAGCCCGATTACCGATGCCGGGGTCGTGGCATTTTTCAATGCCCAGGGCGTCCTGCTGAAGTCTGTCACCGTCGGATCGCTGCCCGACATGCTCACCTTTACCCCCGACGGCACCAAGGTGTTGGTTGCCAACGAAGGGGAGCCTCTTGAAGGTGTGAACCCCAATGGATCGATCAGCATTATCGATATTTCCAATGGGGTGGAAGCCGCTACGGTAACTGAAGTAGGCTTTACCCAGTTCAACGGCCAAGAGAACGCGCTGCGATCGCAAGGTATCCGTATCTTCCCCGGTGTAGCTGCCGCTGCCGATTTCGAGCCGGAGTACATCGCGATTTCTCCCGACGGCACCCAGGCGTTTGTCACCCTGCAGGAGAATAACGCCCTAGCTGTTGTCGATATTGCCTCGGCCTCAGTGGTTGAGTTAGTGCCCCTAGGTGTGAAAGACCACAGCCAGCCAGGTAATGGCCTCGATGCCAGCGATCGCGATGGCGGCATCAACCTACGCAATTTGCCTGTGTTTGGTCTGTATATGCCAGATGCGATCGCATCGATCGAAGTGGGCGGCCAGACCTACTACCTGACAGCCAACGAGGGCGATGCCCGCGACGAGGATGCTCGCGTAAGCTCCTTGACGCTAAATCCCACCGCCTTCCCCAACGCCGAAGTTCTACAGCGAGAGGAAAACCTGGGCCGCCTCAATGTCTCCAGGATTGACGGCCGCGGCCCAACTGATACCTACAGCCAGCTCTTTGCCTACGGCGCGCGCTCCTTCTCGGTCTGGAACAGCGCAGGCGAACTGGTTTACGACAGTGGCGACGAGATCGAGCGGATCGTAGCCTCGCTCACCCCCGATCTGTTCAATGCCAATAACGGCGACCCAGCTCTGGTAGATACCCGCTCCGACGACAAAGGCCCCGAACCCGAAGCCGTGACCACCGGCTTTATTGGCGACACGCCCTTTGCCTTTGTTGGGCTAGAGCGAGCAGGCGGCGGCGTGCTGGCCTACGACATCAGCAACCCACTGGCCCCCGTTTTCGTCCAGTATCTACGCAGCCCCGAAGACATCAGTACCGAAGGTGTACTGTACATTCCCGCCGCTGAAAGCCCCAACGGACAAAACCTGCTGGTGCTCTCCCATGAGGTCAGCAAGACGGTCTCTATTTACCAGACCACCCTCACCGATCCTGGCCCTCTTCCAGTGCCTGTGCTAGACGCCAACCAGCCGTTCTTTGTCGGCTTCGAGCAGTTTGTTCGGGGCTTGGCTACGATTGGCGAAGAGCTGAACTATACCCCAGTAGAAACTGGAGCACTCAGTCTAGGCGCTCTGTTCGACGAAACCTACTACCTGGGCCAAAACCAAGATGTAGCCGTCGCCGTTCTAACGGGCAGCCTCGAAAGCGGCTTTGAGCACTTTGTCGAATTCGGCCAGTTTGAGGGCCGCGACCCGAGCCGCTTCTTTGACAGTGCCACCTACGAGAGCGAAAACCCCGATGTGGCTGCTGCCGTAGCAGCGGGTGCCTTTAGCAGCTTCCAGCACTTTGCGCTATTCGGCCATATCGAAGGCCGCAGCGGCAGCCCCCTCTTTAACCAGGCCAATTACCTAGCTAGTAACCCCGATGTGGCTGCCGCCGTACAGGCTGGTGCCCTCGCTAGCGGCTTCGAGCACTACGTCGAGTTTGGCATCCGCGAAGGCCGAGTCCCCGGCATTGCCCTGTATGACGAAGCCTTCTACCTAAGCCAAAACCCCGACGTCGCTACCGCCGTACAGGGAGGTAGCTTCTCCGATGGCCTAGAGCACTTTGTCTCCTTCGGCACCAGCGAAGGCCGCAACCCCAGCAGCCTGTTCACCGAAAGCGCTTACCTAGCAGGCAACCCCGACGTCGCCGCCGCTGTTGAAGCAGGCGGGTTGCCCTCGGGCTTCGCTCATTATGTGTACTTTGGGCGACCGGAGGGACGTGCGATCGCATAGGTAGGGGAGATGGGGGAGGTAGGGGAGATGGGGGAGGTAGGGGGATGGCTCACTTCCCCACCTTCCTCACCCCCCTCACCCCCCTCACCTTCCCCACCCTCTTTCCCCCTCCCTGCGTCTCCCCTACCCCTGAATCACTCGCCGCTTCTTAGACCCAAACTTGAGCGATCGCAACTGCCGCTGCAGATGGCTCAGGTTCGGGTCTTCATTGCCATAGCGCCAGCGGACGTAGGCGTGGGAGATTTCGTTGACGATTTGGGCGGGTTGGGCCTGAGCCTGCTGATAGAGGCGCTGGCCAAACTCTAGGGGAGTTTCGCTGGCACGTTTGGTAAAGCCTTGGTGGGCTAGACGGTCTAGCATTTGTTGGTAGAGGCGTTCCATGGCGGGGAGGCGGCTGAGTCGCCAGCGTCGCCAGCCGCTTTGCCAGCCCTGCCAGCCGAGCCAGCCCAAAAAGGCCAGTGCCGTAGCACCAGCAAAGCCCAAGATAATAGCGGCCCAGTCTTGGCCAAACAGGCGGGCGATGACCACAAAGAGCTGAGTCAGCAGTCTGGTAAACAGCTGAATTAGGCCGTCTAGAACAGCAGTAACGGGGGAGGGCAGCCAGCCCGCAATCCAGTTCCAAAACTGGCGCACCAGGCTAAAGGTTTCAGACTGGCGCAGGGAGGGAGGCAGCACCTCATGACCGGGGATGGGGTCAAAGCCAAACCAGCCATACTCTGGAAAATAGACTTCCGGTAGGGCGTAGGCGTCGGTGTTGCGAACGATGTAAAAGCCGGTGAAGGGGTTAAACTCGCCCTGACCAAAGCCGACCACTAAGCGGGTGGGAATGCCGATCGAGCGCAGCATGATAGTCATCACAGTGGAAAAGTGGTCAGGGTAGCCGCCCTGGTAGTCAAACAAAAAAGATTCAACCAGATCCTCGTTCTGATTAAAAAAGGGCAGTTCTGGCTCAATCGTGTAGCGCTGCTTTAAGGTCTGGGCCAGGTATAAAGAGATCTCATAGGGATCTTCCAGCGGATTAGGGGCTGTGGCCAGTAGTTCTTCGGTCTGCTGTCGCACCCGCTCGCGAATGCCCTCGGGAACGTCCAGATAGTACCTGCGGATGGGGTCGGGGTAGTCGGTTCCGGCCTCGCGTAGCTGGGTGCGATCGCGATAGGGCACTTGCGATACCACGGTGTAGGTCATGCCCTTTTCCAGGCTAACCGGCGCTCGCAGGCCGCCTTCGGGGTCAATCGCTACTTCCTGAGTCGGAAAATACAGTTCGCGGGCCTGGTGCAGCGTTGGAATCAGGTTAGGAAAGTCTTCCACCAGCGTATAGGTCTGGATCACCTCCCGACCGCCACCCTTCTGCCCCTGCCACGGCAAAAACATCTGATAGGAAAAGCTGGAGCGCTTTAGGGTGATCACCGTCTCGTTGCGAGACATATCCCAGCCCTGGCCCGTGTAGCGGTCAAAGGCCAGCACTCGCCAAAAACCAGGGGCTTGCGATCGCACCCGCATCACCACCTGAGGCGTCATGGTGCCGCGCAGGTTTTGGTTCATCTGCTGGTTAAAGCCGTAATAGGAAGTCGTATCGACTACCCCCGGCCCAGTCAGTTTGCCAGTCTGCTGAATCGCTCCAGTAGAGCCTTCTCCCGTCTGACTGCCGCCCTCTGCGCCCTGAGTCACATAGCCAGGGTTGATGATGTTCTGACCGTTGAAGTTGCCCTGGTAGTCAACCGTGGAGCTAACCGGGAAGTTGCGAATCTGATAGCCCGGCAGCCGGGGCAGACACAAAAAAATCACCAGCCCCAGAGCCAGCGTCATCAGCAGTACAGCCCCTAATCGGCGGGGAGCTAACTGCAGCCCAACCTGATCCCACGACTGCGACAGCAGCCCTAGCCGGGAGCGGTAGTCTAGCACCAGCACCGGCAGCGCTACCCCCAAGAAAAGCAGCAGCAGCGGCCCAAAGGCGAGAGTTTGGCTGATTGTAGCGGCTACTCCCAGCAAAATCAGGCCGATGATCGTGGAATAGCCCAGATCTTTGCGGCGCGGCAAGTCAAAGCTGTGCAGCACCTGCAGCTGAATCAGCAGTACAGCCAGCAAAATCCGGGTGTCTCCCGGTTCGTTGAGCAGGCGCGAAATCAGCCCCGCTAGCGCCATCAGCATACCGATGGCAATGAAAAACTTAATAGCAATGTTGCGCTGTCGCCGTCTGTGCCAGCTAAAGTAGGCACCCAGGGCACTCAGAGGAATCGCCAGCAAAATCCACAGCGACGTTTGAGTAACGCCAGAAGCAGCAATGGAGACAGAGGCAATTCCCAGAGTGACCAGCAGCTGCACCAGCACCCTTAGGAGAATAGAGTCCTCAATTTCAGAAGACTCGGTTCTAAACGCGCTCCGGAATGAGGAGGCGTCTGAACGACTCAGATTTGCAGTCACACGCACTCAGGATAAGAAAGGTGCTCCTATCCTAGCCCACAGATTTTGGGCCTACGAATTCTGGGACTAGGGCTCTGAGCCACCTAGCCAGATCAGCGTAAACTGCAGCGGCGACTGAGACTCTAACAGCCCCACAGTCACCGAGTAGGTTTGCTCAGCCTGGGGCGCTTCTAGCATAGCTACCAGTTCACCGGGCTGGTCTTTCTCAGCCCGCACGCCTTCTAGATGCAGGTAGCCCGCCTGCGGCAGCACAGCCTGAACCTGAATGCGGCTTCCTTCAACCTGGTAAGTAGCCGTCAGCGTCAGCAGGCCCACTGGGGTAACCCACTGCCGCTGTACGCTCGGTTCAAGGGCCGACAGGGTTAGCGTCAGAGATTGAAAAATCTCCTGGGCAGCCAGCATAGCCAAGGCAACCTGCTGCTGGGTGTTGGCGCTTTCGTAGTCGAGGGTGAGCGGTTCGGGGGTGCGACCAGATCGGTAGGCCGGGGTCAACACCATGCGGGCCATATTTTCTAAGGTCTGGGGCTGCCCCGGAAACAAAGCCTCTACGGCTTTAACCAGCCGCACGCCCGACTTTAGCGGCTGCCGGGCTAAATCCTGGCAGTGCTGCAGCAGGGTGACTAGCACCTCGTCGGGCAGCAGGGTGGGCAGCTTGAGTTGGCGCAGCTGCTCTATCCAGACAGGAGCTGCAGGGGCCTCTCCCATCAACCACTCTGGATAGTCTTGAATGCCCTGCTCCCAGGGGAAGCGGGGCGGACGGCGCTCAATTTCTAGGCGCAGTCGGCGTTTAATAAGAGCTTGAAAACGGTCTTGCACAGCGGGTATTTCTCCCAAAGAAACAGGATGGGGTAAAGCGTCTGGGCGTATTAGCCCAGGGTTTAAGTCAGCTACGGCAAAGGCTTCTGATTCAAAGGGATCCCAGGAATCATCTACCCCGTCGACACGACCTTCCCTAAAAAGGGCTTCCCCAGAGGGCGCTGCCCCAGAGGGGGCTGCCTCAGAGAGGGACACATTCAGGGGCATACCTGACAAGGTCGAGCTAGTCGGCTTAGGATCGCTAAGGAGCCAAAGCAAGATATCCCTGATGATTTCTGTGTCTCTCTTCATCGCTATTTCACATACATCCGGAAATTATAGATTACGAATTTCCCACGCCTGCTCTAATAAGGCTGACCAATTTTTCTGAAACTGCGTTGGAGTTAGTCCTAGGACTTTGGCAATCTCAGAATCGGGTTCGCCCTGCTGCTTAAGCATCAGCAGTTTAGCCTGTTTTTGGGTGAGGGTGTCTTGCAGAGCCTGCCACTGCTGGGGGGTCAGCCCCAGATTGCGCTCTAGGTCGGCCTCTAGCCACTCGTGTACCAGCTCCCAGTGGTGGGACAGGGAAAAGCGGATTAGATGGTACTTAAAGCGCTGCTGCAGGTAGTCTCGCTGGCGGGGCGAAAGGCCCAGCATGGATTCGATCTCAGGGGTGGGCAGATCTAGTAGCCGCAGCGCGAAGTAGTCGGCGCAGTCTTCCTGATCGCGCTCTTTGAGGTAGGCTAGCAGCTCCTCAACGATGCGATCGCGCAGCGAATCTTCGGGCAGTTCGTCGCTCTGAGCGATCATTTCCTCCCGCAGCCGCTGCTGAGAGGTGATCGGCCGAGGCTCGTCACTGTCGCCAGAGCCGCCGTGGTCGGTGGCCTGCTCGATGTCAATCGCTACTTCGGGTGGCTGCTGCTTGGAGAAGGTCTGGGCCCGCAAAATGATCAGCTGCTGGCTGCGCCGCCCCGGCAGCGGAATTCGCCGCTTGGCATAGCGCTCGGTAAAAGCCATGTATTCCGCCAGCTCCAGCAGCGTTCGCGGCTGGTAGGTGGCTGGCATCTGGCTTTCCCGCCGAAAGGCGTTGAGGGCTTCGACATAAAAGCCCTGGAGAAAGTCTTCGATCAGGTTGAGACGAGCCTGGTAGCTGGTCTGAACCTGCGGCGGCGTGATGTAACGGTAAATGATCGCACTGAGCGTGCTGTGTAGCTCTATTCGGCCTTGGTGGGAGCCCAAGCTATAGTATTTCAGGCACTGTTTGAGCCGATGTTTGCCCAGGGTCATGGCCCAGGTATCGGTCTCGCCTGAATCTTGAATCCGCTCGCTCTCGGTACAAATGCGTTGGACTTCGTAGTCAAGGCGCTTAGCGACGGCTTCGCAGGCAGATGCGGAGGCGTTGGTGGCGTCTCTTAGCTCACTGAATAGGGTGTTGTACAGTGCGTCCACGCTCGAGCGATAGGTTAACCCCGATGGATATTGTTTAGCCAAACCTAGCACAAAGTAATTCAGGAGGTTTTGTAATCCCTCCCTGGGTAGGTGAATTGTGGTAGACGCTCCTTACTATAGTTAACCCTTTTACCTGCCAAAATGGCTAGGGGGCCTGACCAGTTGCTCACTAGATTAAGGTTTAGACATACCTTGCAATGAAGTGACACAAAGGATTGAAGAAATTTTATGGATCTAGATGCGCAAGTTCAATCGCTGATCGAGACAGCGCCCAGCGATGGGGTCACAGGGGATGCGGTAGTTGCGATCGCACCCACGCTAAAAGCAATCGCCAGCCAGCTAAAGTACGACCAGTACTATATTCTGCAGAATCTAGAGCAGGGTTGGGTCATGACGACGCTAAGCAGCCGCACTGAGCCGGAGGCCCGCAAAAACATTGTCTATGCTTTCCCATCGCTGAAGGATGTGGCCGCTGGCCCTCACTCAATTAAAGACCCTCAGGTGATGGCGCTGCCGGTGCCCGTCATCCACATTATTTTTCAAATGCTGGCGCTCAAGCCGATCGATAGCATTATCTTTTTTGAAACTCCCGGAAACTTGAACCAGGGCGTTGAAGTGCGCCGCCAGGATGTGCAAAATCTGGTGCAGACCCAGCTTCAGCAGACTCAGGGCGCTGCTCCTATTCCACCGGATCTGGCCTGATCCTAGGAAAAAGTCGGTTTTTTGAGCGCAACTTCAGCGGCTCTACCCACCCAGTCTCTTTAAGCTGTGGTAGGATGAAAAACCGCAAGGGCGATTAGCACAGTGGTAGCGCACTTCCTTCACACGGAAGGGGTCACTGGTTCGAATCCAGTATCGCCCATTTTATTAAAAATATTGTCCCTAGCTACCACGAGCCGTTTGTGAGGCCTGGTACGAGGTTTGCGATCGCACAACCAGCCAAGGCACGTTGCGGCTAGCTAGCTACCGCTAGCTCTGTTTCAACCAGGCTCAAGTCGGCTGTCTTTTGTAGCCGCTGGCCCGCGCCATTGGATTTGGGCACCAGTTCGTGAACCAACTCTACAGGCTCTACAGTCTGATTTACTAGCTGCCAGCCACAACTCTCTAAAACGTCTTTTCCGCTACTACTAAAGACGAGATCCAGTACGGGCAACAGAGCGTCTGCGACTTCCACTAGAGCACAGAAGGCAGAAAATTGCCGACGATCGATTGGGTGGGCGCTGACTGTATGAGCCCCATTATTGTTGAGGACGATCACCGGATGCCCATTATTAGGTAGACAGAGCGAGAGTGTTTTGAAGGCATGGCTGACGGTCAGCCCATAACGCTTCTCGTTGGTGTAGTGGTGCATAACTAGTTTCAGCTTGCTAACTCTCTAAGCGACCGTATTCCTGTGTTTATCTGCACCCTGAAGCCCGGTTGCCGCCATGATGGTTTTACTGCGGCTATAAAACAGTTGCGTTCGTCGGTTGCCTTAGCTCTATCAACACTGACTGGCGCTTGTTACTTCTATTACTTATGTTGTAAATGCTTTCTCGGTCTTTTCACTCAGACTTTTTGGGCATAATGCGTAGCCTGAAGGCTGAGGTTCGGGATGTTTAAGGGGTTGGGTAAAGTCGGTTGGTTTAGTCCGACTGGTAGATGGGTGGATGGGTATATAAGTGAATAAGTGGATGGGTTTGATCGCATAGCAAGCTGATGTGTTGCGATACGGTATTAACTCACCCTGCTAGCCCGATAAAGCCAAAGCCTGTAACACGCCAGTTCATTGCGTGGTTTGTTTCTCGCAAAGTGCGAAGCGAAGCAATCTCTGTATGTCAGCGCCAAGACTTGTAATACGTTGCTGTCATTGCGGGCAAAGCAGTGGCAAAGTCATGCCCGCAGTTCGCTTTCCACAGGGCAGGGTCTATAGCAACCTCTGTATGAGGATCTGTTATGAGGAGAGTAGGGAGAAGCCGCGCTGCGATCGCAGTGACAGAAATCCTTTGAGAATTATGTATGTGAGTACTGAGGGGCAATGATTGTTTTGTGGAGTACCGGAGGTGGAATGAGGGAAGCTGTATCTTGTAAAAAGCTATCCTCGGCAAAGAGTTCTCACTAGGATATAGGTCGGACAATGAGGCCACAACGAAAGGACAAGATCGCACAATCAATTGTGAATATCATTGCTTTGTTCATGGTGCTGGGGGGACTGTATCTAATATTTTCACAACAAGATTTGCTAATTGGTGGTGCTAATGCGGTGTTGGGTGCCTCTCTTTTTTCCGCCGAAAGATGGCGAAGAAGCGAGTAGTTAAGTGAGGCAGGCTGCGCTCCTCCTTTAGTTAGGGCTGCAATCAAGCCATCTCAGCCTACAGGCATGGCGCATCTTCATACTTGAGCTCAGCTCGCTTTCTCCCTCTAGATAGTCAAAAGTTCTGTCTATTACCTATACGCTAGAAAACATAGGAAAGCAGTTTCGCCTGCTTCTCAAACAACAAATAAATAGCGACATAAAACAACAGGGGCTTCTAGCCTGCTTAAGGTAATCGATAAAATTTTCCGGCTGATTCTAAAGCATTTTACTTAGAGGGAACCCATGAATATTCTGGCTTGGATTGTATTAGGTTTGATTGCGGGTGCGATCGCAAAGGCTATCTACCCTGGCTACCAAAGTGGCGGCATTCTGGGAACGCTGCTGCTCGGCATCGTAGGGGCCTTTATTGGGGGTAGCCTGTATAGCCTGCTCACCACAGGAACTCTAGCTTTGACCGCTGCTGGACTGAGCCTTGGGGGAGTTGTTCTCTCAGTTGTTGGCGCTGTTATCGCGCTCTGGCTCTACTATGCTTTTGCCCGCAGAGCTTACTAAAAACCCAGGGCTGTAGTTCGCCATAGCGTACAGACGGCACTCGTGTAATTACCTGCTTTCTAGGCAGCTTTCAAGCGTCAAATGTGAAGACTCTCCATCTCTTACTCTTAACCCACTGCCTTGCTTCAAGGGCAGTGGGTTTTTCACGGCTAGCAATAGCAGGGCTAATACCAATTCCAGGAAAAAGTGCTCAGATAGGGGGGTGGGGAAGTAGATGGATGGGTGGATGAGTAGCGGCTATTTAGAGAATTGGTATCAGCCTTATTTGGGCTGGCGGTGCCGGGTTAGCGCGTCAATCGTTCGTAACAGGACTTCGGGCTCTACTGGTTTGGAGACGTGCCGTTGAAAGCCTGCCTGGAGTGCCTGCTGTTGATCGGACTCTCCAGCATAGGCGGTAAGTGCGATCGCAGGTATTTGCCCCCCCTGCTCTGACGACAAAGCTCTGATCTGCCGGATCAGCATGTAGCCATCGGTGCCGGGCATGCCAATATCGCTAACCAGGACATCGGGGTGATATTGGGTTAGCGCGGCGACTGCTTCTGCTGCAGAGGTTGATGTGATCACCTTGGCTCCGGCCTGTTCCAATAGAAAAGCCGTAAAGTCTCGGGTATCGGTATCGTCGTCTACCACTAAAACTCGGATACCGCTCAAATCAAGGGTAGGTTCTGACAGCTGAAAATCCTGGCTGACCGCTGGTTGAGTCGGCATGAGCGGCATCCTCACCGTAAAGGTGGCCCCCAGGCCCTCACCGGGACTATCGGCTCGAATAGTACCCCCGTGCAGTTCGACCAGGTGCCGCACGATCGCAAGCCCTAAGCCCAGCCCGCCAAAACTACGGGTGGTAGCGCTGTCGGCCTGGCGAAAGTAGTCAAACACGTGGGGCAGAAAGTCAGGCGCAATGCCCTTTCCAGTATCGCTAACAGTGATTTGGGCAAATCTGTCATGCGCCCCTGATTCTAGGACGTGGGGTTCAGAACCTGGGGCCAATGCCTGCTCACCCGTAACTAGGGACAGCCTCACCTCAACCTGCCCCCCAGCTGGCGTAAATTTCACGGCATTGGAGAGCAGGTTCCACACCACCTGCTGTAGACGAGTGGGGTCGCCTAATACCATAGGAGGCGAAGAGATGGGCGGAAGGAGAGAGGCATTTACTCGCGCTGGGCTCCTATCTCCTATCTCCTCACTCCTCACCTCAATAGATTTGGCTTCTGCAGCAAGTCGCACGGTTTCAATTGCGGCTTTGACAATAGACGTCAGGTTCACTGGGCTAACGGTGAGGCTGAGTTTGCCCTGCAGGATGCGAGACACATCGAGCAAATCTTCAATCAGTTCGGCCTGTAGCTGAGCGTTGCGCTCAATGGTGGTGAGTGCCTGCTGTGTCCTAATTGGGTCTAGTCGGTTGGCTTGTAGCAGCCTAGACCAGCCCAGAATCGGGTTGAGGGGCGATCGCAACTCGTGGGAGACAACTGCCAAAAACTCATCTTTGATGCGGTTTGCGGTTTCGGCGGCTTCTCGAGCGGCCTGTTCTCTGGCTAAGAGCTGTTCTCGTTCTGCTTCGATCTGTTTGCGATCGTCAATATCGGTGGCGGTGCCGTACCAATAAAGGATTTGGCCCTGATCGTCTTTCAGCGGCACCACCCGGGCCAGATGCCAGCGGTAGGTTTGATCAACCCGCTTGAGGCGGCATTCTACCTCGTAGGCTTCACCTGCTTGGATGGCTTTTGCTCTTTTTTCTGAGGTGGGCTGAAGATCATCGGGGTGAAGGATATCTGCCCACAGCCCCACGTTTAGCTCTAAATCATCAACTCCCGTGTAGGCCTGCCACTGCTGGTTATAAAACTGAACCTTACCCTGGGCATTATTCACCCACATCAGCTGGGCCACTGCGTTGGCTAGGGTGCGGTAGCGATTTTCGCTCAGACGAAGGTTTTCTTCGGCCCGCTTGCGATCGCTCATATTTACCAGCGAAACCAGCACTCGGTCATAGGCGGCTGCAGGTGGAAAGGTGATGGCAAACCAGACATAGAGGCGATCGCCCTGTAGGGTTTGTAGGACGGTTTCGGCAGCGAAGTAAGTTTCTTCTGCTGCGATAGAGAGCAGTTCAGCGATAAAGGCGTCCTGGGTTTCGGGCGTAAAAATCTGGTGAAGAGAGGTTAACAGCTCTGCTTTGCTTTGAGCCCCAAACAGCTGTAGAGCTGCCTGATTAACGTCTCTTAGGTGCACCATGCCAACTGCCTGCTGCACAAAGTCCGGATGCTCATTGAAGTACTGGCGAAAATCTTGAATCCCTGCTGCTTTGAGCTGGTCAATGGCAGCTTTTACCTCAGTGAAGTCTTCTTCCCAAATGGGAACGTTGACGGCCTCAAAAATGTATCGATAGCGCTGCTCTTGAGCCGCCAACGCCATTTCTGCCTGCTTGCGATCGGTAATGTCGAGGGCAGTTCCAAAGAAACCAACTGGTTGCTGCGATGCCCCTTTATCAGCAAACTGCGCCTGCCCGTTAGCAGAGACCCACCGCTCACTCCCGTCATTCCAAATGATGCGGTAGTCGGCCTCATAGATGCCAGCTGTGCCCGGGGCTAGGGCGGCGTTAATTGCGATCGCAACCCGTTCGCGATCGTCCGGGTGAATCCGTGCAATCACCTGGGGCAGCGGCAAAGCTTCTACCGCCGCAGGTTCACCCCAGATCTCCCGCATCCGCTCGTCTAGTACCACCCAGTGGGTAGTGAGGCTGTAGCGCCAAGTCCCCAGCCGCCCCACTTTGATAGCCAGCCGCGCCTGCTCCTCGCTCTGGCGCACAGCGTTCTCAGTCCGTTTCCTTTCGTCTTCAACGCGCTTGCGCTCGGTAATGTCAGCGGCAAAAACCGTCAGACCATCGGGTGCAGGATAAACCCGATGCTCGTACCAGCGATTCCAGGCAGTGTAAAGATACTCAAACTGAATCGACGTTTGCTCGCTAAGTGCCCGCTGAAATTGCCTGTAGAAGTCAGTATCCACAA
Organism: Pseudanabaena sp. FACHB-2040; assembly: GCF_014696715.1. Taxonomy (NCBI): domain Bacteria; kingdom Bacillati; phylum Cyanobacteriota; class Cyanophyceae; order Pseudanabaenales; family Pseudanabaenaceae; genus Pseudanabaena; species Pseudanabaena sp. FACHB-2040. The sequence continues at coordinate 110,241 of NZ_JACJQO010000022.1, forward strand.
TATCGGGAAACAAGTCCCACAGGCTTTCATTGAGAACGTCTTCACGCTCCATGCCAGTGATTTGGCAAAAACGATCGTTGACATAGGTGAAGCGCCAGCTGCGATCGAGCCTGTAGAACCCATCATTAATGCTGGCCAATACCGTTTCTAACCGTTCCTTGGCAGCATGGGCCTCGCCTTGGGCAGCTTCGCTGTCAGCCCGCAGGCGCTGCTCCCGACGCATAGCATTTCGGCACGACTCATTTAGCCCGCTAATCAGCAGGGCCGCCATCACAAAAACCCCCAAGCGAATGATGCTGCCTACTTCCGGCGTGTTGAGGGAGTGGTAGGGAGCAATAAAGCCGTAGTGAATTGCCAGCGTAGACAAAACCGTCGCCACCAGGCCCGGCCCCAAGCCACCCCACCAAGCACTCACCATGACCGCCACAAAAAACAGTGAAGTCGGGGTTGGTCTTATCAGAGGCCCCAACGACAGACTGATCCCCACAGCTAGGGCAACGGAGAACACAGCTACGGCATAGGAAAGCAGTCGGGTCTTCCGGGTGACTTTTTTCCCAACTCTCAACGCGATCCTCCTATCAGGTATCTCCTAGAGGCTTCAATACCAAAGCTGCTGTAAACGCTTCAGCAGGAAAAAAGCTCACCTATTTTGGTCATTATGATGCTTGCTACCATTGATGATCTACCTACCAGCAGAAACAAGAATCTGCCTCAAGGGGGAGTAACTTTGAAACGGCTGACTAAGTCTTCATTACCGCCCCGTCTTCCTCAACGACCAAATGCCTGCGCTAGAAACGTCACAATCTCTACCCAGGCCGCATCAGTAGCAACCGGATCATAGCGGTAGCCGTCATCTCGCATGAAGGTATGGTTGGCTTCATAAAGCAGCGTTTGGTGCTGAACCTGGGCGGTTTCTAGAGCCTGCAAAATTTTCTCTCTACCCTTAGGGGGCACATGGGGATCGAGCATGCCAAAGAGGGTCAAGACCTGCCCCTTGATTTCACTCACCCGCTCAATTGTATCGGCGACGCCCCGCCCCAGTTTGCCGCTATGAATTCCGGTGGGATAACAGCACACCGCCGCTTTTACCTCACTTCGAAAAGCCGCGCGAAACGCTAGATGCCCGCCAATGCAAAAGCCCAAGCTGCCGATTTGATCGGCGGCAACCTGACCATCGGCCTGCAGCCAGGTCAGCAGAGCCAAGGCATCAGCATCGTATTGGGCAATTTCAGTGCGTCGGGCTGCGTCATTGCCGCGCAGTCGTCCTAGGTCATCGGGTTCGATGACGGTGCCGACGGGCTCTAGGCGATGGAAAATTTCGGGCGCTGCTACCACAAAGCCATAGCCCGCTAAACGATCCGCCAGCAGCGTCATGGGCCGGCCCAGCTGATAGATATCGGAATAGAACAAAATGCCGGGATATTGGCCAGCGGGTTCAGGAGAGGCGACATACACCCGCATCAGGCTGTCATCGACCGTTAATCCAATGTTTTGCTGCTTAACCTGCACAGGCTCATTCCCCAGAGGCGTCTCCCCGGATTATAGAGGGCCTGCATCGAGACGGCTGTTGACCAATCTCGAAGAGTGAGGCTCTATCGCTCCAACAGCAGGGGTTTTAAAGGTGCCAACACCGTAAACTGCTAAATTACGGACCGTAGCAAGGGCACTGATCATGAAGCGGCTTGAGGGTAAAATTGCGCTGGTGACCGGGGCCACTCGGGGCCTTGGCAAAGGCATTGCCATTGGCCTAGGCGAGGCTGGGGCAACGGTCTACATTACAGGCCGCACGCTAACGCCCACCGATTCGATAGAGGGTTCTCTAGAAGCGACTGGCTCTGCCGTTGAGCAGGCTGGGGGCGTTTGTATCCCGGTGCAGGTAGATCACAGTGATGATGGGCAGGTGCGATCGCTATTTGATCGGATCGAGTCGGAGCAGTCGGGACGGCTGGATCTGCTGGTAAACAATGCCTATGCTGGGGTGTCTGCCCTCAAAGCTGCCTACGGCAAACCCTTTTGGGAATCTGAGCCTAGCTTTTGGGACGCCAGCAACAACGTAGGTCTGCGTAGCCACTATGTCGCTAGTGTCTATGCTGCCCGCCTGATGGTGCCGCGTCAGCAGGGGTTGATCTGCACGCTCTCTTCCTGGGGTGGTCTGTCCTACATTTTTGGGGTGCCCTATGGCGCGGGGAAGGCGGGTTGCGATCGCATGGCAGCGGATATGGCCGTTGAACTAAAGCCGCACAAAGTTGCCTCGCTCTCCCTTTGGCCCGGTATCGTTGGCACCGAGCTAATGACCCAGTTTGCCGCTGAGCTAGAAGCTGTCTCTGCCGACCCTCAAGCCGCCTCTATCCGAGAAGGCTACAACTGGGAAACCCCGCTTTTAACCGGAAGAATCATTGCCGCTCTGGCTAGCGACCCTAATATCTTGCGCCGCACTGGGCAGGTGCAAATTGTCGCGGAACTGGCCCGAGAATTTGGCATCGTCGATGAGAACGGCAACCGCCCTGCTTCCCTGCGTTCTCTGCGGTTTGTGCTGCCCTTTGCCGTACCTGCCCTGAGGCAGCATCCGGAGTGGGTACCCGATTTAGAAGTGCCGTGGCCGCTGCTGCTGATGGGGGCTTTGGGATCGCCTAAGGCTTAGCAGATATGGCTGGTGTATCCCTTTAGGCTTGCCGCCCCCTTATACCAATTCCAGAAGGAAGTGCGGCAGATAGGGGGTGGGAAAGTGGATGGGTTGATGAGTAACGGCTATCTAGAAAATTGGTAATAGGACACTTAAGCTAGCTGACCATACAGCAACCCTAAGCCTCTATCGCGGGTTTAGGCTCATCTCAAGGGGAATCTCTAATTCAATTAGAGAGGACGGTGGGAGCACTGTGGGCTGCGATTTAACCTAATTGCTATTTAGACGGGTACTTATGCCTTTCCTCAGAGGGCTGGTCTTTAGGAAAATCTGGTGCAGCAGTGCAGTGCTGGGAATGGCAATTGGCCTGGTTCAACTGCCTGCTTTACCGCAGCAAGACAGCCCAAACACCCCGCCTCCAGACAATATCTACCACGAAGCCGAAAACTTGCCAGACGATGCCGATACCTTTCCCCGCATGGGAAAAATTGAGGGCGCTGAGTGGGAGCAAACCAACTGCCGGGTTGCCCCTTGGGGTAGCGTTGTCACCCGTTTTCCCGGCAGCTCTTTTATCGAGATTAGTCGCCGCCAAGTTGATAGCAGTGGGGAGTCTTGGTTCTACAACGGCGATCTCAGCTGCTGGATCCACGATAGCCGGATTGATTTGTTATAGACGCCGAGAGCGATCCAGATGAACGTTCCTTTGAAAACTCACTTCAGAAAAGCGCGATTGCTCTCCTCTCTTGTTGCGGGCTGCCTGCTGTTTAGCAGTGCGATCGCTGGCTGTACCAGCCCCAACTCTCAGCAACACACTGACACGGCGGCCTCTACTGCGACAGATGTAGCCGCGCCGAGTGTGGCAGGCATACAGCAGTGGGCCGTCATTTTGAAGGGCGAGACTGTACACGGGCTGACCTTTACCGATGATGGACAGCTGCTGTATCAGGAGAAACCGCTGCTGAATGAGATTCCTGTGAGCTATGTCAGCGATGGCACTGACACCTATGCTCAACAGCTAATTGTGTCGGATCCGTCGCCATCAGGCCGCTTCAATATTGTTAAAGCCTGCGAAGGTTCTGCAGATGAGGCAGGGCTGTGTTGGGCCGTTTTTCTCGTCGATCGTCAGGCTGAAACGGCTGAGAAAATAAGCATTGCAAAATATGGCGGGCAGGATTGGGTGCAGTGGTCGGCAGATGAACGCTACGCCGTATTTGCAGAATCTATGGAGGGGGTCACCTGGTTTGTGGCGCTTGACCTACAGACCGGCGATAGCCAAATGTTTGACCAAATGCTTGCCGCTATTGATTTGAGCAGCTTTACCTGGCTAAGCGATCGCACCTTGCAAGTCAATGTTTCCTGCGATTCTGACTGCGCGGAAACGCAGTTTCAAGGAGACATCGCGGCCCTGTTTTCTCAATAAGCTTGCCTAGGTAGAACGGAGGTTTTGAGTAGCCGCTTCTACTGAAGTTGGCAACCAGGATTTTTGGCGTCTTTTTCAGTTCCAGTATCTATAGGGGACGGTTAACTAACGTGATGCAATTTACTAACAGCATCTTTAGAAGAATGGGCACGCTCCTGTGCCTGAGCCTTGTGAGCGTCAGCGGTTTGGCAGTGCAGTCTAATGCGGCAGCGGCCCTGATGTTAGCTCAAGCTACTCCTGTCGCTTCTCCACGAGATTGTCGGGAAGAGCGCCAAATAGCGCAAGAAACCTTGCTCAATGCAGCCATTGACCAGGCAGAGCAATCGCTCAACAGCGGGCAGCTTGATCACGCTGCCCTGCTGCTGGTTCGCACCCTGCAAAACATCCAGGCAATGGAAAACTCGCCTGCCAAAGTCAATCTGCTGGAGCGATTGGTCGGCAGTGTGAACGAAAACTCTGCCCATACCGGCATATTGAAGCGCCTGGTGCAGACTGTTCCCACCGAGAAGCCGCAGCCCGCTATAGCCGTGCTAGCCGCGGCAGTAGAAACAACTCAGAGCCTGAGCAGCGGCTACAGCGCGTCTAAAACCCGAACCTTCCTGGCTTTGGCCGACTACTACACTGGGTTGGGACAGCCCGGCCAAAACCGTCAAGCGTTGGCCGAGGCCCTGTCAGCGAGCATGTCAATTCATGGCGCTGAATTTCAAACGATGGCCTTCAGTGCGATCGCAGCCGCCTATATCCAGGTTGATCAAGTAGAAACAGCAGTGCCCTTACTAGCCCAAGCGCTAGAGTCTACTAAAGCCTTTCCCGCCGAACCCTACCGTCAGGCGGTGGCTTTGGAGCAGATTGCCAGCTTATACGCCCAAACCGGTCAGCCCGACCTGGCGCTGCAGGCCCTTCGCATGATTCCGATGCCGAACCACCCCTCCAACGCAATTCTCAGCGTTGTAGGCGGGTACGGTGAGGCCGGACAGGTCGATCGGGCTTTAGAAGTCGCACAAACCATTCAGCCAAACACGCAAAAAGCGGTAGCCCAGGCCGTTCTCGCCGGTCGGCTCACGACACAGCAACCCCAACAAGCTGCCCGAATTTATGCCCAGGCTGTTGCACTGGCTACTGCGGGGGAAGATGCGGACTCAACGCTGGCGAGGGTAGCGCAGCACTATGTTGAAGCGGGGGGCCTAGTCGTGGCTGCAGGCGGCACCATTCAAACTATCAAAGACCCATTCGTCAAGGCCCCAGCCTTGGGTGCGATCGCACTGCTCCATGCCAAAGCCGGAGAGGAAGATCATGCTGACCTTCGCCTGGACCAAGTGCTTGAGGCCCTAGCCGCCATTCCAGAAGATAGCAACCGCAACAGTGTGCGGCAGCAGCTAATTGACCAGGCTGCTCAGAGCGGACGCTACGACTATGCCCTGAGAATTGCCCAAACGATTCAGCCCGGAGACGAAGCGCCGTTTGAGCGAGTTAATGTCTTGACTCTACTAGCAGAGCAGGCAATTGCCCAAAACCGCTATGATGCTGCCCTGCAACTCACAGAGCAGATTCCGCCCAGCTTTGTGAGCTGGCGCGATCGCCTGTTTCCGCAGATTGCGAGCGGGTTTGTGCAGGCTGGCGACTTTGATCGAGCCCTTGCGATCGCACAGCAAGACAACCTTAGTTTCAGTTTGCGGCCACGGAGCTTGGCGGCGATGGCGGCCCAGCTCGCGCAGTTAGGGCAGTCCGAGCAGGCAGCAGCGCTGTTCAATCAGGCGACGCAGTTTGCCAATGAGATTACCGATGCCTACACGAGAGTTGAGGTTCTAGGTGCGATCGCACAGGCCCACCTAACAGCCGGACAGCCCGAACCAGCCACCCAATTGCTCAACCAGGCAATTACAGCAGCTCAATCGATAGAAGACGTCTCTAGCCGATCTCTTAGCCTGCGAACGGTTGCCGAGCAGCTGATTTTTGCCAACCACTATCAGGCGGCGCTTCAGGTTGCCCAGGCCATTCCAGAAGCCCTTGAGCAGCTTCATAAGCTCAATGATGTGATCGAAAAGGCGCTTGCAGCTGGGGACTTAGCAACAGTCCTCACCGTTCTAGATCAGCTAGAAGATCCGGCCGTGAAAACGCGCTGGCTAGTTGCCGCTGCCGATCGCCACATCTATCTAGGACGACCAGAAGCCGCAGCGGATGTGCTTAACCAAGCCTTCCAAACGACTCGCACTATCCCAGGAGAGGAGTCGCAGACCGTCGTGATTCGAAGCGGAGAGGATCCACTCAGCTTCGATGACAACGCCGATCGGGGCAGCTTTTTGGGTGCGATCGCGCTGAGGTATACCCAGATTGGCCAACGTTCTGAGGCCGAGCAAGTGGTTCAAGCGCTGGAGAGCAGTGCACTGAGGCAACAGGTAATCCAGGAGATGAACTGTTACCGCTAACGATTTTAAGTCCTGCACAGGGTCAGGAAACCTGACCCTACCTTGAACAGGCCCGTTGTAGGGGCACGGTCTTCGCGCCCTTGTGTACTGCGAGTTTGCGCTCCCCCCAGCCCCTTAACAAAGGGAGGGATTACTACAAAGCTAATAAGAAGTCCGGGTTCATGATCCCCCCTGCTGCCTTTAATAAAGGGAGATAATACGATGGGCCGTAGAATCTTACGGCAACAGCTTTCTTACTAGACTAGGAAACGCTTTAAACAGGGTAGTATCTTTCTGCAGGTGAAAACAGGCCAACTCCAGCGGGGAAAACATTAGAATTGGCAGCGCACTCCTTTAGCTATTACGGATTTTTCTTTCTAGGACTGATTCTGCTCCGCTATCTACTGATTTCGGGGTTAACTTACTGCGTCTTCTATCTCCCCCCAAAGCAGTCTTTTGCACTTCGACAAGGACGACGACTACCGCCAACAGTGGCTTCAATTCAGCGAGATATCGGGCTGTCCCTACTCTCTGCCGTCGTTTTCGCCCTCGCCTCTGCCTTAGTCATGAAAGCCTACGAGCAGGGTTCGACGCTCCTGTACAGCGATGTGCGCCAGTACGGAACCTGGTATCTAGGGATTAGCTTTTTTGCAACTCTTTTTCTGCAGGATACCTACTTCTACTTTATCCATCGAGCGTTCCACCATCCCAATGTTTTTAAGTGGGTCCACAGCGGTCACCACCGCTCAGTTGTTTCAACACCGTGGACCTCTTTTGCCTTCGACCTGCCAGAGGCACTTATTCAAGCTCTTTTCTTTGTGGCGATAGTTTTCATTCTCCCGCTCCATCTTGTCACGGTGATTGCCATCCTTCTGACCATGACGGTGTGGGCGGTTTGGAATCATCTTGGGTTTACCATCACCTCATCGTTTTTCTTGAGCCAATGGTTGGGAAAATGGCTAATCGGCCCCAGCCATCATGGTCTTCACCATCGCAGGCATTCTCAACACTTCGGCCTATATTTCACTTTCTGGGATAGGTTGCTGGGAACGCAAAGCCCTGACGAGGAGTAACGCTGTGGCGTTTCTTAACCAGGTGAAGGACAAGGATGTCTATATGTTTATATTTTTCTAAGCATAACCAGTAGACAAACGGCTCATTAACTGCATCATTTTAAAACGCCTCGATACCCTCCAGTACTGAGGCGTTTTTAGTATCTATTGACCTTTACTTAACCCTAGCTTTACCCTTGGTTGAGCTAAGCATGAGAGCATTAAACCCGGGCCAAAGAAATGCCTCTATGTGTTCTCTAAACCGTCTTTCTTTCTCTGTATGGTTTCATGTCGATTTTCAGCTTCAGGGCTGAGCCGAGCTTTACTTGGCCAGTTTTTGACGGCTGCAGTATGTTTTTTCTGGTTTTTGGGCCAAGGGGTTCAGCCTGCCCGTGCAGAAACTGAAAGAATCATCATTGAGATGTCTGTCTATGGCCAAATGATGCCGGGTGATTTGACTACCCAGGCAGAGTCGATGGCAAGTGATTTAGTCAGCCGTCACTTCAGCCAGAGCGCCAGCTCGTCAGAGGTTGAGGTGGTGATAGTAGGTGATCGGCATGGCGAAATTGTTCCCATTCTGACTACAGCAGTTTCTCGAACTCAGTGGCAGGAAAACCCCCAAGTAAGCGCTTGGACCCGGTACTACAATGCCTCCCACGCGCTGCTTCAGCGCCATGAGGAAACGGAGAACACGACTATCGCCAGTAGCTCAGGCCGGTCGGGAAACATCAGCCCGGTTGGTATCAGTTCACTAGGCCAAGTGGCCCAGATTGATGCAGCCTTTGATCAAGGTCGCCTGACTGGGGTAGCTGCTCAGCCCTACCTCAGCTATTTGGATTAATTCTGTCTAATGCAGTCAATAGGTCGCTAACAGTTCGGCATGGCTGCTTGTTAACAGCAAATCTTCAGAATTTTCCAAGGGTCGAAGCATAGTTTTGTGTGACAAATTCAGGCTTGGAACTGGGTTGTGTTTGCTTTGGGCTGAGTTGAAAGCAGGCGAATTCTGTTCCTAATTGTGTTGTCAGTCGGTTCGAAGACAACGGGTTAAAACATGAGAGGAGAGTGCAAGTGATTCACGACAATGGTATTAGTAATCGGTCGGGCAACCGCTCTTTTGAAGACGTGCTCCGGGCTCGGATGTCTCGTCGTAACGTGCTCGCTCGCGGCGCAGCGCTTTCAGCCACTGGCTTTTTAGCAGCTCTAGCTGGCAACAAGATGCTGGTTCAAGCTGCAGCGGCAGCCACCGCCCCGCAATCTGGTCAAGCGGGTGCCGGAGCAAGCAATGCGATCGCACAAGCCGGTCGCCGCCTGTTTAGCTTCCCAGCTGTGCCCGCTGCCAATGCTGTCGGCCCTGTGCCCACTATTTCGTCGGCCTACCAGTATGAGGTGCTGATCCCTTGGGGCACCTCGATTCAGCCCGGCGGCCCCGAGTACACGGGTGATCCTAACAGCCGTCCTACGGCAGCGCAGCAGACCCAGCAAGTGGGCATTGGCCACGATGGCATGTGGTTTTTTCCCATCGGCAACAGCAATGACCACGGCATGTTGGCGATCAACCACGAATTCGGGACAAATCCCCACGTGCTAGGTAAAGATGCCCCTGAAAGCCTGGAGGATGTGCGCCTCTCTCAGCACGCCCACGGAGTGGCCGTTGTTGAGATCAAAAAGACCGGCGGCAAGTGGCAGGTCGTCAGCGGCAAAAATGCTCGCCGTATCCATGTCAATACGCCCGTCAGCTTCAGTGGCCCTGCTGCCAACAGCCCTCTGCTACGAACGTCTGCAGGCAACGCCCCCCTCGGCACCGTGAATAACTGTGCCAATGGCAAGACCCCCTGGGGCACCTACCTCACCTGCGAAGAAAACTTCAACGGCTACTTCGGCGCTACTGGCGAGTGGACTCCCACCGAGGCCCAAACCCGCTACGGCTTTGCTGCTGAGGGTTTTGGCTATGGCTGGCACCTGTTTGATCCTCGCTTTGATCTCTCCAACCCCAGCTACAGAAATGAAGAAAACCGCTTCGGCTGGGTGGTTGAGATTGATCCCAACGATGCCTCTCAAACGCCGGTCAAGCGCACCGCACTGGGCCGCATTAAGCATGAAAATGCTGAGCTGGTAGTGGGCCGGGGTGGTCGTGCCGTGGTTTACATGGGTGATGATGAGCGCTTTGACTACATCTATAAGTTTGTGTCCGACAGCAACTGGCGGTCGATGCAGGCTCGCGGCATCAGCCCGCTAGATCAGGGTAAGCTCTATGTTGCCAAGTTTAACGACAACGGCACCGGCAACTGGATCGAGCTGACCACGAGCAATCCGGCGATTCGGGCTAAGTTTAGCAACCAGGCTGAAGTGCTGACCTATACTCGTCTGGCTGCCGATGCCGTAGGCGCAACGAAGATGGATCGTCCTGAGTGGATCGCAGCTTCCACGGGCGGCGATGTGTACTGCACTCTAACCAACAACACCCGACGTACTGCCGACACCACCAACCCGGCTAACCCGCTGGCCCCCAACCCCTTTGGCCACATCATCAAGTGGCGCGACAGCGATGACCACGTAGGCACCACGTTCCAGTGGGAAATCTTCGTCCTCGCCAAAGACACCCACAACATTGATCAAAGTGCCTTTGGTAGCCCTGATGGTCTCTGGGGTGACTCCGATGGCCGTCTGTTTATTCAGACTGACGGAGATCAGCCAGAAGTCAACGGCGTGAAGCTCAATGACCAGATGTTGGTGGCCGACACAAACACGGGTGAGATTCGTCGCATCTTCGCTGGGGTCACGAGCTGTGAAGTGACCGGCATTACAGTTACGCCTGATCGACGCACCATGTTCGTCAACCTCCAGCATCCGGGCGATGGCGACCCCACTCTGACCAATTTCCCAGCACCCACCGGCAGCGGCAGAATTCCTCGTGACGCGACGATCGTGATTACGAAGAAGGATGGCGGCATTATCGGTTCATAAGAGCCGGATCTTAAAAGCCGGTTTTTCAGTCGATATAGCGGGTAACCTCTGACTGGATACTCTGGGCCGCATTTGCTGCAGCCCAGAGTATTTGGCTCAGACTGTCATTGAGGATGCGATCGCATGCAAACCCCCCCTTGGCCCATTTCTGCCTGGCGGCAGCTCAAGCGAGGAGAAATCACCTGTGAAGGCGCACTTAAGCTGCTGTGCAACGAGCAGGGCAGCCTAAATCTGGCGCTGCTAGATGAAGAGGTTTGCAGCCGCTTTTTCCAGCTCTTTTCGGGGCAGGCCTTGCCGCCCGTGATCCCGCTGCTGCTGTGGCAAAACTGCTTTTACTTAGGCAGCCCAATGGCAGTTTCTGAGGAGGTGGTGCAGCAGCTGTGCGATCGCAGTCTTAGCGATATCCGTATCGTCCCTATCACCGCTAAGAGCTATCGCGCCTGGCACCACGGCCGCTCAGTCGACATGAGCCAAATCCACGCCAACCCGCTGCTAGATCCCCTCACCGGGGAGCAGATGCAGGAAGACGTAGGAGAAACCACAGAAATCTTTCTAGCCAAAGCCGAAGGCCAGCTAGAGCGCATTAAAGCCGTTATCTCTAGTGCCCTGCGACACCGAGCCAGCGACATTCACCTAGAACCTACCGAAGCTGGGCTGCGGGTGCGCTACCGCATCGACGGGGTACTGCGCAACATCACTACCCTGCCGCTGGATATTGGTCGGCGAGTAGTCGTCGCCCTCAAAGTCATGGCCAGCATGGATATCGCCGACAGCCGCCGCCCCCAAGACGGCCGGATCGGTGAGCAGTACGCCCTAGGCCAAGACGTGGGTCTAGACATGGATATGCGGGTCAGCACCCTGCCCTGCGTAGGCGGCGAAAAAGCCGTAGTCCGGCTGTTGCCCCGCCAAAATCCGTTTTCCACCATCGACAAGCTAGGCTTTCCGCCCAAAGCTTTGGCGACCTACAAAACCTGGCTACAGCAGCCCCAGGGCCTAATTATCTTCACCGGCCCCACCGGCTCAGGAAAAACCAGCACGCTCTACACCAGCCTGCAGGAAATTGCTACCGAAGATGTCAATGTGGTGACGGTAGAAGACCCAGTGGAGTACGTGCTGCCCTGCATTACCCAAACTCAAGTCAACGAAGCCGCAGGCATGACCTTTGCCGCCGGACTGCGGGCAATTCTCCGGCAAGACCCTGACATCATCATGGTTGGGGAAGTGCGAGATCACGCCACCGCAGAGACCGCAGTTCGGGCAGCCCTAACCGGACACCTGGTATTTACCACCCTCCACACCAATGATGCCGTAGGAGCCATTCCCCGCATCAAAGACATCGGCCCCGACACTGGCTTAATTAGCGACGCACTGCTGGGAGTCGTGGCCCAGCGGCTGGTGCGCCGAGTGTGCCCCCACTGCACTGAACCAACCAGCCCCAATCCCCAAGGAATTAAGCTCTTGGGGCTCGACAAAAAGCAGCTGGCCCAAGCCAACTGGCAGAGAGGAAAAGGCTGTAGCCACTGTTTTCAGTCAGGCTACCTGGGACGGGAAGCGATTGTTGAACTGTTAGAGGTAGACGATCGCATCCGCGAAATCATGTACGACGGCACCATGACCCAACTCCACCGCCACCTCCACAAAGTCGGCTTCATGTCTTTTCGGACTGCGGCAATTGAGAAGGTACTGACAGGCGTGACTACCGTCGAAGAGGTGCTTAGAGTGCTGCCTCGCAGCGCCCTGATCCGACACACCAGCGGCGATTCTGACTACATTCAGCTCTTGCCCAATACAGCAGAAACATCAGCTGTCGCCGCCACCTAAAAAGTTAGGATACAGCATCACCAAAAAGGGCTCTTATCGCGGTTGACCTTAGCACTTCCCACATAAGCAGCTTCAAATTCTCACAATGCCCACCACGTCCAAAACGGTAGGTTGGGTCAAGCCCAGTGAAACCAAAATCCCCTCCAGCACTAGTTTTCGCTTCACACGGCCAAGCACAAGCAAGCTACAGCTCAATCCACTTAATGCCCTGCTTAAGACATTTCAGGCTACTACAGCATCGTTTATTTACGACCATCCACTGAGCACCTTGAAGCACAGATATTAGGCGATCCTAAACTCGCACCCTAGAAGATCAGAAGCCGCTCAAATCTTACGGCAGTAGTTGACTATAAACCTGTTTGAAGTGTTATTAAACACTTCGTTTTTTTAGCCAATGATTTAGACTGCTTGCATAAATCCCACAGTGTTTGCTACTGGATGTTTTTATGAAGCACTTTGCTCTGGCTGCTGTAGCAGCTTTAGGTTTTTCTGCACTGGCTACACCGGCTAATGCTGCCATTTTTGCCTGGGACGTTGAATATACCGGCTGGTGGGAAGAAGAGGGCGGCGGCTCTATTTCAGGCACCTTCTCTGCTAGAGAAGAAGACGCCCTAGACGGTATCGTATCGATTGATGAGATGCTGTCCTGGATCTGGAACTGGAGCGGCAACAGTGTGGTGCCCGCCTTTTCGATTGCCTCTAGTGGGGCAGGAACGACGGACTTTGATCCAAGTTTCTACGTCAATGGCACCCCTAATCAGCCCATCGGCTTGGATCTTGTCGATCTAGATGGGCTCGATCAAGGCTTTTTTACTTCCGCTTCTGGCAATGAAGTTCTTGATCTACAGGCGCTGCTGGTGATTTCATACGCCGACGATGGCACCGAGTTTCTGGCAACTGGAAACTCCAGTTCAACTCTGGGCGCTATTGCGGTTTCAGATCCAACCCCCGTTCCTGAGCCCGCAACTTTATTGGGTTTACTCGCTCTGGTGGGGGCTGGCGCGGCTACTCTCCAGCGTCAAAAGCAGGCTGTTTAAGTAGCCCAATTTTACAGCGGCTGTTCCTGGCGCTTTGGCTCCTCTGGCAGGGGAATAAATTCGGTTTCCTGAGGAACTGGGTCAAAGCGCCCTTCTTGCCAGTCTCGCTTGGCCTGCTCAATGCGATCGCGGCGGCTGGAGACAAAGTTCCACCACTTAATTCGAGGCCCGACGGGTTCGCCGCCCACGATAATACAGCGAGCGGAACCATTGCAGCCAATCTCGACCGTTGCGCCTGAGGCTAATACGGCTAGCCGATGCTGCGCCAGTGGAGTGCTATTAAGGGCGAGTCCTGGGGTGACGCTATAAACTGCCTGCTCACTATAGTTACTCGGCAGCTTAAATTGCGCGCCGGGAGACATCTGGGCATCTATATAGATCATGGGAGAAAACGTCTGGACGGGCGAGGTGCGCCCAAAGGCTGCCCCAGCAATCAAGGTGAATGTAACGCCTCCCTCCTCCCAAGTGGGCAGGTCTGCTGCCGGGTGGTGGCGAAACCACGGGTCTGTTTCCTCGTGCTCATCGGGTAAGGCTACCCAGGTCTGAATGCCATGCAGTGTCGATTCCTGGGTGCGGGCTGAGTCGGGGGAGCGCTCTGAGTGGACAATACCTCGCCCCGCTGTCATCCAGTTCACGGCCCCCGGATGAATTTCCTGCACGCTGCCAACGCTGTCGCGGTGTAGGAAAACACCTTCAAACAGATAGGTCACAGTAGCCAGGTTGATATGGGGATGGGGCCTAACATCTACCCCCTTGCCGGGAGGAAAGGTGGCCGGTCCGAGGTGATCAAAGAAGATAAAAGGACCTACCATGTCAAGAACCTCTGAGGGCAGCAGGCGGCGAGCCTGAAACCCGCCTAAGTCCTGAACATGGGGCTCTATTAGGTGCTGAAGGGGTAGGTACTGAAGGGGATCAGTCATAGTGAGGTTTGAAGGGGTAGGTGCGAGGTTGAGTTGCTGACGCAGACGAATGACTCAACCAATGCCAGCGGCAAAAAGCGCAGCTTGAGCTACCGCTGGCGGCTTCAATAGCTCTTCATCTGCTCATCTGCAAAACACCACAGCCACTGCTCCCCAAGTTCTGCTGAGCTAATGACGGTGTGCCCTGTGGCTTCGTAGTGGCGGCGAGCATGTTGATTTTCTGAGGAGTCGCAGCATAGCATCTGGCCGCAGTCTTGGCAGATACGAAGGTGCACCCAGCGGCCATTGATTCGCGTGCACTCTTCACAGCGGAATGTGGGGTAGTTGGCCTTAGGAATAATATTTTCCGAAGTCAGGTGATTGAGGTGCTGGCAGGCCATAGGGGTTCCTACTGGGGTGTTAGGTGAGGCTGCTCGTTGAGTGTTAACCATTGTAGGGGGTAGGCCAGAAATGCAGTGTAGTTAGGCCAACCTCTTAGGAAAGAGCTTGCCTCTTGGCTCTTTGCCTACGGCTCTGCGGCCCGCTGCACCAGCACCTGCACTGTCCCAATGGCAACCTGCACTAAGAGCCAACCGGGGCTACACAATGCGATCGCAGTGCGATAGCGCACGTCAAACTGCCGCTGAATTGTCACAATTGCAGCTAACAGGCTCCAAGCCGCCAGCCCAATTTCAATCGGCCTGCCCAAGAGGGGCACCACCGTCAAAAAGTTAAGCATCTGCGGGACGTGAGCAAGCCCAATGGGAGGGAGGATCTGCCGGTAGGCGGGTGAGCGCAGTCTTAGCAGCTGACCCAGCTTCATCACCGTAAATGTCCAAACGGGGTAGCCGGCCCAGAGGGCGGCTCCATTCACTGCAAAACCTAGCAGCAGCAGCGGCCAGGAAATCTGGTAAATCAATAGAATGACAATGCTGCCTAGAGCATGGGAAATTGCCGCCAGAATAACGACCCGTTGAGCCAAGTGCCGAGCCCGTTCAACACCTGTGGTAGTTTCGGCATAGTCAGGATCAAGCGTCAGCACCTGACACATGACTTTTCTGAGTCCCATTTTTGGCATTCCTTACAGCAACATTTGCTAGCTCTGGTTTTGTGCCCTTAGGACGACGTTTTCTGGCAGAAGTTGGTTAAAGGTAGGGTCAGCCTGTTTGTCGTTCAAGGAAACTCCAGTTGAATGATAAGTTTTCTGGGTAACATCCTGCGCTGGCTGCGACATGGTGGATTTGGCTTGCTCCTGTTTGTAGCAGTGCTGCTGCTGGCCTGGGGTACCGTGGCTCCGGTAGGAACGTTGGTCTGGTGGTTGGGGGGCGGTGCTGATGCAGTGGAGAAGCGGGTTCGGCAGCTAACAAATGGGATCAATAGCGAGGCTGGCGAAGACGGCCGCGGTAGTCCCTCGGGGCCAGTCTTAAACCATCGCGCGTTTGATCCCTCCCAAGATGCTGATGGTGCCCGAACAGCCTCAGAGCCAGCCTGCTACATCGTATTTTTGACAGGCGTGGGCGATACCTCAGCCAACGAGTTGGCCTCAGGCGAAGAGAAATTCCTCCAAGGACTGGCCCAAGAGCAGGCAGGTTGCGTCGCGCTGAGCGGCGTCTTTCCCTACTCAGCTGCCAATCCAGATGTGGGAGGGCAGCAAGTTTTTAGGTATCTGCAGGGAGTAGTGAAGAAGGCCGAGGGCTGGGTGGATTTAGCCGAGACTCTGCTACGCATCCGAAATCTCTGGCGTATGGCTATTTCTGCCGATAATCGCTACGGACCTGCCTACAATCGGGGAATTGCCCTGCAAATTGTTGAGCAGATGGATCAGCAGCAGGCTCTGCCCAGCTCTGTCGACCAGCCCATTCAGCTCATTTTGATCGGCACCAGTGGCGGTGTGCAGGTAGCTCTGGCCGCATCGCCTCACCTCGGGCAGTGGCTGCCGGTGGACATTACAGTCGTTTCCCTAGGGGGCGTATTCAATGGCGATGAGGGCTTTGAAACCGTTGACCATATGTATCACCTCAGAGGTGAGCACGACTGGGTTGAAAACATTGGTGGCATTGTTTTTCCCCACCGCTGGCGGTGGACCTTTGCCTCACCTTACAACCGAGCGCGACGTCAGAATCGCTATACAGCCATAGAGAGCGGTCCTCATGAGCACGATGGCGATCGGGGCTATTTTGGTGAAGAGGCGGTAAATGGGAAGCAGACATACTACGAGCTGACGGTTGAGCAGGTAAATCAACTGCCGATTTGGCTGGAAACTGCCGAGTAGCCGTCAGCCCTGAACTCGTCTCTAACCTGCTGGAGCTGTCCTTAGCTAGTCAAGATTTTTCAGCGCTTTTTGACTTTTGAGCGGCATCAACCGCTTCTAAAGAAAGGCCCGTGGTTTCCAGTCGTAGAGCAAAGGTTAAAACCGCTGCTAGCAGGCAAATCAAAGCTAGAACCAAGAGCAGCCAAGACACGCCGAGGCGGTTTTCTAAAATCGGCAGGCCAAAGGTACCTAGAACGGCTCCGGCCTTTGCGATCGCAGCCGCAAACCCAGCCCCACTGGCTCGAATCGCCGTAGGAAACACCTCACCCGACAGCAAGAATGTAGTGGCGTTGGGACCGGCGTTCATCATTAGGTTAAACACCAAAAAGCCAGCAAAGACCAGACCCAGACGGATTGTGTCTGTAGACGCGCCTTGGGACGCTGCCAAAATAACTAAGCCAGCAGCCATGCCCACAAATCCCACGATTTGTAGCCGCATGCGCCCTACCCGCTCAACCAGCAGCACCGCAATTAAAAACCCAGCAATCAGGAACAGGTCCACAAAGGCTGACCCTTTGGCCGACGCGATTGACTGATGCAGAAAATCGGTCTCCCCAGCAAAGGCCAGCGCCGCCAGAATAGTTGGGGTGAAAATACCGATACCGTAGGTAGCAATGTCTTGCAAAAACCAGGGCACCGAGGCCAGCAAAGTACCGCGCCGATAGCGAGCAGAAAAAATAGCGCTGTAGGGCAAGGCCGGTTCGCGCTGCTGCGGATCAGTTTCAGGCGTCAGCGTCATGGGTTCATCCAGCAGCAGAGAAGCCGCTTTGGAGGCAGCTTCGTACTCGCCGCGAGCGATGTGATAGCGGGGGCTCTCCAGCAAAAAGCTGAGCCGCAGCAGGCCCACTGCGATCGCCAGCCCCAGCCCAATGCCCAGCATCCAGCGCCAGCTATAGCGCACCACCATCTCCAAAGAGCCGGGGTAGAAAACTTCAAATAGATGCAGCACAGCCAAACCTGCGATCGCACCCAGCATTGCCCCGACCGCCTGAAACGTAAACGCCCCAATTACCATGCGACCGCGCCAGCGCGACGGCACATTCTCAGTAATGTAGGCCACGCTGATGGGATAGTCTGCGCCAATGGCCACTCCCACCAGAAAGCGAAAGGCAATCAGAGAGGCCGCATTCCAGGCTAGCGCTGTCCCTAGAGTTGCCACCACAAATAGGCCAATGTCTACCACCAGCATTCGCTGTCGCCCCACCCGATCGGTGATGGGTCCCAGCGTTAGCGAGCCGACGAGAGAACCAGCAATGGCAGAAACTGCGATCGCGCCCACCTGTCCCGGCCCCAGATCAAAATCCCGCTCCAGAAAGGGCAGTGCCACCCCAATGATGAAAAAGTCAAAGCCATCTAGGGCAATCAATCCTGCCGACAGCGCCCACAATAGCCACATCACCCGCGTAATGGGAGCTTGATCAAGGCGCTGCTCAAAGGACTGGGGCTGCACCTGAACCATGTCAGGCATGATTTAAATCCCTCACTTCTCCTGTAGCCTTCCTCTCCAACCGTTCACTGCAAACATGCTCCTATGAGCTGCCTCACAGAGACTGCACCGTATGGAGTATAGCTGCAGTGCAAGACAACAGATTAATTGAGACGCTAGGGCCAAGTCGCCTGCCCTAAAGAGTATTAACGCTCTGCGTGGGGTTAAAGGCTCCTTTCAGCCTCTTTAAACAGAAGCTTTTTCAGCTTCTTGAAGCACTCCATTCTTAGGAACAGAAGCAAATTCTAGTCGAATAGCCTTCAATTCGTATTGCGTATATGCAAGTAATCCGCTGATAAACAGACAGGTTCCTAATATCTCTAAAAACTCTTCTACAGTTGAAATGACTTCTGCCAAAAAGATCGGCTGGTGGTAAATATCTGGGAAAAAATTAACTCCTATAAACTCAATACCAGCTCCTCCGACCACAAAAGATACAGCCGCCACAAAGAACAAGCGCTTAACCCGTTGAGGCAATGCCAGGAAAAATCTAAAGTAGCTCAAGCTAACCACCGCAAACAGCATCAGGCTAAAAACATCCCAACGACCTGAGCCGGAAATGCTGTCTCCAGCCTGAGTTGTACTGTTTAATAGACCGTTGATGTTCTCGTGGAGCTGCAGCAACTCATCCACGCTCAAAAACAGAAAAACTAGGGCAAGGCCCTGCCAATACAGCTTCTTTCGAGCGCCCCTAGCCGCCACTGCAATTGTGTACAGCAGCACTGAGCTTAGGAACAACAAAGCTGAGGAATACAGGGTGGGCACATTATTCTCAGCATCTACATTCAAATAAAATACGATTTTGGGATGAATGCTGAAGCTTGAAAAATATTGAACACCTTGAATAAATAGACTAATTAGAGATAGAGCTACTCCTAGAAGAATTAAATTGCGTACAAGCTTGTTTGAGGAAATCTGGATATTCATATTGCAGAGGTCAACTTAAACTTTTTACAACAAGCAGTCCCTACAACTGCTGCAAAGAGCATGGCAAGCTGACCCCCTAAATAGTAGAGAGCTTGTGACTAGACTCTGTAACTCAGAATCTTTGGTGCAAGCATCCTACTTTCGTGAGGTCAGAAGCCTTCTCTGCTAAAGCGAAAGACTGTAGCTAGTGACTCAAGCCTTAGTTAAGGCGGTCAGTTCAAAAGCTTTTTAGGTAGCGAGTACCTTCTTTGACTGCTGCATTCGCTCAACTGTTCCAAAATTCTTATTCTTTCCTTAATTCAGCCTTAAACTTAGTTCAATTTCACCCCAAAAATCAATACCCTGCCCCGTAATTGGCGCATAAGCCAGATATCCGAGAGAGCCACAAGCCTCTCATCGTGCTCAGTTATCGGCTCCGAGGGGGGTAGGGATGCTGTGATTGCAACGTCTACTGGTTACAGCGGGCAGAAATAGCCTGTTTCAGGCCCCAAATACAGAATAATCAGTAGAGCTCATCCGTAGAGGTGTAAAGATTACATATTTATTTGGGCAGTTCTACGTAGTCAAATTAACAAGTTAAGGGGAATAATCGTTAGGTAGATAAGGAGTTCATCTGACAAGATATTTATGTTCTCTGCAGGCTATAGGCTTCCCAAGCTATCTCTGGATAAGGCGATGAGGGGTCATTCCCCTCACAGAGGGGCCACTCCCCTCACCCCATTCAGCAGTTACTAAGAATGCTGTGGATAGCTTGTGAACATGGCCTTTCAGCTTAGCAGTTTGATATTTTGTTCTGAATTTCCGCTATCTCAACAATCAGAAAGGCTCTCATTAAATTGAGGCTCGGGTGTATGGCTCCTTGCTTCAAGCAAAAAGCAAAGAAAACCATTACTTATCAAGACAGGAAATCTTAATGCTTGCCAACTCAATAAAACAGCTTGGAAAGGCGAGCCTTCGCCTACCCACTTTTTTAGCTGCCGGAATTTCACTTAGCCTTTTAGCTTGCTACGCCGCTCCAACTCCAGCGGCTACAGAAACACCCAAGTCAGCCGATGCCTTTGTAGATTCTGTTGGCATCAACACCCGTTTGAGCTACACAGATTGGCCTACAGCCAGCAACTGGGATAACCCAGATCCGGCCCAAAACATCCGCCAACTGCTGGTTAATACGGGTATTCGCCACGTTCGCGATCGCATTCCCAACCCCAGCCTGGAGCCCAACATTACCTATGTCAATCCTCGACTGGCGCAGCTTTACCGCGACAACGGCATCCGCTTTCTCACTGGTATTGACACTCGCAACAACAATGTTTTAGACACTTCAAAAATTCAGTCCTACGTTGATTGGTTTGCCAAGGGAACCATTTCCCTCGATGGTCAGGCCATCCCTGTGCGCAGTCTACTAGAGGCCACCGAAGGGCCAAATGAGTACGACATGCACCATCACCAGAGTTCGCGCGACCCCAACTGGTCAACCAACCTCCGCGCCTATCAGGCGGCCATTCATCAAAAGGTCAGGGCCAGCTCAGTCCTAGCTTCTCTGCCAATTCTGATGCCGTCGCTGGTACATACGCCTTACTGTGGTTCCCCGCTGGGCTCTCTCAGCAACGTGTCAACCTATGGCAATCTTCACTCCTACCCCAACTACCCTTACATGAAGCCGCCTTCCTCTAACTTAGGCTGGCACCTAGACAACGTCTCTGACTGTGTAGGCACTAAGAAGAGTTGGGTCACAGAGACAGGCTACTTCACCAGAACCGGCAACAATAAAGAACTCAGTGAGGCGACAGCTGCCAAATACACCTCCAGGCTGATCGCTGAGTACTTCCGTAGCGGCAAAATCTCTCGTACCTATCTCTATAACCTGGTAACAGGCGGAGTTGATGGCTGGGGCTTGATTGCCGCTCAGAAGACTTCAACTACAGTCAACGGCTGGCAGCAGTACAGCTTGCGGCCTAAGCCTAGCTATCACGCTGTAAAAAGCCTGAACAAGCTGCTGGGCGAAGCCACCTGGTCCAAGACGGAAAAACGTTGGAATGCCCCAGCAGTCAATTTGAGAGCTATTAACCTCTCGTTTGAGGGCAAAGATGCCAATACCCGTCATTTGCTGCTGCAAAAGAGCAACAATCGCTACTACCTGCTGCTGTGGCAGGAGGTAGAAAGCTTCAACCCAACTCAGGGCAACTTCACCCCTAGTCCTGATAAGGTCACTGTCGTGCTGCCTGCGGGCTCCCGACCTCAGGCGCTCCATAAGTACAACAGCCAGTTCACTTTTGGCAGACACTCCTTGGAGGGAAGCAGTTCTCGCCTCAGCATAGACGTGCCGGATAGCGTCACCGTGTTGGAGTTTATCCCACCTGCTCAGTAAGACTGAGACGGGTTGCTATTAAAAAACCGCTTCAGAGCTAGACTCTGAAGCGGTTTTCTCTATTGACCTGTAATCAGCCTAGCCGAAGCGACTTGCGGTTGAGGCTATCAGGAAGGCCGCGTAGGTGAGGATGTAACCCACAGTGAAGTGAGCTAGGCCCACCAGACGAGCCTGAACGATGGACAGTGCAACGGGCTTGTCCTTCCAGCGAACCAGGTTTGCCAGAGGCGTACGCTCGTGCGCCCACACGATGGTCTCAATCAGCTCTTGCCAGTAGCCCCGCCAAGAGATCAGGAACATGAATCCGGTAGCCCAGACCAGGTGCCCGAACAAGAACATCCAAGACCAAACGGCCAGATAGTTCATGCCATAGGGGTTGTAGCCGTTGATTAGCTGAGAGGAGTTGAGCCACAGGTAGTCCCGTAGCCAGCCCATCAGGTAGTTGGAGTTTTCGTTGAACTGGGCTAAGTTACCAGACCACAGGCTCAGGTGTTTCCAGTGCCAGTAGAAGGTGACCCAACCAATGGTGTTCAACATCCAGAACATGGCCAGGTAGAACGAATCCCACGCAGAGATGTCGCAGGTGCCGCCACGGCCAGGGCCGTCACAGGGGAAGCTGTAGCCGAAGTCTTTCTTGTCCGGCATCAGCTTGGAGCCACGAGCATCCAGCGCACCCTTGACCAAGATCAAGGTGGTGGTGTGCAGACCCAGTGCGATCGCATGGTGCACCAGGAAGTCACCAGGGCCAATAGGCAGGAACAGAGAGTTGCTGCTGTTGTTAATTGCATTTAGCCAGCCGGGCAGCCAAGCCGCACCAGTTTGGGTAATGCTATCGGGATTGGACAGCAGGGTATCCATGCCGTAGAGCAGCTTACCGTGAGCCGACTGAATCCACTGCGCAAATACCGGTTCAACCAGAATTTGCTTCTCGGGGGTACCAAAGGCAACCACCACGTCGTTGTGGACATAAAGGCCCAGGGTATGGAAGCCCAGGAACAGAGAGACCCAGCTCAAGTGAGAGATGATCGCTTCCTTGTGCTGCAGAACCCGATCCAGCACGTTGTTCTTATTCGCAGCCGGATCATAGTCGCGGATCAAGAAGATCGCGCCGTGGGCAAAGGCACCCACCATGATGAAGCCAGCGATGTACTGGTGGTGAGTATACAGCGCAGCCTGGGTGGTGTAGTCCCGCGCCATAAACGCATAGGGTGGCAGGGAGTACATGTGCTGAGCCACCAGAGAGGTGACCACACCTAGAGCAGCCAGAGCCAGCGATAGCTGGAAATGCAGGGAGTTGTTCAACGTGTCATAGAGACCGTTGTGGCCTGCGCCCAGCGCACCGCCAAAGGGAGTGCCTTCGGGCGGACGGTGAGCCTTGAGGATTTCCCGGATGCTGTGGCCAATACCGAAGTTAGTCCGGTACATGTGGCCCGCAACGATGAAAATCACCGCAATGGCCAGGTGGTGGTGGGCCATATCCGTCAGCCAGAGAGACTCCGTCTGAGGATGGAAACCACCGAGGAAGGTCAGGATCGCCGAGCCCGAGCCTTGAGCCGTGTTAAAGACATGGCTGGAGGTATCGGGGTCTGCGGCGTACACACCCCAGTTGCCGGTAAAGAACGGAGCTAGACCAGCCGGGTGAGGCTTGACGGACAGAAAGTTGTCCCAACCCACATGCTGACCACGAGACTCAGGAATCGCCACGTGAATCAGGTGACCGGCCCAAGCTAGAGAGCTGACACCGAACAGACCCGCCAAGTGGTGGTTCAGTCGAGATTCAGCATTCTTAAACCAGGACAGGCTAGGGCGGAACTTGGGCTGGAGGTGCAGCCAACCTGCAAACAGGAAGACTGCAGACAGGATCAGCAGGAACACAGCACCAGCATAAAGCTCGCTGCTAGTCCGCATACCGATCGTGTACCACCAGTGGTACACCCCGGAATAAGCGATGTTAACAGGGTTGGAAGCGCCAGCCCGGGTGAACGCGTCCACCGCAGGCTGACCAAAGTGAGGGTCCCAAATCGCGTGGGCGATGGGTCTAACATTGAGCGGATCTTTGACCCACTGCTCGAAGTTGCCTTGCCAGGCGACGTGGAACAGGTTGCCGGAAGTCCACAGGAAGATGATTGCCAGGTGGCCGAAGTGGGAGGCGAAGATCTTCTGGTAAAGATTCTCCTCCGTCATGCCATCGTGGCTTTCAAAGTCGTGGGCTGTGGCAATCCCGTACCAGATCCGACGAGTGGTCGGATCTGCTGCCAATCCCTGGCTAAATTTCGGGAACTTAGTTGCCATAGTCTCTTAAGGATTCCTCCGCGCTCTTATCCTACTGCAATAATTCGAGCCAGGAAGAAGGCCCACGTAGTGGCGATTCCCCCTAGGAGGTAATGGGCTACTCCCACTGCCCGACCCTGAGTAATGCTCAGAGCACGAGGCTGGATCGCAGGAGCGACTTTCAGCTTGTTGTGAGCCCAAACAATAGACTCAATTAGCTCTTGCCAGTAGCCACGGCCGCTGAACAGGAACATCAGGCTGAAGGCCCAGATAAAGTGAGCACCTAGGAACAGCAGGCCGTAGGCCGATAGCGCTGAACCGTAGGAGCCGATAACCTGAGAAGCTTGCGCCCACAGGAAGTCACGCAACCAACCGTTGATGGTGATAGCGCTTTGGGCAAAGTTGCCAGCGGTGATGTGAGACACCGTGCCGTCGGGGTTGACTGTGCCCCAGACGTCAGACTGCATCTTCCAGCTGAAGTGGAAAATTGCAATTGAAAGGGAGTTGTACATCCAGAACAATCCCAGGAAGACGTGGTCCCAACCAGAAACCTGGCAGGTGCCGCCCCGGCCCGGACCATCACAGGGGAAGCGGAAGCCCAGTTCACCTTTGTCTGGAATCAGGCGGGAGCTGCGAGCAAACAGCACGCCCTTCAGGAGAATCAGTACGGTCACGTGAATCGTGAACGCATGGATGTGGTGCACCATAAAGTCAGCGGTGCCCAAGGTAATCGGCATCATCGCCACTTTGCCAGCCACAGCAACCACACCGCCGCCGAAGGCATAGCTAGCAGGCTCTAGCGCGTTGGGCGCGGTTGCGCCACCTGCTGCTAAAGTGTGCAGGCCTTGTACCCACTGAGCAAAGATGGGCTGAAGCTGAATCGCGGAGTCTGAGAACATGTCCTGGGGACGGCCCAGAGCCCGCATGGTGTCGTTGTGAACGTATAGACCAAAGCTATGGAAGCCGAGGAAAATACAAACCCAGTTGAGGTGGGAAATGATGGCATCGCGAGAGCGGATCATGCGATCCAGCGCGTTGTCCATATTTACCGCCGGATCGTAGTCACGCACCATGAAGATAGCGGCGTGAGCACCAGCACCGACAATCAGGAAGCCGCCAATCCACATATGGTGGGTGAAGATCGACAGCTGAGTTGGGTAGTCGGTAGCCAGGTACGGGTAGGGCGGCATGGCATACATATGCTGTGCCACGATGATGCTCAGAGAGCCTACCATGGCCAGGTTTACTGCCAGCTGAGCATGCCAAGAGGTGGTCAGGTTATGGAACAGACCCTCGTGACCCCGACCGCCAAACAGGAGCGGATCGCCCTTGTGGTTGTCGAGAATCTCCTTCATGCTGTGACCGATACCCCAATTGGTGCGGTACATTTGACCGGCAATAATAAGGAGTACAGCCAGAGCTAGGTGGTGGTGAGCGGTGTCAGACAGCCAGAGGCCGCCAGTTACCGGGTTTAGACCACCCTTGAAGGTGAGGAAATCTGCATAAGCAGACCAGTTGAGGCTAAAGAAGGGAGTGAGTCCCTGATTAAAGCTGGGGTACAGCTCAGCCATCAGGCTCTTATCCAAGATGAACTCATGGGGCAGGGGAATATCCTGCGGAGCCACACCGGAATCGAGCAGCTTGTTGATGGGTAGAGACACGTGAATTTGGTGTCCTGCCCAGCTCAAGGAGCCCAAGCCCAGCAGACCTGCCAGGTGGTGGTTCATCATGGATTCCACGTTCTGGAACCACTCCAGTTTGGGAGCCCGCTTGTGGTAGTGGAACCAGCCAGCAAACAGCATCAGGCCAGCCATGACAAGAGCGCCAATGGCAGTGACGTAGAGCTGGAAGCTGTTGGTAATACCGGCAGCCCGCCAAATGTGGAAGAAACCAGAGGTGATCTGAATGCCGTGGAAGCCACCGCCCACGTCACCATTCAGAATTTCCTGACCAAAGATTGGCCAAACGACTTGTGCACTAGGCTTGATCCCCGTGGGATTAGACATCCAGGCTTCGTAGTTCGAAAAACGAGCGCCATGGAAATACATGCCGCTCAGCCAGATGAATATGACTGCTAGGTGGCCGAAGTGTGCACTAAAGATCTTGCGCGAAATGTCTTCTAAGTCACTGGTATGACTGTCGAAATCGTGAGCGTCGGCATGGAGGTTCCAAATCCAGGCGGTGGTTTTGGGGCCTCGAGCCAAAGTGCGGTCAAAGTGTCCTGGCTTACCCCACTTCTCGAAAGAAGTTGGTACCGGGTCTTTATCTACCACGACTTTAGCTTTTGCCTCCCGCTCGCGCGGGGTAGTTGTCATGGAGACTCTCCTCTCTCTAGACAAGAACGAACAAACCGAGGAATTGTCGCTGATTTCTCAAAATCATACCCTCCCTTGTTTTGTAACGGTCGGGTAAGACCAATTCTCAGCGGTGATTGCTCTTGAGCATTATAGTCTCGCAGTTTGGTCGTTTTTAAGCACAGTTAACAATATTTCAACCTGTGAAATGCCTGATCCTGTCTAGGTTCCGGCCAAAGCTAAAGCAAAAAATTGGACTTCAGCATAGGCTTCATTAACAAATCTCAACAAGAAAGTAACGGTTAGTTATTCAAAAGGGGAGAAATAGACAATTTATTATTAATAAATGTAATAAAACGTTCACAAAAGAGCTTTGGCTCTGGCAAAAAGCCTTATTTTAGGCAGCTGCGCTCGATCTTTAAGCTGGATCCATAGAAACTGATTGGGCCTGTTAATGATTTGCTTCCAGAATTTTGAATAGCGTTTGAGTTTTAGACAGTGCGGCAGATTATAGAAACTGAGTTAATTTCTGAGAATTTGACTGCGAAGTGTGGAGAACTGTAACGGTTTCCTGGGATCAGGGACACGAGGACACGGAAACATGGGGCAGAGGAATGAGAGAGAGCTGGGGTGATTTCAGCTTGGGGACTGTATAAGCGGACTCGGGCTTTCTTCTCATTTATATAAGGCGATTTGGAGCCGAAAGTGACCTATGTTAATAGGTGCGAGTTTATGGACGAAACAAGCAGTCATGGGCGTGTACAAGGGCTTGGCTGGTATCGGGCGTGGCATCGTCGCTGTTATCTTGGCAGGTGCTCTGAGTTTGGGGGTGTTTGGCTGTGCTAAGCCAACTGCTCCTAAGGCATTGCTGACTGAGCCCACGACTCAACCCAATCGGCTAAGCGGGCCGATGGAGGAGGTTTCGCCGCCAGAAACGCTGCAAACGCTGAAGCAGATCGTTGATGCCTATGATCCCCAGGTGCGAATTCTCAGTCCGCGCCCTGGGGAAGTGGTGGAAAGCACCACGGTTTCGGTGCGATTTCAGGTGCGCGGACTGCCTATATTTAAAGATCCGAAGTGGGAACTAGGACCGCACCTGCATGTGTTTCTCGATGATGAGCCTTACCGAGCTGTTTACGATCTGACAGAGCCTCTGATGTTGTCGGATCTGGCTCCGGGGACTCACACGCTGCGGGTTTTTGCCTCGCGTCCTTGGCACGAGAGTTTTAAGAACCAGGGCGCTTTTGACCAGCGCACCTTCCATATATTTGCTCAAACGCCTCAAAAAGCACTAGACAAAAACCAGCCGCTGTTGACCTACAGCCGACCTCAGGGCAGCTACGGGGCAGAGCCGATCATGCTGGATTTTTATCTGACCAATGCACCGCTTCATGCGATCGCACAGGAAAACAGTCAAGACAGCATTTCTGACTGGCGCATCCGCTGTACGGTAAACGGGCAGAGCTTTGTTTTTGACCAGTGGCAGCCAGTCTATTTAAAGGGCTTTAAGCCAGGGCAGAACTGGGTTCAGCTGGAGCTGATCGATGAGAACGGCGAGCTAATTGACAACGCCTTTAACAATACAGTGCGGGTAATTAACTACGAGCCAGGGGGCGAAGATACGCTGTCTCAGCTGGTGCGAGATGAGCTGAGTCTGCAGACAGTAGCAGGCATTATCGATCCCACCTATATTGCGCCCGAGGAGACAGCTCCGGGGATCGCGCCGCCAGCAATTGAATCGGCAGAACCTGAATCCTTACCAGAGCTTTTACCTGAGGCGGGAGAACCAGAACCGGCACCGGCACCTGCAGTTCTTCCCCCAACAGCTGAAGAAGAACCGTCGATCGAAGCGCCCTCCATTGAGGAACTCCCCAAAGAGGAACCACTAGAACGTGAGCCGATGCCGCAGGTTGAAGAACCAGCCCCTGAGGTAAAAGCTCTAGAGGAACCAGTGGAGGAAGAACCAGCCCTCAAAGAACTCATTCCAGAAGAAAACGCTTTAGAGGATCTCGCCTCTGAAGAACTGGCTCCCGCTCCAGAGGTTGAAGCAGAGCCAGCTGAGCCATTGCTGCCTGACCAAACCGTCCCAATACTGCCAGCCCCCATCGATCTGCCCCAAATATTGGAGCCGCCGCTAACCGATAGTAAACCTGTCCCGGACGTGTTGGAGGGGCTGCCCGAAGCCGAGCAACCTCTCTCGCCACCACCTCAAATTCCGGATGTGTTGGATTCTGCGCCAACCTCTAGCCGCTTCTTCAAAGATTTCAAGCAGTGGCGGCAGCAGCACCAGCAGCCCAAAGTGCCGCCTGAGATGGCTCCTTCCTCAGGTCTGCGAGAGCTGCCTGACGCTCTCAGTGTCCCTGTCCCTGATCCCGAAGTCGAGCCGCTGCCGCTGCCGCCAGACAACAGCCTAGAATCCCCGGCTCAGATACTGCCGGAGATTGTGGTGCCGCCCGATAGCAAAGATATAGGGGAGCCGCTCGACTTAGTTGAGCCAGAGCCTCAGATAGACAAGCCCGATCAGCCCGATAGGGCTCGACCGACCCCGGCCAGCCCAGAGCAACTCTTTATATAGAAGAGTCTGTCACTTAGAAGATCCGGCGGAAGCCAAAGATGGCATTCAGGATTTGGGTGAAGGGGCTAAGCAGAATGCTGGTAGTTTCGCCAAAGGCAGCGACGCCAGAGCGGCCCACGACGACAACATCCTGGTTCATTAAAATGGGGTTGCCTTCATCGTTGATGCCCTGGTTAAAGTCCACCGGTACATCTCGTTGGGCAACTGAGCCATCGGGGTTGAGGCGAACCAGGCTGACTGAGCGCTGATTGGCGCGATTGGTAAATCCACCGGCTACTAGGAGGGCCTGATTTAGAGGTGTGTTGAGAGGCACCTCCACTAGGCCGGGTCGATCGACTTCTCCAGCAACATATATCTGAATTGAGTCGGGGGCAAAGCTGGCAGTGGCTAGCTCGGTTGCCTCTGCCGGGGAAAGCGTTTGGGCTATAGGGATGTAGACTTCATCCCCCCCTTGCAAAACAATATCCTGAGCCAGATCGCCAGACCGCACCAGATCCCACAAATTAATAGTGGCAACCTGCTTCTGACCAGCCCCAACGGAGCGGCGAATTTCGACGTCTTTTAAGTTGGCGCGGGCGGTGATCCCACCAGCTTGGGAAATCGCCTGAGTGAGGCTAGGGAACGTCAAGATCTGATTGTCGTTAGTCGATTCAATCGTGTAGGTACCAGGGCGATTGACTTGACCTGAAATGGCAACGCGAATAGGACGCAGCCTGACTGGAGTCACGGTGATCAGCGGGCGGCGAATGTAGGGGGCATAGGCAGTTGCGATCGCAGCTGACGCCCCCTGGAAGGTCAGTCCCTCCACCATAACCCGGTCAATCCGAGGTAGATTGATAGCGCCATCTTGAAGCACAATCACTTGACCGCTGTACTCCTCAGCCCCAAACACACTGATATTGATGACATCGCCTGGTCCAAGTCGATAGTCAACATTCACAGAATAGCTACTGCTTGTTGCAAACGGCTCGGTTGCATCAAACCCCATAGAAGGTTGAGACAGAGGCTGCACCGGAGGCTGTAAAAGTGTCTCTGTCACAGGGGTTGACTGACCCCGCACAGCACCTGACATAGACTGAGCTGCGGCAGGCTGCACGAGCGTTGTCAGCAGTATTGCAGTCGATAGGCTGACAGGAGTCCAGTGGTAGAGAAAGGGGTGCAAATCAACCATGATTTTAGAGCAATGAAAAAATAGTGGGAACTCGTATCAAAGAAAGTCGTCCTAACCTTCTATAAACGCTGTAGATTTACGGATATCTTCGCTTAATTGTGAAGAAGCCTGAGCGTCTGAAATGTTCCCTCAGAGGGAGTCTCGTCTTCCGAGCACAGCTTATCCTACTGAGTAAACTCATTTAGGTTCCTGTGACTTTAGATACAAAGATCTACGGCTAAATACTAGTAAATACTGAATCAAGAGCATGCCAATTTAAGCTGATTTGAAGATAGCTGGGTGAGTCTTTTCCGTAATTGAGTAAAAACCGCTGGAAGTTCCATAAATTGGCAAATTCTTTCGGAAATTTATGAAATATTAGATGTACTGTACTGAACCACCTCGACTATGCATTGCTCTTTTTTACGTATTTTTTCAATGTAATGTATTGATATTGACTAATCGCTGCCCGAGATTTTCGTATTTTTTTGGTGAAGTTGAAACAGTAATCTCTCGCTTGCGTCTAGCTTATTATGGGTTGGGCGTCACTCCCTGGGGGCTTTCGGCCGACCAGTGGGAGACTACAATTCAGGGCAAGAAGCCTGAGGACAGTCTTAGCGGCAAAGGAATTGATTAGTTGGGAGGCCGACCTCCTAATTATTTAGACCTGAGAATTCTCCTTTGAGTCGGACTGATTCACCGCCCAAAGATGTCATCGGGTAAGTGCTTTTACCCGCCTGAGCCAACGAATTTTGCAGGGTCAGTAATTTATAGGGGAAAGCGCTGAACTATGAAAATTGCGCTAGTGCACGATTATCTCACCCAACGAGGGGGAGCTGAACGAGTCTTCGAACTGCTCTGTAGACGATTTCCAGAGGCAGGCATCTTTACGTCGCTGTATGATCCCGAGCGAACTATTGACCTTCGCAATCGGATTGTTAACACTACAAGTTTGCAGAGCATACCAGGTGCTGCCCGTTATTTCCGGCTGTTTGCGCCACTGTATTTTCCGGCCTTTCGAGCCTTGGACCTGCAGGATTATGACCTGATCTTGAGCAGCACAACCAGCTTTGCCAAAGCCGTGCGCAAAGCCCCCAATGCACTGCACATTTGTTTTTGTCACAACGTCACTCGATTTCTGTGGGATACGGAAACGTATCTTCGAGGTTACAAGGAATATCAGATTCTGTATCCACTGCTGGAGCCAGTCTTTCAGCAGCTGCGTAAGCTGGATTTGGAATATGCCGACGAACCCGACGTTTACGTGGCTAACTCTAGTACCGTTGCTGAACGCATCAACCGATTTTATAACCGGCCGGCAACGACGATTAACTACCCAATTGAGGATGGCCGTTTCGTCTTTTCTGACCAAAAAGAGGATTACTGCCTGGTTTCCTGTCGGCTGCTGAGCTACAAGCGCGTAGATATCATTGTAGAAGCGTTTAACTGGCTGGGCTGGCCACTGATAATTACTGGTGATGGCCCCGAACGCGAGCGGCTAGAGGCTATGGCCCTTGAGAACGTTCGCTTTTTGGGCCACGTCAGCGATGACGAAAGGGCGAAGCTGATGTCAAAAGCCCGTATGGTTATTGTGGCAGCGTTGGAAGATTACGGACTGGTGCCGGTTGAGGCCAACGTCAGCGGCACACCGGTTATTGCCTACGGTGCGGGGGGCGTGCTCGACACCCAGGTGCCAGGGGTGACTGGGCTTTTCTTCAACCGTCAGACACCCGATGCGCTGCAGGCTGCACTTCAAGAAGCTGCGAACCAAAACTGGGATTATCACAAAATCCGAGAACATGCGATCGCAAACTTCACTGAAACCGCTTTTTTCGACAAGCTCAATGATTTTTTGTCCACCGTCCTCGACGAATTTTCCGCCAAGGAAATTGGACTGGATCTTTGCATCTCGAACAGGGGGTAAACACCGTGACCAGTGACATCATGCAACCTGCAGGCGAACAGGAATTTGGCTACGGCCAGCTTCTCGGAGTCTTGCTACGGCGCTGGGTTTGGCTGGCCGGATCGTTGAGCCTAGCAATGGCTGGAGCCGTGTATGTGGCGTCACAACAAGAGCCAACCTATCAAAGCTCTATGCAGCTCATTGTCGAACCCAACTTCCAGCAAGACCTGCGCAGCGAAGATCTGACAGGCATTGCCACGACTCAGGTCAATGAGACCGACTATGCCACTCAGCTCACCCTGATGCGCAGCAAACAGTTCATCGAAGAGGCCGTCGCCTCTCTTCAAGAAGAATATCCAGAGCTAGACCCAGACTCTGTTGCCCGCGCCTACTCCCTAGGACGCATTAAAGAGGATAAAAACGCCACTCGCATTTTCCAGGCCACCTACGTTGACGACGATCCAACCAGAACTCAGCGAGTTTTGCAGGCCATGCAGGCTGTTTACCTGCGCTACAACGAAGAGCGGCAGGAAGATCGCCTGAATCGGGGACTCAACCACGTCAATGAGCAGCTCAAAAGAACGCGAGGAAATCTACAGACAGCCCAATCCTCTTTAGAACAGTTTCGCCAGGGCCAAAACCTGCTCGATCCAGCGGTGCAGGGCCAAGCCGTAGTTGAAGCCCTAAACCAGGTTCAAAGCGAGCAGCGGCAGCTTTTGGCCGACTTTAGTGGAGTAGAAAGCCGTTACCAAGTACTCCAGCAGCAGCTCGCTCTCTCACCTCAAAACGCTCAGCTCGCCGCTCGCCTAAGCCAGTCTGGACGAGTCCAGGCTCTACTCACCAGCCTTCAGGAAGCCAATCTGGCTCTCGCTGATCGTCGCATTATCTTCACCGATCAAGACGAAGAAGTGCAGGTGCTGATCGAACAGCGCGATAACCAGTTGGCAGAGCTGCGGCAGGAAATTAGCTCCATTGCCCGACGCCCTGTCGAAGACTTGGATCCTACCATCCAATCTTTGCTGCAGTTAGGGCCAATAGACCTGAACCTGGTCGGCAGCCTGTTAGAGGCCGATTCTTCCCTGCAGAGCCTGCAGGCCCGCTGGCAAAGCCTAACCGAGATGGAAGAACTGCTGCTGCAGGAGTTGCAGCGCTATCCTAGCCTGATTGCCGAGTACGATCGCCTGCAGCCCAACGTGGAAATCGAGCGCACCACGCTCCAGCAGCTCCTGGAGCAGCGAGAGCAACTCAGCTCTGAGCTGGCTCGAGGCGGCTTCACCTGGGAAGTGATTGAGCAGCCCCAACTGGGGTACCAGATTGGGCCTGATACGACGCGTCCGCTGGCTTTAGGAGTAGTTGCCGGTCTTTTTGTTGGGGGAGCACTGGCTTTTGTCCGAGAGAGCATGGACAAAGTCGTGCGCACCTCAGACGATCTGAAAAAGCAGGTGCCGCTGCCGTTACTCGGTATTTTGCCGACCCAGGTGGTGCGGCGTGGGTTTGCTATGCCCACCCTGAAGCGAGATCAGCCGCCGCTGCCAGGTAGCCTGCACCCAGAACTGGCCGGTTCAGAGCTGATGCAGACCATCTTGTGTCCCCCTTTTCGAGACTCCCTGGACCTGATCGCCAACCAGATTCAGCTTCTACAAAAGGACCATGTACCAAAAGCGCTGGCAATTACCTCTGGATTACCAGGAGAGGGTAAGACCACCTTGACCCTGGGCCTGGCCATCAGCCTATCGCGCATGAACCAACGAGTTCTAGTGATCGATGCAGACTTGAGACGCTCCGGCATTCAGGCTCAACTAGGGCTAGCGTTAGAAAGTGGTCTCTCTACCCTGTTATCAGTGGGATCGGGCTTCAACCGCCCTCATCGGCTCGACTTTTCTACCACCCATATCGACATTCTGCCAGCCGGCCCTGCTCCAGCAGATCCCATCACGCTCTTAAGTTCTCCCCGGTTCCGTAACCTGATTGCCAAATGCAAAGACCACTACGACCTAGTTCTGATCGATACTCCTCCAGTCTTGGGAATGGCAGATGCGCTCAAGGTAGGAGCCGCTTGCGACAGTACTGTGCTGGTAACGCGCCTAGATCGCATTACTCAGCCAGAACTGACAGAGGTGCTGGCACTCTTGACACCGCTTGAGGTGCTTGGCATTATCGCCAACGGTGCCAAGAGCACTTCATCCCGATACACAAGTTATGCAAATCAGCCCTATGTAGCGGCACCTTGAGCCAAGCATAGGGGTCGGCATCTACAGCTGCATCTACAGCTATCGACTGTAAGCACTCAATCATCACACTCTAAGTACCATCGGAGTTGATTTCCCCCATGCTTTCTGACAACAGCCTGCTTGACTTTAAGCTAACCGAGGAGCCGCTAGTTAGCTGCTCCGTGACACCTAAATTGTCCTGTTCCTTACGCTGGCGGCAGGGTAAGCTGTGGGTCAGCCAAGCCTACGGTAGCCGAGACATTCCGCTGCCGGCGCTGGCTAGCGAAGAGTGGTTTCGGGCCTGTTTGAATCGTTCACGGGCCAAGGCAGTCTGTATCGACCCTACCTTAGGCAATGCCGCCGTGACCCTGTGGGCCAAAGCCTGTAAGGAGGCGGGCAAGCCTCTCTATGTACGCATCCCATCTACATCGGCTCTACCCCACAAACAAAATCCGCTGGGGTGGATGGCAAAGCGGTTGTGCGATCAGGCAGCAACGGCTTTGCTGCTAGTAATCTTGAGCCCGCTGATGCTGGTGCTGGCAGGCCTCATTAAGCTGCAGGATGGCGGCCCAATCTTTTACTGCCAGTGGCGGGTAGGGCAAAGGGGTAAGCTGTTCCGCATTTTCAAGTTTCGCTCCATGGTAGTGAATGCAGAGAACCTGCACTACAAACTCATGGCTGACCAACGGGGGCTGCATAAGCTACAAGACGACCCTCGAGTAACCCCTCTGGGCAAGTGGATACGTAAGTTTAGTCTGGATGAACTGCCCCAGTTGTTGAATGTGTGGCGCGGAGAGATGAGCCTGGTAGGCCCACGCCCCTGGGCGATTTATGATGCTGTGCGCATCGCGCCGGAACTGCGTCACCGGTTAAATGCTTTGCCGGGCATGACTGGTGCCTGGCAGGTAGAAGCCCGTTCGACCGAAGTTGATCTCACTACCGTAAACCGTCGGGACTTGGCTTACTTGAAAAACTGGACAGTTTGGCAAGACCTAAAATTCCTGCTACTGACGGTGCCTAAGGTCCTGCTGGGCTCTGGGGCCTACTAGAGTCCGCACAGTATTTCTCCCTGTGTGTTCCCTGTATCAACCTGAAAAGCACTGCTTGCCTGCCATAGCTGAACTTGCCTAGAAGGTGAAGCATTAATTTGGGCAAACAGATTCCTCTGAGCCATTGAATTGAGATTACAGATGTTTCCAAAACCGATCCGTAGGCTCATTAAATCTACTGGAGTGTGGAAGGGAAATGCGCTCATTCTGAGTGAGCTAAGACATTTCCCTAAAATCTTGACTCTTGCGATTGTCTTCCCGCTGATTGCTGCCCTGTTCGAAGGATTTGGCATCGGGTTCTTGCTAGGTTTTTTGCAAAACTTAGTCAATTCCACTGGAGAACCTTTTCAGACAGGAATCGGTTGGTTTGATAACTATATTTTAGGGATTCAAGAGCCTGAATTGAATCAGCTCTACCGAATTTCAGCATTAATCTTAATATCTACCTGGGTACGAGCGGTCTTTAACTACCTCGCTGGTGTGTACGTCAGAAAGGCTGAGGTTAGTTTGACCAGTCGGCTCTACAAAAAAGCTTTTGAGCAGCTTCAAGCTGTTAGCCTCCGCTTTTTTAGCAAGGTTAGAGGCGGAGACTTGCTCAATACCATGACAACTGAAGTCAATCAGCTTCAGGTAGCTATTGGCCAGTTGGGGTTTGTGCTGTCTAAGGGATCTGTGGTTTTGGTGTATGCCTTTATCGCGCTCTGGATCTCTTGGCCGCTAACTCTAACAGCGATTTTGCTGTTTAGCCTAACTGCGACTGGCCTATCAACTCTCAATAAGAAGATTAGAGAAGCTAGCTTTCCAGTCTCGGCAGCCCGGGGGCAGTTAACAGCTACTACCAGTGAATTTATCAGCGGCATTCGAACCGTACAGGCTTTTGCCACTCAAGATTTTGAGCGCCGCCGCTTTTACAAAGCCTGTGACAACTATGTAAATGCGGCCATCGCCGTTGTCAAAAGAACCAATATCGTTCGACCTTTGGCCGAGGCGATTGGCTCCACTATTTTGATCGGCATGATTATTGTAGGGATGTCTATTTTTGTAGCGGATGGAACGCTACAGGTAGCCTCGCTTTTGACCTTCCTATTCATCCTGTTTCGCATGGTGCCTGCTATCCAGGAACTGAATGGGGTAGCTGCCAGCTTAAGCTCGATTCAGGGATCTATTAGTAATATCCAAGACCTGCTAAGAACCGACAACAAGCCTTACCTACAAAACGGCTACAAACCCTTCCCAGGGCTACAGCGCTCAATCGAGCTGGTTTCCGTGGATTTTAGCTATGACCCAGACGTACCCATTCTGCAAGACATTACGCTGACTATCGAAAAAGGCCAGACAGTAGCCTTAGTGGGTACTTCAGGGGCAGGAAAAAGTACGCTTGCGGATTTGATTGCTCGGTTCTATGACGTCACCCAAGGGGAAATCCTGCTGGACGGAACGAACTTGATGGAATTTGACATCAGTTCTGTGCGTAGGCGAATGGCGATTGTCAGCCAAGACACGTTCATCTTCAATGCCTCTGTGCGAGACAACATTGCCTATGGCTCTGAGGGCGCAACTGATGAAGAAGTCATCGACGCAACCAGATTAGCCAATGCAGAAGAATTTATCAGAGCTATGCCAGAAGGGTTTAGCACTGTGCTGGGTGATCGGGGCGTGCGTCTGTCTGGGGGGCAACGACAACGAATTGCCATTGCGCGTGCTCTTCTGCGTAACCCTGAGATTCTAATTTTGGATGAGGCGACCAGCGCTCTAGACTCTGTTTCTGAAAGGTTGATCCAGCAGTCTATTGAGAAATTGTCTGTAGGGCGAACTGTGATTGCGATCGCACACCGACTCTCTACCATTTCCAATGCCCATAAAGTGGTCGTTATGGAGCAGGGCCGTATAGTTGAACAGGGAAGCTACAAAGACCTGCTGGAGAAACGCGGCAAGCTTTGGAAGTTCCACAAAATGCAAAATGCGTAGAGTTTTAGACCACTAAGGCACATAGAAACTAGCACCCTTCAATTGTCTAGCTTGATTCTTCAAAGGAGTCATAATTGTGAAAATTTTAGTGGAAAATAGCGGCTACTACCTAAAAAACATGGGAGATTTAGCCATGCTGCAGGTAGGAGTAAGTCGGTTAGAGAAACTTTTCCCAGGTGCTTCAATCAACGTGTTTACACTTGATCCAAAGGAACTGAAGAAGAGTTTGCCGGGTACCAATCCAATTTCACCAAGAGGTCGCGACACGTGGGTTTGGCCGCTTGTCCACAAACTACACAACTCACAGCACTCTTCCCTAAGACAAAAATGGCAGGGCATAGAGAGATATCTAATTCAGCACCAGCCCCAACTGAGAAGTTTTGTCTTGAAGTTGAAACTTCAGCGGTTCCCAGATGAATCCATAGAAATGGAGCGGTTCTTAGGATTGCTCCGGGAAGCAGATTTGGTGGTTGCAACCGGAGGGGGATTTGTCACAGATACTTTCATGAAAATAACGTCCCCTAAGTTAGACACGCTCGCTTATGCTGCCAAACTTGGGAAAAAAACGGCATTTCTTGGTCAGGGGCTAGGTCCTTTAGAAAATCCTGCAAATTATAGGAAGGCTAAGGAAGCGTTGGCTATGGCAGACCTAATTTTCCTTAGAGAAAAAAGGGTAGGGCTGCCCTTACTTACAGAAATGGGCGTTGAATCAAACAAAATTGCTGTTACTGGTGACGATGCAATTGAACTGGCTTTCAATGCTCGGCAACCTAACGTGGGTAGCGCCATCGGCATCAATTTGAGAATGGCTAGCTACTCTAGCGTTAATCATGACTATGTTGATAACCTGCGGAGTGTTCTTCACAGGGTCGCTCTTGAAAAAAGCGCTGATCTCTTGCCTATACCGATCGAGCACGCTGCTAACAATCAATCAACTCATGCTGACAGCAATTCTATTAAGAGCCTCCTATGCGGATATGACAACTCCTCTGATGGAGGAGCATCTTTAAATACTCCACTCAAGGTCATTCAACAAGTTAGTAAGTGTCGATTCGTCATTACAGGAAGCTACCATGCAGGTGTTTTTGCTTTGTCACAAGGCATCCCTGTTCTTGGATTAGCAAAATCAAAATACTATATTGATAAATTTTCAGGTCTTGCCGAGCAGTTCCCAGGCGGTTGTGAAGTAATTCTCCTCAGCGATCAGGAATTTAAAGAAACCCTAGAGCTTAAGATGAATAACCTCTGGGAGAATGCCGAAAAGCTGAGGCCTCAGCTTTTAGCATCTGCCCAGGAGCAAATTGAGCTTGGGCACTTAGCCTATAAGCGAATTTATGACCTTTGTACTCCTACAGACCAGCGCCTGGCTATCGCTGTGTAGCTTTCTCCTTTCCATCAGGTTGTCATTCATTAGAACTGATGTCTGTTCCTACAGTTAGCGTCTTAATGCCCGTTTATAATGGCTCTGATTATCTGCAAGAGTCTATAGACAGCATATTAAATCAAACCTACTCTGATTTTGAGTTTGTTATCATTGACGATTGCTCCACGGATAACACGTGGGAAATATTAAATTTCAATGCTCAAAGAGACCATCGCATCAAACTGCTGCAAAACCCTGAAAATTTAGGTCTTATCAAGACTCTAAACAAGGGAATTAAGGCAGCTCAGGGAAAATACATAGCTCGACAAGACGCAGATGATATATCACTGCCAGAACGCTTAGAGCGAGAGGTTGAAGTTTTAGACAGGCAGCCTGATTGCATCCTGGTTTCCTCAAATATTCAGGTAATAAAAGGCAGTAATAAAAAGATCATCGAGATCATGCGAAAGGCATGCAAACCCGAACTTCTTCCCTGGTATCTCTTGTTCTACAACCGCATAGGCGGGCATAGCCAAGTCATGTATAGGCAAGATGTTGTAGTGGCTATGGGTGGTTACTCAGAAGTTCGTCCTCACGTCGAAGATTATGAGCTCTGGTGTCGCTTCTCTAGGACCGGAAAGATGATGGTTATTATACCTGAGATCTTTTTAACATACCGCAGACACGGTCAAAGCATTTCTGCAAAAAAGAGTAAGGAACAAGAGAGCAATAGATATAAGCAGGTCAAGGAGAATATTGATCATCTCACCGAGAAGGACATTTCCATAGAAGAAGCTAAGACTCTAATGGGGTTCTGGAAAGGAAATAGGGAAAGTATTTTTGAGGTCTGGCACCATAGATTCCCTTCTGCTTCTCAAGTTGAGTTTGTCCACGAATCCCTTACTGAGCTCAAAAAATGTTTCGTGGAAAAATACCAGGATTTATTTCCTACGGTAAATTTATCGGACGAATTAAATCATCTAATTGGGGAGCAGTTTTTGTTTTGGCTGCGGTCTCCATTAACCAAGGACCACAACATAGCCTCCAAAATTAAGATCACACCTTACGTATTGTTGTGGAATCCTAACATTCTTGTTGTAGTAGTCAACTGGCTGCTGTGGCTTTTGAGATTTCCTATTGATTCACTTATTTCCCTTTATCGAAAAGCGTTCGCTAAAGGTATCTCGCAAGACCTCTAAAAATAGATCGGTCAACGTCGCCCAAGAAATCTTTGTATCTGTAGAATCTGTTTTTTGATGTAGCGGTGTAAATATGCCTTCTCCCAAAGTTAGCGTAGTCATGACCGCTTTCAACAGCTCCGCCTACTTGTCTGAAGCGGTTGAAAGTATACTCAACCAAACTTTCTCTGATTTCGAGTTTATTGTCATTGATGATTGTTCAACAGACGATACTTGGGAAATCCTTTCAAGCTACGCCGCTCGCGATGAGAGGATAAGCCTGGTCAGGAATGAAGAGAATCTTGGCACTGCGAAATCATCCAATAAAGGCCTTTGCCTGGCAAAGGGAGAATATATTGCTCGATTTGACTCAGATGATATCGCTTTACCCAACCGTTTACAGGAGCAGGTGAAGTACATGGAGTCCAACCCATCAGTAGCATTAATTACAACACCTGTTGAATACATCAATATTAAGGGCGAAGGAATTGGGTATTACTTCCCTCCAGCAGAATCAATCTTGCTTTCCTGGAGGCATATTTTTTGTAGTCCCCTGCGTCATCCAACAGCATTTTGGCGACGGCAGCTAGTTGAGTCAGCTGTTGGTCAGTATAATCCTGAGTTTAGATACACACTGGATTATGATTTCTTTGTTCGTGTTTCTGAGGCCCTTAAAGTAGAAACGCTTCCTTCGATTCTTTTAAAGATGCGGCAAAACCCTAAATCAATCACGTTCTCTAAAGGGAATGTGCAAGATGAATTTGCTGCTAGAGTTACCTATCGACAAATAGATCGAATTTTGTGGAGATACCCTCTGGCTGAAGAAGAGAAATTTGAGTTAAGAGCCCTACTCCGGCGATACTCCCCCATTCAAAGAGAACAGTTTGCCGCACTCGCCAAAAGCCAGGTTGAGAGAGCGCTGCGAAATTATTTGAACCTATTCGAAAATTTTTATTCCAGCCAAGAAGATGCCATGAGCCCTAGAGACAGTGGTTTTCTTCACAAAGAGATTGAAGATAACATTCCAAAGTTACTAAGCCACTGTATCAAGCAAAAATGGGACAAATTAGGGTGGGAGTTTTTGGTGGAATATCTCAAGAAATATCCTTCTAGGTTTGCCGCTGTCACAAAAACGATAATCTTCTACTTCTCCTATTGCAAACTACAGGAGATTGGCTTTAAGGAGGGGCTTCAGAAGTTTCGCACGGTTTATGGCAAATACTTGAGCCGGAGGATGCTGGCTCAATCCAAAGAAACAATTTAGTAAAATAGCTTGACATAGTTTTGACAGCACTAAAGATTGTTTTAATACAAGATATTTTGGTCGATTTTTCAAAACATATTTTATTAGAAGTTCCAAAGATATGTGAATTGCTATGAAAATCGCCTTTCTAGTTGGCAACTTTCCATCTCTATCTGAAACTTTTGTTCTGAACCAAATTACAGGTTTGATAGATCTGGGTCATGAAATAGATATCTACGCTACAAGGCCCTTCAACCTTGAAGCGGTTCATAGGGACGTCGAAAAATACGATTTACTGAGTCGTACTTTCTACTATCCGGTTTTGCCTTCAAACTATTGGCTACGGATTATCAAAGGGATTGGCATCTTGTTAACTTGGGGAGTTCGATATCCCTTTATTTGGAAAACCCTCAATTTCTTCCAGTTTCAGCGATACGCTTCATCCTTCAGATTCTTGTATCAAACAGTTCCTTTTCTTAAGCAAAGGTTGCCCAAGTACGACTTTATTCTTTGCCATTTCGGCCATGTTGGCAAAAAGGGAAACTGCCTCAGAAAAATAGGGGCCGTTCAGGGCAAGTTGGGCACCGTTTTTCATGGCTGGGATCTGACTGAGTACATCCAGGAAGAAGGAAAGCAGGTCTATGATGAGCTTTTTTCTGAAGGCGATCTGTTTTTGCCTATTAGCAATCGTTGGAAAAATCTTCTCGTTGATTTAGGCTGCCCAAAGGACAAAACTTTTGTCCATCGCATGGGAATTGATTGCGAGCAGTTCAAATTTAAGCCACACCAGCCCAACTCCTCTGAAACTATTCACATTGCCACTGTTGCTCGTCTCACAGAAAAAAAGGGTATCGAATACGGTATCAGGGCAGCCGCCAAGATTAAGCAGGCTTACCCAAACTTTAGTTACACCATTGTGGGTGACGGTCCACTCAAAGCAGACTTAGAGAGCCTAATTCAACAGCTGCATGTTGAGAATGTCGTTAAGCTGTTGGGGTGGAAGCAGCGTGATGATGTAATCGCTATTTTGAACCGAGCAGTTTTTCTCTTAGCTCCCAGTGTTACAGCCCGTAATGGAGATCAGGAAGGTATTCCGGTTGCCATTATGGAGGCGATGG
Source organism: Pseudanabaena sp. FACHB-2040 (assembly GCF_014696715.1). Taxonomy (NCBI): domain Bacteria; kingdom Bacillati; phylum Cyanobacteriota; class Cyanophyceae; order Pseudanabaenales; family Pseudanabaenaceae; genus Pseudanabaena; species Pseudanabaena sp. FACHB-2040. Next base: position 151,876 of record NZ_JACJQO010000022.1, read on the forward strand.
CAATGGGCTTGGTTGTAGTCAGTACTCAGCACAGCGGCATTCCGGAATTGGTGGTGGACAAGGTTTCCGGCTTTTTGGCTGCAGAGCGAGATGCCGATGCACTGGCAGAGTTAGTGATTTGCCTTATCCAGCAACCCGAACTTTGTAGAGAGATCAGCCAAAGAGGACGAACACAGGTCGAGGAAAATTATGACATCCAGCAATTAAACCTTCGGTTATCCAAACTCCTTGAGGAGGCTGTTGCATCTCCTCAGAAGAGGAATCCCACAATAGCTGTTGGGAATAGCTTAAGGGCTATCTGACTCCGTCAGCAGCCAAATCAGATGTCTAGCCTTTCCTTTACTCCAAAATTATGAACATTCTGTTAGCGCTTCATTACGATTTAGGCCCCAATGCAGGGGCTGCTGGCAGTACTTACAATTTGGGCCATTACTATCGGAAGTTGGGGCATCAGGTCTATTTCTACTCAACCAGTGATCAGCCTCGGAGAATGATCTCTGGTAAGCTAAGACGGGCAACTTTTTCAATATTTCTTGCCCGGCATATCTCTTCACTGTTGGCAAAAGTTCCCATTGATGTCATTGATGCCTCAACTGGGGATGCTTGGATTTGGGGCCAATTTCTACGTAAGCAAAACTCGCAACACCCTTTGCTTGTTACTCGTAGCCACGGCTTAGAGCATCTAGAACACATGGCTCGCTTAGATGAGGTCAAGAAAGGCAATCTTAAATTGAGCTGGAAATATCCGCTGTACTACGGTGGCTTTAAGCTTTGGGAAGAGGCTGCCTCTTTTCGCTGTGCTGATTTGGCTTTTGCACTTAACCAGGAAGAAGCCAACTACATCACTAACGGGTTTGGACTCGATCGTGCCCAGGTTTATGTTTTTCCTAACGGCATTCCTGAATCATTTCTCAATCGACCCTTCTCCCCGCTACCAACGGAAGAATCAGTGCCGATTCGAATTGCTCAAATCGGCACCTACATTGCCAGGAAAGGGATTCAATATGCTAAGCCTGCTATTAACCACATACTCAAACGCCATCCCAATGTTGAGTTTACCTTTCTCGGCACTCAATGCCCGGAATGTCCGACGGCAGAGCAGGTCTATCAAGACTTTGAGCCTGATCTGCATGAGCGCATTCGGGTAATCCCTCGGTATGACCACGACCAACTCCCTGAACTGCTCGAAGGACACCATATCAAGCTCTTTCCGACAATTTCTGAGGGTTTTGGCAAAGCTCTGATTGAAGCCATGGCCTGTGGGTTAGCGCCGGTAACTAGTGCCGCATCAGGTCCCCTAGAGATCGTAAAGGATGGTCACGACGGCCTTGTTGTCCCCATTGCAGATAGCCAGGCGATCGAGCAGGCGCTAGAGAAGCTGATTTGCGATCGCACTTTCCTAGAGCAGCTCCGTAAAAATGCTTACCTCAGTGCTCAAGAATATAGCTGGGAAAAAATCGCCCGCAGAAGAACTGAAGCCTACGAGAAAGCGCTAGCGACAACTACTGCCGGCTCGTAGCCCAGTTTTAAACAACTCTAACTAACTTGAAATAGTATGTCTGCTCCATTGGTTTCCATTCTAATTAGTAACTATAACTATGGCTGTTATATTGCTGCCGCTATAGATAGTGCCTTGGCCCAAACTTACCAAAATACTGATTTAAGAATTTACGACAGCAATCAGGGTAGCCGTAGACAGGATAAGCCACTCGTTAAAGCAGTCAGAAGTACAACTATGGCTTATCCAGTGGTTAACTAAGATACTAAGCCATTCAGCTGTTTCTGTTGGTGTAAGCCCCTTTCTTCAATCTGAGGTAAATCATGAGCAAACCACACCTCCATCTTAGTTTTTTCTTGCCTCCTCTAATTGGCGCAGGCGGAGAGCGAGTTGTTTTAAGCCTAGCCAAGGTTTTTGTTGATTGGGGCTTTAAGGTCGATCTTGTAGTTCCAGAGACATCTGGGCGTCACGCAAAATTCATGAAAACCGTTCCTGAAAAGGTGCGGGTAATTGATTTGGCAACTCCAAAGACCAAAACCGTATATCTCAAAAAGCTTTTTAAGCTCAAGCAGTACCTAGAGGCTGAGAAGCCAGATGTGATGCTAGCAAATGTAGACTATGTGGGAGTTGCCAACTTCGCTAGACAGATTTCTAAATCTCAAACCAAGATTATCCAAGTCGTACACTCCAACTTGTCTCGTGAGTTTGGCACTATCCCCGGCATTGGGCAGAAAGTAAAGCCCCTGTTTGTCAAATGGTTTTATCCTTCCTCCGATGCAACGGTGGCGGTTTCTAGGGGAGTTGCTGAGGATTTAGCTGAAATGTCGGGTATTGCCCTAGACGATATTCAGGTGATCTATAACCCTGTCGTTACCGCAGAACTACCGGTTCAAGCTCTTGAACCCATTGACCACCCCTGGTTCCAGTCTAACGAGGTGCCGATTGTTCTGGGGGCAGGGCGTTTGATGTATCAAAAAGATTTTGCCACCTTAATTCGGGCTTTTGCCAAAGTACGTCAAGATCGGCCTTGCCGACTGGTCATTATTGGAGGAGAAGATGAATTAAGGCCCGAATTGGAGGGGCTGATCCGCGAATTGGGTTTAGAAGCTGACGCCCAGTTGCCAGGATTTGCAGCCAACCCTTATGCCTACATGGCAAAAGCTTCTGTCTTTGTCTTGTCCTCCCGGTATGAAGGATTTGGCAATGTTTTGGTTGAAGCGATGGCAACCGGTACCCCCGTGGTGTCAACCGATTGCAAAGATGGCCCAGCAGAAATCTTAAAAGACGGCGAGTTTGGCAGGTTAGTTCCTGTTGCTGACCCTGATGCCTTAGCGACAGCAATCTTGCACACGCTAAATCATCCGCTGAGTGCTGACATTCTCAAGAACCGGGCTCAAGAGTTTTCTGCTGAGAGAATTGCTGGCATCTATTTAAGCGCTATCGAAAAGACCTTGGCATAAGCCCAAAGCTTGCATTTATCTACTTCCAATTTATCAGGGCGAAACCCAAATTAGATGATAGGGTAAATCTTGAACAGCGCAAGAAATCTAAGAGCCAGCCCATGAGTCAGACTCTCTCTTCGCCTGCTGCTAAACTTCCTAAATCTTTACCCACTCTTGGGGAAAAACAGGGCAAAGCACTCCTCTTTGCCTGGGTTATTTTTCTGACGCTAGGTCTTTTGGTAAAAGCAGGCAGTGTACTTGCGCCTATTTTTATGGCGGGCTCAGTAGCAGTTGGCTTATTTCTCTATTTTAGAGCGCCTGTTCTATACGTAAGCTTCACCTGGTGGATGATTTTTCTAGGGTCCTTAATCCGAAAAATCATTGATTATCACAGCGGTTTCGTTACCTTTGGCAGATGGGGCTTGCCTGCACTGTTGGTTGCCTCCATTTCCATAATTACTCTCTGTAGAGAATTGCCTAGGGTTCATAGGCAGGGTGGTCTCCCTTTTATATTGTCTCTGTTAGGGCTGGCCTATGCCTTCTTAATTGGCATCACCTATGGACGATTGGATCTCAGATATATTTTGACGCTTTTGGAGTGGCTAGCGCCGTTGGCTTTTGGATTTCATCTCTTTATGCAGTGGCGCGCCTATCCAGAATACCGGCGGAGTATCTCTAACACCTTCGTTTGGGGTACTGCAGTAATGGGAGCCTATGGGCTCTACCAATACTGGATGGTTCCTGCTTGGGATGCATTTTATCTTAGATACCTAGAGGTATCTTCTTTTGGCCAAGCTACTCGGTTCGGGTTGCGGGTCTGGGGTACATCTACCTCTCCCCAAGAATTTGCAGCCATTCTTTTAGCCGGGGGAATTGTAGTTTTTAGCGGCAAGGGTTTAAGTCAAATAGTATCGGCGGGAGCGGGATATCTTGGGTTTCTCTTGACAATGGCTAGAGCTGGTTGGCTCGGCTGGTGTGTTTCCTTCCTAATGTTCTTGCCCTCTATCAGCCTACGCCTTCAAATTCGTCTGCTCATTAGTATCATAGCCATCTCTCTAGTTGTCACACCATTTGCCAGTTCGGGCCCCCTTGGAGATGCAGTTAACCAGCGGATAGAATCGTTTAGCAATGGCCAAGACGATACCAGTCTGGAAGCCCGAAGAGAAGGGTACAACGACCTTATGGATGAGGCGCTTTCGCAGGTGGTGGGCCAAGGGTTTGGTGCTGGCATTCAAAGCGACAGTATTGGCGGCAGTGATACTGCAATTTTGCCGCTGCTGTTTTCCTTTGGCTGGATTGGCAGCCTACCTTTTTTGAGCGGCATTGTCTTAATGCTCCTCAAGATCTTTCAAGCCAATCAACTTCGGTTTGATGCTTTTGGGAGTGCTTCAAGGGCGATCGCACTTGGCATATTTTCTCAGATTGCCTTTAACCAAATTTTCTCAAACGTATTTGCCTTCACACTATGGGGCTTCTTAGGTATCAGCATGGCAGCGGCTAACTATTATCAGTTTAGAGGCTCAAACAGTTTGCTCAGATAGCAAGCTGACATAGAGAAAACTTTGCTGTAGCCAATTGCCGTTCAATAATTACTATTCAGTATGAGTGAATTCTATGCAAACTCCTGTCTCTCTTGCCAAGGTAAGCATTGTCGGTAACCATTGGTTTCCTAGTGTGCCTGGTGGGCTTGATCGATATATTTATGAGCTTGCTTATGCCTTGATTGATCTTGGGTGTGAAGTTGATCTTGCAGGCATTGGGCTGCCTACGCAATCTCCAGTTCCTGGCCTGAAGCTGACAAATTTAGCTTCGCCCGATCAATCCCTGCCAAAACGGCTTTGGTCTGCTGGCCAGACCTACCGGAAAGAGAGAGACGCCACTGTTGATGTCGTAAATCTCCATTTTGCGCTCAACAGTTTTCCTCTACTGCCCTATCTACCTGCTGAGGTACCTGTCGTTGCAACGTTTCACGGCCCCTGGTTTCAGGAGAGCCAGCAGGAGGGAGATCGGCAACTAGTTGTTTTTCTAAAGAAGCAGCTTGAGCGCCTGGTTTACCGCAAGTGCGATCGCTTTATTGTCTTGAGCAAAGCCTTTGGCGAAATCCTGCACCAGGAGTTTGGCATTGCCTGGGACCAGATTAATGTGATCCCAGGGGGCGTAGACACCCGCCGATTCTGCATTAGCCTGAGTCGGCAGCAGGCTCGTGAGCAGTTGGGCTGGCCGCAGGACCGCTTTATTCTGTTTACGCCCCGGCGACTGGTACAGCGCATGGGACTGGGGCAACTGCTTGATGCGATCGCACCCCTAGCCACCCAAGGCCAAGACATCTGGCTGGCAATCGCCGGTAAAGGCCCCCTCAAAGACCGGTTAGAGGAGCAAGTGAGGGAACTGAATCTGCAGAATCAGGTCAAGTTTCTTGGTTTCCTGCCCGATGATGACCTGCCCATTGCCTACCAGGCCGCTGATCTAACAGTCATGCCCAGCCAGTCTCTAGAGGGGTTTGGCCTGGTGCTGCTGGAGTCTTTAGCCTGCGGCACCCCTGTTCTCTGTACCCCTATTGGTGGAATGCCCGAGGTGATCCAGGCGTTTTCGCCGGAGCTGATTACGACAAATGCTACTGCAGTAGGACTGCAAAATTCCCTTGATAAAATTCTGACGGGCGCAATTGCCCTGCCTAGCCGAGAGGCCTGTCGCACCTATGCTGAGACGAACTTCAACTGGACCCAGATTGTGCAACGGGTGCAAAGCGTTTTAGTTGGGAGTAACAGTAGCACTTTCTAAATCTGCTGAGGGATAAGTTTAGGATCCCTCGTTGCCCACCTTAGTGAGGGATTATCAGAAGAGCTTTACCGAGGGGACTGGGGGATCTTACAAACGCAACTATTGTTTAACATCTATAAGGTTTTATGCTTAGCTTTGCTGCCGTTGTTTGTACCTACAATCGCTATGCTCTCCTAGAGCAAAGCCTGAGCCACTGGAGCCAGGCTAGTCGACTGCCCGATCAGTTCATTGTGGTCGATGCCACTGAAAATGCTGCCAGCTACCGCGATCGCCTGGTCGAAAAGTTTCCTCAGCTGTTTTCCCAGCCCGAGAGTCAGTACATTGTGACTGACCGGCCCGGCCTCACCCGCCAGCGCAACGTTGGCCTAGATGCGGTCAAAACCGATATTGTCTGTTTTGCTGACGACGATACATTCATCACGCCCAGCTACATTGACAAAATCTTGGAGGTTTTTGAAAAAGACACAGCCGGTTCCATTGGCGGTGTCAATGGGGTGGCTGAAGGTCAGTTTGACAACTGGCCCCAGAGAACCTACCGAGAGTTTCGCAACTATGTGCGCCACCACTATGGGGGGCAGCTGCAGCGCATTCACCTGCCTCAGCACTACACTCACCTGTTTGACCCCATCCCCACGCCGCTGAAGGCTCTGCCGCTGATCCATATCGATCGGCTGTGGGGAGCCAATATGAACTACCGCACTGAGGCTCTCAAAGGGCTGCGGTTTGATGAGAATTTTCAGCGCTACGGCCTGTTTGAGGATGTGGATCTGTCAATCCAGGTCGGCCAACGTTATAAGCTGGTGTGCCGCCTAGACGCGGAGCTAAGCCACGACTTTAAGCTGGGAGAAAGCACCCGGCCCAACGACGCCAAATATTTTCTCTTCTCGTGGCTCAACTCGGCCTACATCATTGAAAAGCTGCTGCCCTACGACGAGAGCAGACAGGCCCACCGCAACCTCTTCAACTTAACTCGTTTCCTTGCCAAGGCTGCTCCCAAGCGACTCTCCGCAGGCCGGCTTAAAACGTTGGGAAACGACCCGCTTATTAGCTCAGCAGAGCAGCTGATCAAATCGCTTCAGGCTTGCAATAGCAAGGAGCAACTTGAGGAGACCTTTGTTCACCTCCAGAGAGAGGTTAGCCAAGTTGACAGGCTCCAGGAACTTGTTAATTCCCCTTAGTTAATTCTCCTTGAAAGAACACACGGCGATTTCTAGTTTAATGAGGTGAAAGGAGCCACAGAATGGAATATCCACTCGCTTCGATTTTGATCTGCAACTATAACTATGGCGGGTTTATTCAGCGAGCCATCGACAGCGCTCTTGGGCAGACTTACCCAAACTTTGAAGTCATTGTTGTAGACGATGGCTCAACCGATAATTCCCGGCAAGTGATTGCAGGCTACGGGGATAAAGTAGTCGCCGTGTTTAAGGAAAACGGGGGCCAGGCATCCGCTTTTAACGAAGGATTTGAGCGCAGCAAAGGCGATATTGTCTTCCTGCTAGACTCTGATGACTGGTTTTTGCCCAACAAGGTGGAGCGGGTAATCGAAACCTTTAAAAGCAATCCGGAGATTGGATGGTGCTTTAACTCGCAGGTTGAAGTGGATGTCTTAACCGATCAGGTGATTAAGCGAACTGCAGCGCCTGAGACCGGGGAACCCGTTGACCTGCGGGCAGCGATTATTCAATTAGGTCGAAAGCCCTATTTTGCGCCTGCAACCTCTTGCACCAGCTTTAAGCGCACTGTTCTGAGCTCAATTCTGCCGATGCCAACTGGACAATCTGTGGTGCTGAGCGATAACTACATTAAGTTTGCTGCCGTCTCATTAGCCAAGGGGTACTTCTTAAATGAGGACTTAACCTGCATGGGAATACACGGCAGCAATATCTATACCCGTAGCAATACCAAAGACCTAATTCACGCTAAAGTCGATATCTTGACGGCTTTTTGGCTACGGCAGAACTTTCCAAATATTAAAAACTTTACCAACCGGCTGTTTAGAACGGGGCTGGCCTACTATTGGCGCTGTGGCAAGCAGGATGAAGACTGCCGATCTATCGTGAAGCAGTATCTATCTCTAACCCAGATCCCGGAGAGAATTGAAATTTTGGCAGTTGCGCTTCTACATTACAGCAACGCGATGGGTGTGCTGCGACGCTTAAAGGCTTCGTGACTACCAGTTTTCGTAGAGGGGATCGACACACCTTGAAGCTTTTCTTTATTGATCAGAGTGGCAACCTAGGGGGCGCGGAGCTGTGCCTAGCCGATATTGCTCAGTCTTTTGAAACGCCCGTGCTGATTGGGCTGCTGCAGGATGGCCCCTTTCGCGAGCGGCTTGAGTCGCTGCAGGTGCCAGTGCAGGTGCTCACAAAGCAGGCCTTACAGGTACGCAAAGAGAGTGGTCTGGCGGCGGGTCTAAAAAGCCTGCAGCAGCTCATTCCCCTGATTCAAAAAGCGGCTCGAACGGCGGCTGACTACGATGCGATCTACGCCAACACGCCTAAGGCGTTAGTAGTAGGGGCGTTGGCCAGCGCCCTCAGTCGCCGCCCGCTGGTCTACCACCTGCACGACATTATTGCTCCTGAGCATTTCAGTAAAACCAACCGGCAGCTGCTGATCTTTTTGGCCAATCGCTTTGCCCGTCTAGTGATTGCCAACTCCAACGCCAGCAAGGCAGCTTTTATTGAGGCGGGAGGACAGGCCGACAAGGTTGAGGTGGTCTATAACGGCTTTGACCTGGATGCGTATCCGGTAGCGGTGGCCCTAGAGGAGCCGAGGGCGGCGCTGCGGCAGGAGTTGGGGCTGAGCAATCGCTTTGTGGTTGGCCACTTTAGCCGCCTAGCTCCCTGGAAGGGCCAGCATATCTTGCTAGAAGCGCTCACCCATCTACCGGAAGATGTGGTGGCGCTATTTGTGGGCGATGCTCTGTTTGGCGAAGATGCCTATGTTGAAGCGCTGCACCAACAAGTCAAGGACCAAGGCCTGAGCGATCGCATTCGCTTTTTGGGCTTTCAGTCAGACATTCCCCGGCTGATGGCGGCCTGCGACTTGGTGGCCCACACCTCTACTGCGCCAGAGCCATTTGGTCGGGTGATTGTGGAGGCTATGCTGTGCGCTCGGCCAGTAATTGCGGCAGCGGCGGGTGGGGCAGTGGAGCTGGTGGAGCCGGGCCAGACAGGGTGGCTGTGCCCGCCGGGGGATGCTGACAAGCTAGCAGCGCTGATCTTGAGCTGCCGGGATCAGCCTGAGTTTACTCAAGCGGTAGCGCAGCGGGCAGACCAAACGGCCCGGCAGCGGTTTAACTTAACTGAAACTAATCAGCAAATTCGGTCTCATCTGCAGGCTCTTTTGGAGCGTTAATTCACAGTAGAGTCTCGTTCTAATCACCATGATAGAAAATCAGTCTCTTTTAAAGGTGAAGCCCGCTTTTTTGTTTCTGCTGCTGGTCGCATTTACCTACACGGTTCTCTTTTTTGCGATGGACCAGCTGCGCGGTCCGTTTTGGATTGATGAGGCGTGGTTTTGGGAAACGAGCCAACAGTTTAGCCAAAGCCTGATCCCAACGCTGGATCAGCTGCGCAACTACAACGAGCTGAATACGCCGCTGCCGTTTATCCTCTACGGCATGCTGGAGTATTTGTTTGATGATGGCCTGTTTGCGGGCAGGCTTCTAAACTTTTTGCTGTCGATAGCAATTGTGTTTTTGATTGGCTGGCCAGGGCAAGGCAAGCGCTTTAAGCCAATTCTCGCTGTGCTGGGCCTATTTTTATTTCCCTATTTTTTGTGGCTAAGCGCCAGATTTTATACAGACCTGATTGCCTCTATCTTCGCGCTGCTGGGCGTTGTGTTTTACCTGCGCAAGCAGCCCATCGTTAGCGGGCTGGTTTTTATTCTGGCGATCGCATCTCGGCAATACATGGTGGCGTTTCCGGTTGCGATCGCAGCCCATGAGCTAGTCATTGCCATTCGTTATCGGCAGCGGCCTAGCCTCAGCTTTTTTCTGCCCTTTTTTGCGGCGCTGTCGCTGCTGGGGTGGTTTGTGCTATTTGGCGGGCTGGCCCCGCAAAATGCACTGGCTTCGCGGCCGGCTCCAGATGTGCAGTATTCGTTCTGGGCCTTGTTGCCAAGCAGCAGCATATTTTTTCTATCCAGCATTGGGCTATCTTTTGTGATTCCAGAGTTTCTGCTGCTTTACCGCAGGCTCGACTGGAGCGCTGTTTTTTCTAAAAAGTCGCTGCTGATTGCAGGCGGGCTGCTGCTGCTGTTTATCATCTTTCCGCCGCCCGAATCAGCTAAGGGATTGGTGTGGCGGGTGGCCGAGGCTCCAGATGGAGTGCTGTTCATTCCCCGCCTGACAATTCAGCGGGGCGTGTATTATGGGCTGGCGCTCTTGACCTGCCTGCGGTTCTCTAATTTAGGCTTGGGGGGGTGGATGGTGCTTTTCAACGCCCTGATCATGCTCAAAGCTTTTCCTTGGGACCGCTATTCGCTGCCGCTGATCATTGTCCTGTGGTATTTACAGTCAAAGAACCAGCTAGATCATCCTCTCGCAAGATCTCCAGTGCCTGCCCCTGAGAGGGTAGAGGAAGCGCCCCCTCCAGCCAAGACTGGAATCGCGTGAGGGACAGGAGCGTGCGAATCGGTTAATGGTGCTGGCAGCCAGCGCCATTACAGCCATTTTTGCCTGCATTCGCCACCTGTGCACCCATCCACGCCATCCACCCTAGCCTGTAGCTTACTGATCTGATTTTGTAGAATCTCGTTCTGGTCATCATGATAGAAAATCAGCCTCTCTTAAAGGTCAAGCCCGCCTTTTTATTTCTGCTGCTGATTGCATTTACCTACACGGTTCTCTTTTTCGCGATGGACCAGCTGCGCGGTCCGTTTTGGATCGATGAGGCGTGGTTTTGGGAAACGAGCCAGCAGTTTAGCCAAAGCCTGATCCCAACGCTGGATCAGCTGCGCAACTACAACGAGCTGAATACGCCGCTGCCGTTTATCCTCTACGGCATGCTGGAGTATTTGTTTGACGATGGCCTGTTTGCGGGCAGGCTCCTAAATTTTTTGCTGTCGATAGCAATTGTGTTTTTAATTGGCTGGCCGGGGCAAGGCAAGCACTTTAAGCCGATTCTCGCCGTGCTAGGCCTATTTTTATTTCCCTATTTTTTGTGGCTAAGCGCCAGATTTTATACAGACCTGATTGCCTCTATCTTCGCGCTGCTGGGCGTTGTGTTTTATCTACGCAAGCAGCCCATCGTTAGCGGGCTGGTTTTTATTCTGGCGATCGCATCTCGGCAGTATATGGTGGCGTTTCCGGTTGCGATCGCAGCCCATGAGCTGGTCATCGCCATTCGTCATCGGCAGCGGCCTAGCCTCAGCTTTTTTCTGCCCTTTTTTGCGGCGCTGTCGTTGCTGGGGTGGTTTGTACTGTTTGGCGGGCTGACCCCGCAAAATGCACTGGCGGCGCGGCCTGCCCCAGAGGTGCAGCAGTCACTTTGGGCCTTGTTGCCGAACAGCGGCCTATTTTTTCTATCCGGCCTCGGGCTGGCTTTTGTGATTCCAGAGTTTTTGCTGTTTTACCGCAGGCTGGATTGGAAAGCGGTGTTTAGCAAGAAGTCGCTGCTGATCGCGGTCGGGCTGCTAGTGCTGTTTATTGTCTTTCCGCCACCTGACTTTGCGCGCGGGCTAGCGTGGCGGGTAGGGGGGCTAATGCCGCTGCTGCCCCTGCGACAGGCGTTGTTTTATGGTCTGGCGGTTTTGACGTGCTTACGGTTTGCCAATCTCAGCCTGGCCTCGTGGATGGTGCTTTTCAACGCTTTGATTATGATGAAGGCGTTTCCCTGGGATCGCTATGCACTGCCGCTGCTGATTGTCCTGTGGTATCTGCAGGCGAGGAACCAGATGGACCATCCGCTGGCGGGGATGCGATCGCACCCCTCCGATCGCGCAGCAGCAGGGGCCGAAGATACCGAAGCGATTGAGATGGCCTGAGGTGCTGCTGTTGGCAGTAGGTGGGGGTGGGCAGAGTGGATGGGCGGATGAGTAGCGGCTATTTGGAGAACCGGTATTGCCTGAAGTGAGGGGATTTAGTCAGAAAAGAATTTAGCGCAGAAAAAAACCGGAGTAGAATGCTCCGGCTGATGGATATGGCTCTCTAGGTCTTTTGAAACCAGGATGGGCTTCAAGCAGCTAGAGGATTAGGAGGGTTCGATCGATCTTCTCCTCGCAACGGGTCTGGTGAATTAGTCTTCGGCAGACTCTTCAGAGTCATCCCGGCGCTTCCGCAGGGCGGTTAGGCCCATACCGATGAGGCCGGGCAGCAGGGCTGGGGTCGGCACTGCGGTAACGCTGCCTTCGAGGGGGAACAGGAAGGCTGCACTACCCCGGAAGGGGAAGGGAGCGGGAGTCTCTACACCTTCAAAGCTATCGAGATTTCCGCCGCCGACTAGGCTAATGGTGTCACCAAACCGAGCGCTTCCCAAGTTAGAAGCAAACTCTAGCTTCAGGAGGCTCTGAAGCGAAGGGGTGCTTTCACTGGTAGAAAACCAGGCTTTAACGCCGTTAGAGGCTAAGCCAGGAACTAGACCATCGTAATCGCGATCCAAAAGATCAGAGGTGATCTTGATGTTGGAGTATCCATTGACATCATCGTAATCAAATGAGCCTGTGAGCTTACCTACAGAGGTGGTTGGGCTCAGGGAAGATTCGAAGATGTTGGCATTGATCTTAAAGGTCAGGGCCGAAGCGGGGTCTGCTCCCATCAGCACCATGCTGGCGGCGGTACCCGCCATGGTGACGGACAGTGCAAGATTTTTGAAAGATTGAGTTGTAGACATCATTGCCATTACCTTTGTTTAGATTGCAGGTATGTCTTGGTAGATTCCCTGTTCAGGTAGATGACTGGGTAGATGTCCTATGGCTGATTCCTATAGTCGCCGATACAATGCCTCGGGCGCGGGCAGAACGCTAGATCTGTTTTGTGGGTCGGCGTTTGATTAGCGTCATCACGGTGTAGTGAAAAACAGTCAACAAAATACTAGAAAAGATTTGGCCGCCCCAGGTTCCATGCCAGAAGTTAAATGATTCTTTGCCCCAATAGACGGCAGCAATGGCTAACAGCATGATCCGAGGAACGTTGAAGATGAGGGCCAGCACGATACCCATGGCCATGATAGCTAATGTGGTGTGCCAGCGCTGTTGATAAAACAGGCCCATAATCAGTCCGGCGGCGGCCATGGTAAAGGCCATGTTGAAGCCGTTGCAGCCCCACCCCACTTCTACGGCTCCGTTAGGCGGCAAAAAGACAAGGATGCCCTTCGCAACGGCGGGTCTGCCAACGGCGCTTAAGGCGGCAGCTCCGGCCTGGGCCATGATTTGCTCTAGAAATAGGGGGGGTGTGAGGGCTTCCCAGAGGATGCGGGCAAACAGGCCAGGTTTGGGATAGGCAGTGATGACAAACAGCAGGGTCGGTAGGGGGTAGCAGGTAAAGAACTGAATGCCCCAAGAGCTGACGGTGATGCCTGCCAAAATCAATAGCCACAGGATGGCCTGGGGCCAGACGGCAAAGCGACAGAGGGGAAAGGCTGCAACGCTGCAGAGGATCAACAGGTGACCGATGACCTGATCTGGCTCGGAGGCTTCGAGCTGGGCGATTTTTTGTCGGTTGGTCCAGATCTGTTTGAGGCCTAGGGCTAGGGCGGCTCCAATTAGGGGCAACCCAGCGGAGCCGTGTTGCAGTCGACCGACGAGGGCGGGCAGCCAGGTCTGTAGATAGACCAGACCCATACATAGCCCCATCAATACAAACCGACCATGCCAGTCTCTAACTGCAGCTTTGAGATAAGACAGGCCCCACTGTCTAAACAGCAAGGTCTGCTTCATTACCGCCTCTTGCGGGAGCCGCTGCTAGAGGAGAGGGCTGTGCGCCCGAGGCTGATGAGCCCAATGCCAACGACGACCAGGTTGCTGGTGCTGGCAATTCCGGTGCGGGTAATGGTGGTTTTGGCGTTTTGCTTGAGGGCTTCTGCCTGGGAGGTGATTTGCTGGGTGGCCTGCTCTAGCTGCTCGGGAGAGGGTGGGGCGGCCAGGTCTGGGTTGGTCTGGCTCTGCTCTACTTGGGTCTGCAGCTGGGCGGCCTGTTGGCCGATGTTGGTGAGGGCTTGGGCCTGGAGGGTAAGGCTGTCGCGGATGACGACGATGGAGGTGAGCAGAAATAATACGCCGATGCTGAGGGCGGCATAGGAGAGGAGTTTGCGAATTTGGGGAATGTCCCAAATGCTGTAGGCGAATAGGGCCATGCCAAACAGCAGGATGATGCTGCGATCGCTCATCTGCTGCAGGAGGCCAGCTCGCCAGGCGGCTCCTGCACTCGGCGGTAGGGCCAGCACGGCCATATCGATGAAGAAGCCGATGAGGCAGGCTAGCCCGACGATGCGGCAGAGTATTGGCCCGCTGAAGGAGCTAGGGGAGGCTTGATTTGGAAAGCTAACCATAAGGACAACCTGTTGCAGAGGGTTGGGTGTGAATGGTTGAGTGCAGGTATAGAACAACCGGTAGGGCACCTCTGCGAAACCGGGCGATTTATCTTTTGCTTGAGCCAATGCTTTGGGAGCAAGTGATAAAGGGCCGGTGGCTTGAAATGTCTGCTTTGCAAAGCAGGGTTCAAACTGAAGGCATCTTAAGTAAAGGTTTTGCTTTCCACCAATAGTCTTTAAGGGGTTTTACACAAGCTTTACTGTTTTGGGGATCTGTTTGGTTTTATTTGAGGTAAGCGTTTTTTGGGGAACTTGGTGACTCTATAGGGGTCGTAGGGTGAAGGCGTACTTGATAGTTTTGGCTGGGCCTAGCGATTGATCGCGGGCATGGGAACTCGGTTTGTTGTGGTGTCTTCTAGTTGAATAGGTTTGCCCCTGGCTAGGTGAGGTGAGGTGGGGCTAATGTTTGAATTTGAAAGAAAAAAACTGAACGGGGAAATTTGGGCAAAAAAAAAGGCCGGAGTGAAACACTCCGGCCAGATCTTTGAAGAAGTTGTTTAACGCTCTAAGCCTTGTTGGCATTAGAGGGTTATGAGGTTAGGCAATTGTGAGGCTCTGTTGCAGAAGATTGCTTGGACTAGGCTTCTGCAGAGTCTTCGGAACCCTCCTTACGCTTGCGCAGCGCTGCAACGCCCATGCCGATGAGGCCGGGGAGCAGGGCTGGGGTGGGAACGGCTGTGAAATCCCCGGTAAAGGTGTTGTTAAGGGAAGTGAATGCAACTTGTCCTACACCCTGGGTACCATTGCCAAAGAAACCCTTAAAGTTGAACCGCATGTCTGCGTCGAAGATCGCAGAAGTGGCGAAGAAGTCAAAGTCATCACCGTTAACATCCACAAGTTTAAAGGGGGAAAATGCACTGATGCTGCTAACGTCTGTGACATTAGCAAATTGAATGTTAACCCGTCTAGGGTTGTTAGGGTCTGGTGCTGGTGCCAGTGAAGTAAAGCCAAGGTTGGCAAAAGTAATGAAAGCCGTCTCGTCAAAACCAGGCAAACCAGGAATAGGAGAAGTGAAGTTAATTGAGTTTGGGGTAAAAACTCCTTGTCCAGAGATTGAGTACGTGCTGCCGATTTGAACAGCTTCTGCAGGGGCAGATATCGCTAGAAAAGCGGTAGCGACCACGCTTACCGCAGCAAAGTTTTTGAGCGATTGAGTTACAGACATCGTTGCCATTACCTTTTTTTGAAATTAGTGGGTATAAATTGGTAGATACCCTAAGTAGGTAGATGACTAGTAAATGTCACAGGCTGATTCTAGGTTCACCGATACAATGCCTCGGACGCGGGCAGCTCACAGGTCCCTAGTATTATTAGAAAGAGTTTTTAATCAGACGATGCCATTGTTTTTTGGGTTTCTGATATCTATGCTAGGTATAAGTTTTGTAGGATGGGCAAAGCAAAGCGTGCCCATCACAGTACGGCTCTAAACGATGGGCACGGGCTATCGCCCTTTGCCCATCCTACTAGCTACGTATAAGTGCAGCTCTTTACAATTGCTGCCTCTACCTTGCTGGTTGGCGATTGATTAAGGCCATCACAGCATAGTAGAAGACGGTAAACAATACGCTGGAAAAGAGCTGTCCACCCCAGTGGCCATGCCAGAACTTAAATGAGGCTTCGCCCCAATAGACTGACGCAATGGTGAGCAGCATAATTCTAGGAACGTTGAAGATGAGGGCTAGAACGGTGCCAACCGCCATAATCGACAGGGTGTTGTACCAGCGCTGCTTGTAGAAAAGGCCCATAATTAGTCCGGCAGCGGCCATGGTAAAGGCCATGTTGAAGCCGTTGCAACCCCAGTCAACATTTACGGCTCCGGCTGGGGGCAGGGCGACGATGCTGCCTTCTGCGATCGCAGGTTGCCCAATTACTCTTAAAGCGGCGGCTCCTGCGTGGGCCATGATCACTTCAAGAAATTCACAAGGGCTTTATCTCCTCTGACGGGGTCTACCTGCGGTGCCGCTAGAAGTCATGGAGGCTCGGCCCAAGCTAATGAGACCAATGCCAACAACGACGAAGTTGCTAGTACTGGCGATGCTGGCTCGGGTAATGGTGGTTTTAGCGTTTTGCTTGAGGGTTTCTGCCTGAGCGTTGATTTGTTGAGTAGCCTGCTCAAACTGCTCATTGGTGACTGAGGCTGCGTCCGGGTTGGTGCGGCTCTCTTCAACTTGAGTCTGTAACTCGGCTGCTTGTTGGCCGATGTTTTCAAGGGTTTGACTTTGAAGCATGAGACTGTCGCGGATGACCAAAATGCAGAATAGCAGGAACAAAACGCCAATACTGAGGGCAGCGTAGGAGAGGATCTTGCGGATTTGGGAGATCTCCCAAACACTGTAGGCGATTAGGGCAATGCCAAAGAGCAGGATGATGCTGCGATCGCCCATCTGCTGCAAAATGCCTACGCGCCAGGCAGCGCCAGCACTAGGAGGGAGGGCCAGCACGGTCATATCGACGAGGAAGCCGACAATACAAGCTAAGCCGACGATGCGGCAAAGTACTTGACTGCCAAACGAACTGGAAGAAATTTGATTTGAAATGCTAACCATATCAACAACTTGACCCAAAGGATTTAGACGCGAATAAGTGAATGAAGAGCAAGTACTCAAGGCAGTGGCTGAGATTTGAGTACCACCATGAGCTAAGTTAGTTTGAGGGGCCGCCCCAAACCAAAATTAAGCAGATAATACGGTGGCAACTGCCTCAAGCAGCAAAATTAAGAAGTAGAAGGATTGGCGGCTCTACGTTGGCACGGGTTGTGGAACGAGTAGCTAGGTAGGGCACCACTGCTGCACCAAATCACCCTTTTTTCTGAGGATTTAGCTAATTCAGCAGCACTGAAACTGAAATAATCATAGAAGGCTAATTGGCAATGCTGCAAGAAGTTCTAAGGGATTTTTACAGCAGTTCTATTGATTAGAGAGATCCTGTAGGTTGAAGCGAAACAGCATGCCAAGGAATTGTAGGCAAGCAGACTAGCCGAGCGAGGCCAAGTTAAGAACGTATCGACAAAACGGCTAGGCTAACTTTCGGGAACGGTGTTTGATAATAGCCATCACAGCGTAGTAATAAACAGTGAACAACGCTCCAGAGAAAATTTGCCCTCCCCAAGTCCCATGCCAGAAGTTGAAGGAAGCTTCTCCCCAATGAATCGATGCAACTGTTAATAGCATGATTCGAGGAATGTTAAAAATCAATGCCATAACTGCACCAACAATGGTCATGATAAAAACAGTAGGGCCACGCTGCTTAAGTAAAATGCCAAGGAAAAAACCAGTTGCAGCCATGGTGCAGGCCATACTAAAGCCATTGCAGCCCCAGTCTACATGAACAGAACCTTCAGGTGGCAAAACTACGAGACTACCTTCTGAGATTGCGGGCAGGCCAATTAGCCTAAGTCCGAATGCTCCACTCCAAGCCATAAACCGATTTAAGTAGTCATGGGGAGTCAGCGTTTCCCAAAGGACTCGAGCAAGGATACCAGGTTTGGGATAAACCGTAACAGCAATGAGCAAGCTAGGGAGGGGAAAATGCTTAAAAAAGACAATCCCCCACGTACTAATAACGATACCGCTGAGAGCGCAGAACCATAGTATGCTTTGCGCCCACACGGCGAAGCTGCAGAAAGGAAACAGAACAACACTGCATAGGATCAGCAGATGGCCTAAAAATTCATCCGATTCAGATACTTGCAGTTGAACTATTGCCTGACGACTTTTCCAAAGTTGCCAAAGACCCATGGCTACACAGCCTAAAATTAGAGGCATGGCACCTGAACCTTGAAGAGTTCGGGTACCTAAGTGGAAAAGCCAAATTGGAAAATAGATTAACCCTACGGTGAGTCCAGCTAAGACAAATCGGCCATGCCAGGATTTAAAGGAGTTTCTCAAATAGGCCGGGCTCTGTTTCACGTTTCCTAAAAAAGTATTCATTTTATCTTGCTTATTTATGCTGCTCTTCTCACCAGTATTTTTTTTAGGGAGAGTTACACAAATGTTGTGAATCAGGAAGTGCCTTTATCTTTTACTTCTTCATAAAAAGCAGCCATTGACTTTGCCTTTTCCTCCCAAGAAAAGCTCTTTACGAAGAGAAATCCTGCCTTTCCCATCTCTATGCGTTTCTCTGGGTTCTCAAACATATACTCAACTGCTTGAGCCATTTTTTGAACAGTTTCATTTGGATCTTTTGCGGGAACTTTAATAGCAACTGTAGATGGCAGAAAATCTCTTGCGCCGTGGTGATCTAAAGCAATGATTGGCAATCCATGAGCCATCGCTTCCAATAATTGAGAGCCAAAAGTATCTCTCAAGCTCGAGAAAAGAAAAACATCGTTCTGAAGATACTCCTCTTTTACTTTTAGCCATGGTAGATAACCACGGTACTCGACTTTATCTTCTAGCTGAAATTCTTGCAGCCAGGCTGAAATATGAGGCTTTAAGGGGCCATCGCCAAGGATGGTCATTTTATAGAAAACCGTAGACTTTACTGCAGCTAGTGCTTGCAAAGCGAGACGCAGTCCCTTTCTAGGAGAAAGACGAGCGACCCAAAGCAACCTTAAAACTGTTGAGGGTTCTCTAATTGGAAAATCTTTTGAAAAATACTCAGGCGGTAGCCCGCAAGAAAGATGTGGTTTGGTTCGCTTTGCTCCCCCCATTTTATTTAGTAGGTCTAGGGTTTCTCGATTTTCTATTAAAACTAAGTCTGCATTCTTAACTGTTCGTGCAGCAATAAAATTAAACCTCGCAAGATTTTTGACCATGAAGCTTCTTCGCTCCTCTGCCTTCCAAGCATCAAGAAAAAAATCTTTGAATGCTGGTGGAGCAGTCTGACCTGCACCTACTGGACCAAAAATAAAAGGTTTATTGACTCGCCAAAGCTCAGAACCGAAAACTAAGCTGCCATAGTTAACATGATGAATCACATCAAAATCATGTTTTAGGTTCAGCCCTTCTGCAACTTTATATGCTTTTTTTTGCCACAATAGGTAGTGCAGGTATACTCCGACTTTATTACTAATCCTATCTTCCTTTATGTTAATCAACCGCTTTAGTAAAGCTTGAATATCAACGTAAACAAAATGAAGGTTTGGGAGAGGATTGTCCCTTAAAGCTTCTTCAATAGAACTTTTATTGTTTTTATAGCTAGCTGTAAAGGGAGAAGTCAGGACCCAAACCTCATGTCCTAACTTTGCAACATTTAAAGGGAAATTCCAGCCCTTACCATCTTCAGAACCTCGGCCTGGGTTAGAAGCATACGCAGACATCAAAATTTTCATTTCAAGGTTCTCAACAAACCAACAAAAATAGGAATGACACCAATACTCACTGAGAAGATTAAGAGAGAGTTAAGAAAAGATTAGTTTCACTGAAATAATTTAGTAAGCAGTATTCTTCCACTACTTCAAGGAAAATCAGTTACTGCCTTTAAAGGCAAATAAGCTTGTCAACAGTCTTCTATATGGTAAAAGCCAAAAAATGGGCCACAGTAATCCTCCGTGACGTTGAGAAAAAACTTTCCACTCTGTAAAAGGATGCAGCGTGACATTATCTAAAGCTAAACCTTTAGGATGATTTACTTTACTTAGTCTTTGATCGATGGAGCTTAGACTTTTATCCATACGACTACTATGTGGGTTTGGTGGGCAAGTGCCTATATATCCAGGAGTTATCCATATTGAGCATTGCTGCCGCTTCGCCCTTAAACCATAGTCATAATCTCCTAAGTCATGGTCAAAAGCTGGATCTAGATTACCAACGACTTCAATGACTGCTTTAGACAAAAGGACACAATTGCCATTCATAGTGTCGCAGGCTTTGACTTGATCACTAGGCACTTCTAAGGAAAACTGTAATGGTCGCCACCAGCAGCGTTGACGAATCCCTCCATAGGTAAGAGCACCCGTTTTAGGATCTTGAGTTGATCCAATGACAATTGATCGAGATTTCCCTCGCTCATACAATAAGTGAGCAGTATCTAATAAACGACAGATAGCATCTGGATAGAGGTGCGTATCATCATTTAACCAAAGATAAAAGTCATAGGCTTGTTTACTAGCTTCGGCAAATGCAAGACGCATGCCGCCATTCCAGAAAAGGTTACCACTTCCATAAATGATGTTGACTTCGGGAAATGCCTCTTTGACAGCTACTGCTGTACCATCAGTACTGCCGTCGTCAACCAAGTAAACCAGTAAGGAAACCGCCTCTGTCAATTCCTGGTTGTAGATTGCTCTAAGGCAAGATAAGGTTTTTTCACGCCGGTTGAAGCATGTTAGAAGTACTGCTAGAGATTCTTGTTTCATAGAAGGTTCTCAGTTTTCACTAATTTCGTTAAGAGCTTCTCTTATGTCCCTCAAAAAGATTTGCTTTCGCTCTTTAGACCAATCTAAGGCCTCCTTAGCTGCCGAAGAAGTTGACTGATTAGAGTCAATACCGGCCACAAGCAAATCAGCAAACTTTTTTGGATCGTTCGTAACTTTTACGAATGAAGGTGGATTCGAAATTCCTCGCATGGCAAATGGAGTAGCTACAATAGGCAAACCTAAGCCGATAGAGTTTAATGTTTTAATTTGAATGCCTCCTCCACAAATAGAAGGAATAGCAATGACTTTAGATTGAGCCATAAATACTTTGGCGTCTGGAGCAAATCCTTGATAATTCACATTCGGATACTGCCCATCTAGCCACTCCGCCCCTCGACCAGCAACTTCAATCCTTAACCTCTTAGGGAGATATGGGTAGACTTCTTTAAAGAACCAGCGTAGACCGTCACCGTTGGGCTTCCATATCCAACTACCAATTAAGCCAATATCAAAGGTTTTCTCTATGGAGCTGTCCGGAAGATCTCCTAAACTTGACGGCAAACCCATTACTCTTATTTTTCCAGCCCCTTCGATGCCTGAAAAGTACTTAGCGTCATTATCCGTCAATGCCCAAGTTTCTTTTGAGGTCCGGGTCAGATGTTCCTCGGTAGATTGAATAAGTTTCGCCTCTCGACTATACAGCCATTTTGCAGCTATATTTTTAGCGTCTTTAACGCGGTCAGCATAGACTTCGCATTCTATATTTTGGGCAATGGAAACTATCTTGTGCTTTTCTGCTATGAAAGGCTCAAGCCAAGCTATTTGGTAGGAATGGTCCAAAATGATAGCTTCGTATGAGTTTTGGCTAAGCAGCTCCTGAACCTTCTTAATGTATTGTTTAGAGTAATATCGGGCTGAGGTGTAAGGAAGGTTCCTAAGAAAACTTTTACTAGCCCAAAGCAGGGGGTATAACTTGGCTTCTTTAGTCTCGACATGGCAAGAACCAACTGAGATAAACTCTTCGTTAGGCTGAGGCAAGGATTCTCCAATCCTCAGAAAGCCTACTGTGGTTACTGTATAGCCGTTTTCCTGTAAGGCTTTAGTAAAGGCTTGCAAACAGATATCTGCGCCTGTCTGCTTTTGAGTTGATGGCAGAGAAGGAGTTAGGATGAGGATTTTCATTATAGTAAGTAAAAATGAGAACTAGGCTAACGATTCAAAATTTCCGAGTAGAGAGCTTTGTAGTGGTGTGCCTGTAGCTCAAGGGCAAATGCCTTCTCAGCCTTATCACGAGCATTGAGTCGTAGTTGGTTATTCTGGATTGAGTTTTCCAACACCCAGGTAATGCCTCGAGCCAAATCTTCAATTTCGTAAGGGGTAGCTAAATAACCGTTTTTGCAGTGGTCAACAATATCCATTAATCCTGTAGCGTTAAAGGCAACAACGGGAGTTCCGCAAGCTAAGGCTTCTGAGGCAGTCTGTCCGAAGGATTCTTGAACTGACGGCACAACCATAACAGTGGCAGCCGAGTAAGCCAATGCCAACGAAAGATCGTCATAAAGATGACCTAGATAGTAAGTATCACAACCTAGGTCAACGGGATTTTCGGGTTTAGATGACCCAAAGACAACAAAGGCAATCTGATCGCTTAACTTAGATTGACTGATTTTTTGCAAGGCTGGTTGTAATAAATGAAATCCCTTTCTATAGTCATCTGTAGCTCTTAATGCCCCAAACAAAATAAGTAGCTTGTCTTGGGGTAGACGAAGTACCTGTCTAGCAACAGACGGTTCAGTTGGTCGATATAGATCTGTATCGAGAGTAAAAGAAATAGTCTCTACACGTCGGTCTTTCAAAAGAGCACTTGTACGAGCGCATTGAGATATCCAGGAACTAGGTCCGACGACAGTGAGGTTTAGATCCTTCCAAGTATCAGCTTTACGCTGCCAAACAACAGAAGAAAGGTCATGCTGTTTGTCTCCTACGAGCTGTGGGCAATTTCCACAGGAATGTACATACTTTTGGCAACCTTGGTTGTAGTGGCATCCCCCTGTGAAAGGCCACATGTCTTGAAGCGTCCAGACCAAAGGCGTGTTTAATTTACGTAATTCCTCAATTCTAATAAACTCCGATCCAACCCAATGCAGATTAATAATATCAGGCTGCAAATCTTTGATTTGGCCTAACAAAAGGGAAGGAGTAATATTAATTGAGAAGAAATCAGCCTTTTCGGCTAATCGCTTGTTTAAAAACTTATTCACTAGTAGATATTCAAGCTCGGTCAGCCTAGCTGATCGAAGTTTGGCCTTAATAACAGACCTAAGAGCAGATTTCTTTTCATCTACCAGTGCCTGAGAATTAGCTCCAATTTTTAACAGGCCTTGATGCAGACGTAAAGCAGCACGACCTGCGCCGCTGTTTTCATGCTTCGCTAAATGTAAAATACGCATTGCTTAAATCCAAGATTGCAGTTCATGGTTAAATCTAAATAGATGTTCCTGATTAAACTTTTTCTTGAGTCTTCCTGGCATATACCAGAGAAGGCTATCAATCTTGGCCTGTATATAATTTCTCATACTAGGCTTAGCAGTAATGAGTTGATCGACTTCATGGTAATAAGCAGATTTGTCTCCCGAGATCTGTCCTTTATGAACTCGAAAACCACCAATATATGACTGAACGATGGAGAGCTGATACTCTTTGGCAAACTGCAACCAGAGATAATAGTCCCCAGCGTATTTCAAACTTGCGAGGAAGTCGTAATCAATTAAGTTCAATAAAGAACTAGCCCAAAAGGTAGATTCTTGCTGCAGAGGCGGCAAGGTGCGACCGTAGAAACCACAAGTAATCAGCTCTCTGCGGTACCGATAGGGTAATTCTACAGAGACGATGCTTGAATTTTCGTTGTAAACAGTGTTGTAGCCAGTGAGCCAATTAACTTTTTTAGAAGCAAAGATATCAAGAACAATATCAAAAGCACTGCTATGGTAATAATCTCCAGCATTTATATAAGCAACAATATCTCCTGAGCATTGTTTTAATCCTTTCGCCAAAGCATCGTACATACCTCTATCAGGCTCAGAAATTAACTTGATTTTGCTCGCTTGAGAGTGCTCTCTAAAGGATTGAGACTTCAGAATAGTTTCGTCAGTTGAGCCGCCATCAACGATAATGTATTCTAGTTCGCATCTAGCCTGTAATATCGCTTTTTGATTAATGACTGACTCTATGGTTTCCTCAATATAAGATTGAGCATTAAAGCAAGGAGTAACAATGGATATTTTTTTCACGACAGTAATTAGAGGAAGCAAGTAAAAATCTAGAGTTTATACTCTTCGAAGTTAAGCAATGCTAATCTACTAGAGGACTATGTTTGTGATATCACCCCATACCTATTCATCGGGAAAGCTCAACAATATAGACTGTATTAACTGAAAGATCTCTTTAAGGACCGAAAATTTCCTTTCAAAGCTTCCTTTAGGGAAATTTTTAGTCTTCTCATTGAGTCTGGCACATGAAATTTCGTCAATTCCTCGTAACAATCGGCTTCAATATTCGGTATTACCAAAGGATTGTGATGGATTGGAAACTCGATTGGGTGAGTTCCTACGTTAGCAAACATACTACTCTGATCGTACGTATGTGTTGCATTAGCCCCAAAGCCAATATTAGATATTAGGTTAACTTGAGGAATAATGCTCAATCCTCCTTGAGTAAAGCTATTAAATATCCATTGGTAATCCCAGCAAGTACTTATGTTGCCGTCATAGACATCTTGAAAAAGGTTTTTCCAGTGACGTTCGACCCAAAAATCTGTAAATAAGCTTTGAAACTCTTTTGAGTTTTTTGCTTTGGGCCACAGTTTCATCTCAATATCATAATTTTGCCAAGCTCGCCTCCAAGTAGCCCAGCCCCAACCGTGAAAATAGCGCGAGAAATAGTAACTATATTCAGTGACCTCACGACCAAATTGAGCATTTTCACCGCAAATGCTTGTAATTCTAGTATCGTCTCGATAGTACTCAAGCAGTTCTGCACAGTAGGGAAAGAAGGAAGGATGAGGGCAACAATCATCTTCAAGAATGATGGCTCTATCAACTATGCTAAAAACCCAGCTAAGGCCGGTGTACACACGTTTTTTACAGCCTAGATTCACATCAGAAAAGCTGGTAAGTAATTCGCAATCCCAATCAACTTTTTGAACTATATCTCGAGCTTGTTGACACCTTTCTAAGTCATTAGGCTTGTCTAATCGTGGTCCATCGGCAATCACCAGTAGCTTACTAGGCTTGGCCTGTCTGATAGCATCAAAGACTACTTGAGTTGTTTCTGGGCGATTAAAAATTAGTAAAGCAACAGGTACTTGCATATCAATTAATTCTTAGTCTATTAAAGTAAAATGCTAGGTTAGAGAAATCTAACTCTTAAGATATGGGTTGTAAGCGGTTATGCTTCGACGATCTTGTTTAGGATTCAACTTTATGGCTAGGATGACAAGAATAAAAAGGTTGATGTTGGGGCCAATCATACCTAATTGAAAGGTTTCACCGATATTAGAAAATATCAAAAACGTAATTAAAAGTAGGGGCAAGCGTTGCTCCTTGCCTTTAGCAGAATATGCTTTTTGAACGGCTTTATACGAAGTTTGTAGAAATAGTAGAATGAAGATAATGAGACCAAGATAACCAAGTTGAATAAAAACTTCTACAAATCCATTATGGGCGTGGGGAGCTACATAGTCGCCAAGTAGATCTGGCTTAATGTTATAGCCTGGGCTATCACTTCCTCTCCACACTTGCCAAAACCCGTTGTAACCGTAACCTAATAAAGCATTGTAGTTATTAACTTTTTCTATAAGCACCTCCCATATTAAAGTGCGCCCTGTAAAAGTAGGATCTTTGCCAAAGAAGATAGCAACTCGAGGAAAATTTGAAATAAATATCGATACAACAAAAATAGAAATAGGTCCTAAAACCGATAATATACGTAGCGATTCTTTTCTCTTTAAAAAGCGAGATGAACTAGTAAGAAAAAGAGCATAGAGGCAAGCCATTAGGGTAATTAATCCCGTAATACTATTACCCAAAATTACAAATATTGAGAAGAAACAAGCACATATAGGCGATAGCCAGTCAGCTTTTTTAGAGCCAAGCCAGTTAAGCAGCCATAGAGAAGTAATAAGGCCACATAAAATACCAAAATTTTTTCTGCCACCTATGAGCGCTCCCCATGGTTCAGTCGTGAAATAAGACGATGGTGATAAAGCAGCAGATACTAAAGTGAGAACGCCAACAACGCTAAGGCCAATCCTTAAAATTTCATCCAATTCTAGCCAGGTATATTTCTCCGCCATCTGTACAGTTATGAGGAGAGCTAGAAGGTAGCCAATGCTAGCTGTTAGCCCTACAATCGGCATTTCGGACCAAGCTGGTGATAATAGAATTATTAAAGATAGAGCAATCAGTAAAGGATTTTTAGAAATTATTCCAATAAAGCGATTAATTCTCATAAGTCCAATTTCCTGCAGAAAAAACAAGCAGAAAAAGTTTATAGAAAAAGTTGTAATGTAACTTGTTAAAGTTCCACCGTATCTTATCCATCTATCAAGAAAAGACAACGTCATGCCAATTAAGGATATTTGGAAAAGACATACGACAAATAAGTATGTGATACTTTTTTTTACAACCTGTATTTTATAAAGCCCTTTTAATATAGGACTTCCTATTAAAATAAAAATGTAAAAACAAAAGCAGATTAGTATTAAGGGCAATATAATAGGATTTCCAATAAAGTCTTGAATAAAATCTTTTGTTGACATTTACTTCCTCAAAAAATTGCTTCAATCACTTAAACGCCGCTAGAAAATGGGCAGATGCGTAGGTTAGTTTCGATTAGTAGTAACTGTAAGCGTCAGCTAAAACGAAAACAACCTACTTTTACACTGTGATTGATTCGAAACCAACAGTATGCTCCAATTTATATAAGCTCATAAATGTGTTCTTTACTAGTGGTAGAACTTATTCATTAGCAGGTTTTGAAAAGCAAATTGTCAGGGCTAATCTTTTGATGTTCTTTTATTTTTAGGAAGCCATTACATCTATAAAGCTACCCGACTTTACTACCATTCCTTTCTCTAGCAAATAAACTCGATTACAGTGCTCTACCGTAGACAAACGATGAGCAATCATAATCACGCTCTTCTTTCCCGAAAGATTTTGAATCGCTGCAGTAATTTGTTTCTCCGTTTCATTGTCCAGAGCAGACGTAGCTTCATCTAAAACTAGAATCTCTCGTTCGTGGTATAAAGCTCGCGCAATACCGATTCGCTGCCTTTGTCCTCCCGAAAGCATTACCCCTCTTTCCCCTACTCGAGTATGAATGCCATTGGGCAGTTGGGTCACTACTTCCTCAAGCTGAGCAGCAGCGACAGCTGCTTCTAATTTTTGGTAGTCAATTAGATGGTCTGGGACACCAAACGCAATATTTCTCTCAACCGTGTCATCTAAGAGAAAGATAGATTGAGGGATATAGCCTATCAGATTCTGCCAAGCGCGTAGGTCGTTGTAAATCGATTCTCCATCAACTGTTATCCCCCCCTTTTGAGGAACTAGCAGTCCCAAGATTACATCGACTAGGGTAGTTTTTCCAGCCCCCGACTTACCAATAAAAGCAACTGACTCACCCTTGTTAATTTCAAGCGAGATTCCATTAATAGCGGGGTTGAGCTCTTGAGAATACTGATAGAAAACCTTCGAAAGCTGAATTTTATTATTGAAACTTATTTTCGAAGCCACTGAGCCGGCTTCTTTGCTAGCTCTTTCGGCTATAGAAGAACTATGTAACGAGAGCTGCTTTTCTGATTCCTTTAGATCAGCGTACAAAATGTCTACTACGTGCCTAGTACTTTGGAGATTGCCTACTGCAGATATAATTTGACTAGCCGCAGGCAGCAAACGGATGGAGGCGACTGCAAATACACTTAGACTAGAAATCAATTGTTCTGTAGAGTTAGACAGAACAATTTGTGAGATTGCGACAAATGAAACAATAAAAATTACCAGAGATGCCTCGATTAAAACCCGAGGCATCATTTCAAAACTACCAACCAAGGATGCTGTGCGAGCATATTGCTGTGCATAACCTGTCATTTGGGTTTCAAAGTAGGGCGCAGCACCAATTACGCGGGTTTCCTTAAAGCCTCCTAAGCCTTGATTTAGGGTTTGGATCACTTTCTGCGTGGCCTCTGACAGTGTTTGCCCCCAAACCTTTAACTTATTTTTTAAGCCATATATTAGAAGAATGACAGGTAATAGAGAAGCTAAAATCGCTGTTAGGAGTAGCGAGTTTGCGGTATACATGAGCCAGCATAAGAGAGCTAGAGTAATACAATTTGAAATCCCATATAGTAGTGAAAGCAAAACACTTGAGCAAAATGCTTGGGTTTCACTAATGATGTTTTTAGTAAGACCAGAAGAATTTTTACTTATGAAGTAGTTGTAGTCGCTATTAAGATAAGCCCTATTTAGTTTTTGAACGATTTTTGCACGATGAGAATGGCTGAATTTTAAAATATAGAATTTAGAAAGAAGATAAGCAATAGATTTGATGACAAAAACAACAGCAATTAAAATACAAAGAAAAATGATGAATGTCTCGTTAGACGATACATTTAGAACATTGTATACCTGCTGTAAAATCGGTACTCGTTGAATTAAGGCTGGGTCGGAGACAACTGCAAAGAATGGACCCAGCATGCCAATGCCAAAAGTTTCTAAGACTGAAGAAAAAATGAAAAATAGAAATAATGACGGCAGTTTCCTGCCTGAGTCTCCAAGAATGAACCAAATCTTTTTGAAGTATTGAAGCATTTTTGTTCAACCTAAATATTTTCTATTGTCTGTACCTGCTCTTAAAATTCTGGCGGTTTTGCATCTTTTAGATTTAGATGAGCTCTTACCATTTCTGTCACAACTTCTGGCATTCTAGACTGAGCTTTCCAACCTAAGATTTTTTCTGCTTTAGCAGGATTACCACAACTCCAAGCAATTTCTGAAGGTCGAAACAAGCTTCGATCAATTACTACATGTTCCTGCCAATTTAAGTTGACCGCCTTAAATGCTAAATCAACAAATTGTTGTAAGGTGTAGGATTTTCCAGTGGCAATTACATAATCGTCAGGCACTTCATGTTGTAGCATAAGGTGCATTGCGTTTACGTATTCTAAAGCCCACCCCCAGTCGCGCTGAATATCAATGTTGCCGAGATATAGCTTCTCATTGCTGCCTGTAGCAATACGACAAACTGTTGAAACAATCTTTTGTGTTACAAATCGCTGAGGCCGTAACGGCGATTCATGATTAAATAGAATGCCTGAACAAGCAAACAGATTATAAGCTTCCCTGTAGTTAGCAACTTCCCAGAAAGCAGCAGCCTTAGCTACTCCGTAAGGGCTACGAGGCCGAAAGGGAGTTTCTTCATTAGCAGCTTCGCCTTTTGTGTCACCAAAGCATTCACTAGAGCTAGCGTTGTAAAGCTTAATTGGTTTCTCCAGAAAGCGGATGACCTCTAGCAAGTTCAAAGTGCCGATTGCAAAACTCTCCATTGTCTCAACCGGCAGTTCAAAGGACAACCCTACAGAACTCTGTCCTGCCAAGTTGTAGACTTCATCTGGCTCAATTTTCGTAAATACCTGTAATACACTTCGAAAGTCAGTTAAAGACATTGATACTAGCTTGACTTGATTCCAAATACCCAGCCTCTTTAGGTTTTGGAAAGATGATATTTGTGCATCTCTAGAAGTGCCGCAAACAGCATAGCCAAGCTCCAGCAAGTGCTTAGCAAGATATGCACCATCTTGACCCGAAATGCCACAGATAAGAGCTTGTTTCATTGGGAAAAGGTGTTGAAAAATAAGTATGGATTATTGTGTTTTAGCTTTATTACTAAAGATCAAGTATTAGCAAAAACTAGCTACACTTTATTCTTCATCTCTCCAGCTATTTAACGGCTTCTAAGCGGAGCCAAATGGCGTTATTAAGATATAAGACTTATAAACAAAAACGGTTGCTTGAATTCAAGCAACCGTTTTTGTTATCAAACTATTCGAATGTCCAGCCAAGAGATTAGGCTACTGGCTCTACCACTTCTGTCACTGTCCGTCGCGCTCGCCGCCGTTCCGATCGCCTCACCCCACCAGCCATCTCATACTCAGTGCTATTGCGGCCGAATTTTACCTTCACAGCACTCAGCATATTCTCCGACAGCTCTCCCAGGCTCCGCTCCTCTTCCAGCAACTCGTTATAGATCTGGTCTATGCTCGACAGCAGCGTGTTATAACGATTTTGCCGCTCGCGCAAGCTATCCAGGGCCGCTTGATACGACTTCAGCGTCATACCGTTACCCAGGTCTAAACTCGCATCAATCGACCGCATTCCAGACGCCCGACGCTCTGCCTTTTCCAACAAAAGAGATGACCTTTTTCTTCTGGTCATAGTTTATGCCTCCCCAATGGGATGAAATGAACAGCTAGGCTCTGTGCCCAACCTGTTTTCAAATTTACCCGAGGCAATACAGCAGCCATCACCGTGCATCTAGCGAAAGTTTTTAGCAGCTTTATAGAGACCGCCAGAGATTTCAGCATTTTTCCTTAGGGCAGCAGCCGTGACTTTTGGGAATAAGCGGTGGTCTTGGCAATTGCGAGGATTGGATCCCCCCTGCCCCCCTTAATAAGGGGGGGAAGAGGGTGCCGCTACTGGCATCTAAATTAAAGGGCTTCCTCCTACTCACCATTCTCAAGGGAGCAAGAGGGAGCGATTAACCCTCATAACTTCTCCACTACCCTTTAATAGATAAGCCCAAAGTACAAAGCGATCGCAGCTCTCCAATAAGCATTCATCCTGTTTGCTTATACCTTAAGCGCTAGCCTATAAAGCAAAGCTGCTACGCAATAAGCATTCATCCTGTTTGCTCATACCCCAAGCGCTAGCCTATAAAGCGAAGCTGCTACGCAATGAGTACTCATCCTGTTTACTTATGCCCTAAGCACTCACCTATAAACCGTTGCTCTTAAGCAACGAGCATTAACGGCTTTTGCTGATTGCTTAGCCGTTAATGCTTAAGCCATTGAAACTAAGCTGCTGCCCGTCCGCGAATCTGCCCATAGCTTTCAACAAACCAGCCATAGGTCTTCTCGATTCCCTCCTTGAGCGAGGTCTTGGCCTGCCACCCAGCCTCGTGCAGCCTCGACACATCCAGCAGCTTGCGCGGCGTGCCGTCTGGCTTATCCGCATCAAACACCAGTTCGCCTTCATAGCCCACCACCGCCTTCATCGTCAGCGCCAGCTCCTTAATCGACACCTCATCGCCTGTGCCCACGTTGACAAACTGAGGCTCGTTGTAGTGCTGCATCAAAAACAGCAGCGCATCCGCCAAGTCATCCACATAGAGAAACTCGCGCAGCGGCGTGCCCGATCCCCACACCGTCACCGTCGGCGCACCGCTCACCTTAGCCTCATGAAACTTGCGCATGAGTGCAGGCAGCACGTGGGAGTTGGCCAGGTCAAAATTGTCGTTAAAGCCATAGAGGTTCGTCGGCATCGCCGAGATAAAGTTCACCCCATACTGGCGGCAGTAGTTTTCGCAGAGCTTGAGGCCCGCAATTTTTGCGATCGCATAGGGCTCATTCGTCGGCTCCAAAAACCCAGTGAGCAGATAGTCTTCCTTCATCGGCTGCGGGCACAGCTTGGGATAAATGCAGGAAGAGCCCAAAAACAGCAGCTTCTTCACCCCATTGAGATAGGCGCTGTGAATCACATTCGCCTCAATCATCAGGTTTTCGTAGATAAACTCAGCCCGATAGACATTGTTGGCCTGAATGCCGCCCACCTTAGCCGCCGCTAAAAACACATACTCCGGCTGCTCCGCCGCAAAGAAAGCCTCCACCGCCTCCTGCCGCCGCAGGTCTAGCTCCTGGCTCGACTTCAGCACTAGGTTGGTGTAGCCATTCGCCATCAGCGCCCGCACAATCGCGCTACCCGCTAAGCCCCGATGCCCAGCCACGTAGATCTTCGCATTCTTTTCCATAGCTCAGATTTCGATAGTCAGAATAAATAAGACTGTACCCACCCGGTCAAACACTCACCCCTACAAAATAACCCCTCCACTCCCCCTTAATAAGGGGGGCAGGGGGGATCAAAATCTATGCACCATTCAAGCCAATGCACAAACCGGCTTAGGGGGTTGTTGGGTGGCGCTGCGCTTGACCCAACCTACGGGAATTGGGCACTTTTCACCCCCCTTAATAAGGGGGGCAGGGGGGATCAAAAACCGTAGGATGGGCAAAGCAAAGCGTGCCCATCAAACCAAACCTGGTGGCATGAAGATGGGCAAAGGGCGAGCCCTTTGCCCATCCTACGTGATAGGCCCGTATGCGCCTTAGCCTACCTGGAGGCCCGTTTCGCCAAACATGCGGAGCGTCGCTCGGTCTGTCACAGCCTGCCCTTGGCTACCATTCAGCGGCACCAGGCCCACCCCTCTCAGGTCAGCATCAACCATCAGCTTGACCAGCTCATCAAACGTGACAGAGGGCTCCCAGCCCAGCTTAGTCTTGGCCTTGGTTGGGTCGCCAATCAACAGCTCCACCTCAGCCGGTCGCAGATAGCGCTCGTCAAAGGCCACATGGTCTTCCCAGTTTAGATTGACATAGCCAAAGGCAATATCTAGAAACTCTCGTACCGAGTGCATCTCACCCGTGGCCACTACATAGTCATCGGGCTCTTCCTGCTGCAGCATCAGCCACATCGCCTTGACGTAGTCTTTGGCATAGCCCCAATCGCGCTGGGCATCTAGATTGCCCATATAAATCTGCTTTTGCTTGCCTGCCACAATGCGAGCCACCGCCCGCGTAATCTTGCGGGTGACAAACGTCTCACCCCGACGCGGCGACTCATGGTTAAACAAAATGCCGTTGCAGGCAAACATGCCGTAAGACTCGCGGTGGTTTACCGTTTGCCAGTGGCCGTAGACCTTGGCACAGGCATAGGGGCTGCGAGGGTAAAAAGGCGTCGTTTCCTTCTGCGGAATTTCCTGCACCTTACCAAACATCTCAGACGATCCGGCCTGGTAGTAGCGCACCTCCAGCCCCGTGCGGTGCTGGTAGTCACGAATGGCTTCCAGCAGCCGCAGCGTGCCCATACCCACCGTATCGGCAGTGTATTCTGGCGAGTCAAAGCTCACCCGTACATGAGACTGGGCCCCTAGGTTATAGACCTCTTCGGGCTTCACCTCTTCTAAAATGCGCCGCAGCGTTACCCCATCAGTCAAATCGCCATAGTGCAGAAACAGACGCGCCGAATCGCTATGGGGGTCTTCATAGATATGGTCGATGCGGTCAGTATTAAAGGTAGAGGTGCGGCGAATAATGCCGTGAACTTCATAGCCTTTTTCTAATAGCAGTTCACTTAAATAAGAACCGTCTTGTCCGGTTACGCCAGTAATTAAACATTTTTTAGCAGCGGTCATAAGTCAAGCCTTTAGTAAATAACTGTGAGCTGAAGGAAATACCCTATAGACAACAGAAAGCTTTGTAGGATGGGCAAAGCAAAGCGTGCCCATCAAAACATATAACTGCAGCTACAAAGGATTAATTTTAGATACACCTTCTCTACCATTCGGCCTTTTGGATTGCAACAATTCAAAAGGCTACGGTGAAGGGACTGAGATCTCAAGGACCGTCAAAGCCCACTTCTAGAAAAGGTGGAACTTAGTTTAGCAACTCAGGCCAGTTGACAGCTAAAAGCGGAGTGTCTAGTGGGTAGTTTACGCTTCTTTTTGCCTGACTGCTTAGCTCTTTCAAAGTATAGATCAAAGAAATATCGTTTAACAGATTTAATCGTTTTCTTCACGCTATTAATGTTATTAACCCTCTTCTATCTATCAATCTTTAACTAACTAATTCTCCGAAAATCCTTGATGCCGTTAAAGCCCACCATGCGAGACTGGCGGCGAGTAAATTCGCCTACCGTTGGGTTGCCTTGAGGGTTCACCACGCCAGTTGCCTGTCGCCACAGCCCTTCAGCAGCTGGAGAGACGGTGTAATTGCGATCGCGTCTGCAGACGTGATACCAAGTAGTTTCCTGACAGTCGGAGCACCAAAAGGCCTCTATCCACTCACCCTGCAGGGGCACCGCTGCCCGCTCTGCTGTCAACAGCATTGCCGTTTTGCGGCCCATGCCCCGCTGCTGCAGATGCTCAGGCTTACTGGCAAACAGCGGATACTTCTGGCTGACGCTATCTAAAAGGCATTGGTGAATAGGGCAGCAAATAGCCCGACGCTTAGAACGGTTACGGTTTCGGCTCTGTCGCTGTGTCATGGTTTCAGATAGTTTGCACAAGGGGTCTTAACAGAAGGGGGGTAACCCGGCAAAGGCTAGCTGTGTGGCTTCAGATACTCCAACACGCGAGAAACCTTTACAGTCATGAGCTGCTTGAGCGACAGAAAAACAAAGGGTGGAATGGTGCTGGCATAGCGCTTCCACAGCCGAGTTGGCTCCTGCGTTAGGCGAAACAGCCACTCTAGGCCCGACTCGCGCACCCAGTCGGGAGCTAGCTGCAACACCCCAGCATAAATCGGAAAAACACCCCCCAAGCCAATCATCACGGCCTGCACTTTGCCCTTATGCTGGTGCATCCAGGTTTCCTGCTTAGGACACCCCAACGCTAGAAATAAGATGCCTGCCCCACTATCGTTAATCTGCTGGATGATCTCTCTATCTTCCTGCTCAGTGAGCGGGCGAAAGGGCAGTGGCTGCATGTCGGCTATTTCCAGGTTAGGAAACTCCCGCTGCAGCCGCTGCCGCATCAGGTCCAGCGTGGAGGCATCGGTACCTAAAAAGAAGATTGGAACTTTCTCAGCAGAGGCTCGCTGGCACACTGCCAAGAAAATATCCATACCCGCAACCCGGTCATGACAATAGCCCCGAATCAGGTTTAGCATCCAGACCAGGGGCATGCCGTCAGGCGTTATCAAATCAGCGTTGAGCAATACCTTGGAGAACGGCTCGTTCCAGCGGGCCTCCATCAGCATGTGGACGTTTGAGACGCAGACGAATCGACTGGAGTGCTCTCTAGCCCAATCAAAAATCAGGTCAATCTGAGCCTCAAAGGGAAGGGCGGAAACAGGAAACCCAAGAACATTCTCTTGGCAGGGAACTAATTCCAGAGTAGTCATTTCTATGGAACAGGTAAGAGGAACGGGAAAAGACGACTAACAGGCGTCCTAAGAGATCAACCGGGGATCACTTAAATGCAGGATTTACTCAGAGTCAACTCTGCCCGAAGCGCCCTTAACACTCCACACAAAAGCAACCTGTTCTGCACCCACACAGAGTTGCTCCTGTTAGCGGCAGGGCTGAAAATACTAAACACACAATTCCTCGAAAAACACTGGTGGCAAGAGAGTGAAACGTCTCATCACCACAAAGTAACCCTTCATCAAACAATCTCTAGCTACAAAAGCCCTTTGAGAAACATCAGACAGCTAGTATCTAACGTCCCAAACTGAATATTGTTTGAGGATAGGTGCCTTACTACCCACAGGTAGGAAGGTTTTCGAGTTTTATGTGATTCAAACAGAGCTAAAGATTAAGACTGAGAAACTTCCTCCAAAACGTTTTCAGGCGTCAACAAGCCTTTGTATCCCTTATAGATCGTCCCCTACAAAAGGCAGAATATCGCCCGAAAACCGACATAGCCGTAACTTATTGACCTGGCTATGCCATCGGTAGAACCCACTTTACCGGCAACCCTGTTTAAGCTGCTTCAGCACACGCAAATGTACTTTTAGCAAACTTTGCAACAAAAGTCCCCTCCATGTCTACCCAAATTTGCACAAAATCTTGAATCTGGCAAGAAGGGTGTCTCTTCTATCGTTCCGACGTTCCCACTGGGGGAACATCGTTATCAGAGATTTATGCTTGGGTTAACATCCTCAACAATGCCATAGCAGGCGACAAATACGTAAAAGTACGGATTTGGTTTCAAAGTCTCTTCATTGTTGGCTCTATTTTTACAAGCTAGTACGTAAACCTCTCACAATTATCCGGATAGGCTGCCTGCACCTCTGAAAGAAAGGAGCAACTTATCAGCTTTAGCCAGATCTCAGGCTCCGCGAACATTCTTTCAGCCACAGTCAAAATCTCTACAACCTAGAATAGGCAATGGTTACCTCCCCCTTCAGAGCTAGACAATGCCTGTGTAGGCTGGACCTATCCCTATCCCTTCCAGAGCACATTAAAACAACAGGCAAGCCCTTTAAAGAGTCTCTAGCAATACAGTTTCTTCTATTGCCCCCTCTCTATGAAGAAGCCAACGATATTCGAGCTAGCGCGGCTCTGTAAAAGAGTATACTGATTCTTCGATAGGAGCACTGTACAGGTATTGGTGTTCACTTCAATGAGCCTGGCCTGTAGCCTAAGATTCAATTCCTAGGCGCAAGCAACTCCAATTGGCAAAAGATCTACAAGATCTACAGCAAAATCTATATCTATAGGGTTCTGAGTTCTGAACTAGCCTCGATAGGAGCGCGCAACTAGGGCACCAAACAGAAAGCAGCATCTTCTTTGGAAGCTAATAAGTTGTTTAAGCAGTACATGGCTTATCGG
The DNA here is from genome assembly GCF_014696715.1 of Pseudanabaena sp. FACHB-2040. Taxonomy (NCBI): domain Bacteria; kingdom Bacillati; phylum Cyanobacteriota; class Cyanophyceae; order Pseudanabaenales; family Pseudanabaenaceae; genus Pseudanabaena; species Pseudanabaena sp. FACHB-2040. The sequence goes on from NZ_JACJQO010000022.1 coordinate 188,088, forward strand.
GATCCGCTTTGATCCGCCAAAGCCTTTTTGAACTGCCCTTTTGGTGCAAAAAAAGGAGGGCTCTCTTCTCCCTTTCCAAGGGGAGCAGGGGAGATCTCAACCAACTTAATCCCAGAGCTAGTAGGTTCTCGCAGGCTGAGTTTCGCAAGCTCGAAACCAGTCTACAAAAGGAACTAGACACTCCACTAGGAAGGAATTGATGCGCAGTTCCTTCACTCCTGGTAGATAAAGACCCAGTAAAAATGGCGTGAATTAAGGAACCCGTTCGGCTGATCCTTGCGGTTTCTTTTTAGGGTAGCTGAAGGGTGTAGTGATGCCCGTCTGTGTGAGTCTGCATTAAAAAATTTCTTCTAAACCTTCTAACGCTATGGCTTCTAGGCCCTTTTATTTAAATCAGCTATCTTCACTCAAGGTCAGCTCAGCTCTAGGGCTGTTGGTGGTAGCCGGGTGGCTACTGGCTCCCCCTGCCGCTGCCCAAACCATGCAAAGCCTGCCCCTAGCTCCCTCGCGAGCCGTCGCCCCACCCCCCCAGGCAGACAGCTCCTACAGCCTAGGAGCCGGGGATATCGTGAGAGTTGACCTGTTCCGCCTACCCCAATACAGCGGCGAGCAGCAGGTTCAGGCAGATGGCAGCCTCAACTTGCCCCTAGTGGGGCGGGTATCAGTCTTCAATATGACCCTAGAGCAAGCCTCTAGCACAATTTCAAACGCCTACAGCCAGGTTTTGCGGCGGCCCATTGTTGCCCTCACCCTGCTGCAGCGTCGTCCGCTGACAGTTGGCATTGCCGGTGAGGTCAACCGCCCCGGCGCTTATACCCTATCCAATGAAACGACCAGTTTCCCCACCCTTGCCCGGCTACTCGAAACAGCAGAAGGCGTGACCCAAAGCGCCGACCTGCAGCAGGTGGAGGTGCGCCGCCAGACTGCCCAGGGCACTCAGACCATCACAGTCGATCTCTGGCAGCTACTGCGCACTGGCGACTCGCGCTACGACATTGCGCTGCGCGATGGCGACAGCGTCTTTATCCCGTCAACCCAGGTTTCTCTAGAAGACGGAATGCTGCTGGCCAACGCCAGCTTTGCCGCCAGCAGCACACAACCGGTTAATATCTCTGTCGTCGGTGAAGTTTTTCGTCCGGGGCCATACACCCTGCGCGGCGGCCCCACCCGCACAGGTCAAGCCGGAGTCCCTGGCGGGGAAGCCGGCAGCAACTCCAGCACCGTTAACCGCCCTGTGACCGTAACCGACGCTATTCAGGTCGCAGGCGGCATCAAGCCAATGGCTAACTTGCGACAGGTACAGGTGCGCCGCTTTCCCCGCAGCGGTAGTGAGCAGGTCTTTACCGTTGATCTCTGGCAGCTGCTCTCAACAGGTGACCTGCGGCAAAACCCCATTCTGCAGGAGGGAGACACCGTCATTATCCCCACAGCGACCAGCACCCCCAGCGCCCTAGAAGCGGCTCAGCTGGCCGAGGCCAGCTTCTCGCCGAATACGATTCGCATCAATGTGGTGGGTGAGGTCAAGCAAAGCGGTCTTTTAGAGATGCCGCCCAACACGTCGCTCAACCAGGCCCTGCTGGCAGCCGGCGGCTTTAATAATCGAGCCCGACAAGACACCGTGCTACTAGTCCGGCTCAACCCAGATGGCACAGTGATTCGTCAGCCTGTGGAGGTTAACTTCGCGGAGGGCATTGATGAAGCTAACAATCCCGCCCTCCGCAACAACGACGTTGTGATTGTCGAGCGCTCTGGCCTGGCTGGAGTATCCGATACTCTGGGCCTCGTTGCAGATCCGATCTCAAGGTTCTTAAACCTGTTCACGCTCCCCTTCCGCATCTTTAACTAATCCGAAAACTGACCCCGATCCTGCAGTCTTACTCTGGCCCCCACTCACCCCTAGCCCGCTGACCTTATTTCAGGAACTGCCATGACACCTCAGCCGCTGCAGCAGCTATTTCCCTCTGGCTCAGCCGCCCCTACCAAGCCCGACTCAGATGCCGAGGGCAGCCTTGAGCTGGGCCGGGTATTTGCCGCTCTCCGGCGCAGAGCCCTGCTTATTCTTGGCGTTACCGTTGCCGTTGCCGCCGCCGCTGGCGTCAGAACTTTCCTCAGCCCGCCCACCTACGTCGCTCAGTTTGAGATTTTAATTCAACCCTCTAGTGCTGAGCTTGAGGCGATTTCTGCCGTTGCCGGTGTGCCGGTAGCGAGAGACAATCGCACTCTTAGCCTGGCTGACCAAACCAAAATTCTGACCAGCCCAGATGTGCTGGCCCCTGTGGTCAAGGCGATTCAGGAAGAGCAGCCTGAAATCTGTACTTTCATCGGTCTGATGAATCGATCCCAAGATGAGGCCTGCTACGACAAGATTCGAGAAAATTTGAGTATCCAATTGACAGAGCGTAAATCTACCGCTGAGGATCAGTCCAGAATCTTTAGCGCATATTACGTAGGAGGTACTCAGGAGGAGGCTGAGAAAGTAACAAACCTGGTTGCCCAAACCTTTCTTGACTACGGATTGGCCTCTCGTCAGCGAGACATTCAGCAGGGCCTAGACTTTTTAGAGACTAAGCTGCCCGATGTTGGGGGACAAGTGAACAAGCTGCAGGGCGAGCTGCAGACCCTGCGCCAGCAAAACAATCTGATTACTCCAGAGGCTGAAGGCGAACAGCTCAATGCTCAGATCAGGCAGTTTCGAGCCGAGTATCTAGCCATTCAAATTGAGCTAGATGAAGCGATTGCCCTGTTTAACGATCTACAGCAGCAGCAACAGCAGCAATCTCAGGAGTTTGTCGCCTCGCCGGCCCTCAGCGGTAGCCAGCGTTATCAGGCTCTGGTGCAGGAGCTGCTAAAGCTAGAGAGCCAGATTGCCGAAGCCTCAACGCTGTTTCTCGAAAACAGCCCAGATATCGAAGCTCTGCAGGAGCAGCGCCAAAATCTCTTAGACCTGCTGGCCCGAGAAGGTCTGCAGGCCCAGCGAGAATTGGTCAGCCAGATTCGCACTTTGGAGACGCGAGAGGAAGCTTTAGCTAGCACCCTAGCTGAGCTAAATGTGAATGTCGATCAGTTAGCAGGTGTTTCCCGCGAGTTTACCGATATCGACCTAGAGCTTAAGATTGCCACTGAAAACTTAAACCGGCTACTGGAGCGGCGCGAAGCCCTGCAGATTGAAGCGGCCCAGCGAGAGCTTCCCTGGCAGTTGATTACCCCGCCCGTCATTACTGAAAACACTGCCAGCTTACCTCGCAACGTGGCCTTGGGCCTGGTTCTGGGGCTGCTGCTGGGGGTTGGCTTGGCTCTCACCATCGACACCGCCAAAGACAGGCTCTACACACCTGCCGACCTCAAGCGCCTAACGCCCCTGCCCATTCTAGGCCTGATTCCTCACTACGCTCTTCCAGATCCAGCAGAGGCCCGACAGGCAGTACCGGCCCTGGCCGGAGGCGGCCCCCCCGGCAGAGCAGGAGGGTTGAGCAACGGGTCTAAACCTTCAAGGGACTGGCAGGCGTTTCAGGAGTCTTTTCGATCTCTCATAACCAACATCCGCCAAGTCAGCACCGAAACGCCAATTCGCTCGATGGTCATCAGTTCGGCGGAGCCCCAGGAAGGCAAATCTACAGTAGCCGCCTATCTGGCTCAGGCGGCGGCTGCCATGGGTGAACGGGTGCTGCTCATTGATGCAGACCTGCGCTTGCCCTACCTACATGAGTTTTTTGGGCTTACCAACACCGTTGGCCTGGTCAATCTTTTAACCGAGGAGTTCGATACCAAAAATGTGATTCACCGATCGAAGACCGAGCCTAATCTCTTTGTGCTAACCACTGGCACCGCCTTGGCCGATCCGGTGCGGCTGCTCTCTGCCAGAGCCATTAACCAGCTCATGAACAAGATCAGAAAAAACTACGACCTGATTATTTTCGACGCCCCCTCAGTCCATGAATATGCCGATGCTGCCCTCATCGGAGCCGAAACCGACGGCATGGTTCTAGTCTCTAATCTCGGTAAGCTCAAGTCGGCCCAGCTTGAGCAGGCACTAGAGAAGCTCTGGATTTCTAAAATTTCTGTGCTCGGTATCGTTGCCCGCGAAGCCTCCCCCGAAGCCATTTTCCAGCTATAGCCCCCGTAGGTTGGCTATAGCGCAGCGAAACCCAACACCCCAAAAGTCCGTTACGTCTCACAAACTAACCGACAACCCTCACCCAACAACAAAACCGCTCTCCATCAATTTGCCACCTGTCACTAAATTAAAGCTGTAAGGCGCAAAATCAATGCATCAACCAACGTTGAACACCGCTCAGATCCCGTCTTCCGTCCGGGTGTATATCAGCCCAGCCTCTAGAGATATCCAGAGAAAAAAGGCTGCCGCTGCAGCAGCACTCCTCCGCAGAGATCAGTCTTCTAGGGAGCAACCCTTCAGTTCTAGCGAGTTTGCCCCAGTCAATCCTGCTGCAGCCCAACCTCAAGCCCAACCCCATCAGCCTCCCCGCCGCTCCCCCTTACATGAGCCCGGCACCCAGGCAGCCCTTATGGGAGTCGGCAGCTTAGCCCTGGCCTCTGCTCTAGGCCTGTGGCTCACCACCGAAGCTAACCAACAGCAGGCCACCGCCCCACAACTGCTGCCCCCGGCCCAGGCCCAGACTGCCGAACAAGGCTCACTACCAGTGCCAGCGCCAGCCCCCCTCGCCTCAGAGCCTGTGCCCACAGCGCCTGCCCCAACAGATCTCCCTGCTGCCCAGCAGGCCCCATCTTCGACCCCCCGCTGGACTACCGTTCCTGTCCCTTCAAACGGTGCGCCAGCAGCTTCCTTCAGTCGCTTTAAAGTTGCCGACACCCTGCAGCAGATGGTCGATCGGCAGGCAGCAGACCTTGCAGCAGCTCAAGCGAACGCAAGATCTGCCTCTAGCAGCGCTGCTTCCCCGCCCCCAAGTGCCAGCCCAACTGCCCAAGTAAACGGGCAAGCAACCAGCGCCACCAGTCCTCGCAGCATGTCTGCGTTTTCTGCTAGCCATAGCTATACTCGCGGTCTGCCCCCAATCCTGCCCACAGCACCAACCGCCGCCACGCTTCAGGTCTCCCCTTCACCCGTAGCAGGGCCAGCCCCAACCGCCAGCATTTCGCAGCAAAGCCCCACACAGCCCAGTGCCCACGTCAACCCCTCAGTTATCCAGGCTCAGCGCCCCTCCGTTGCGCCTGCCGTAACAGTCGCACCTGCCCTACCAGTCATGACCGCTCCGGCTTCCCCAGTTGCTGGCTCTTCCGCCACTGAGCCCCCAATTACAACTCCGCCAATCACGGTCGCCCCTGAAGCAGCCCCTGATCCCAAGGCCCCCGCTCAGCCGCAGGAAGCCCTCAAAGCGCCCCAGCAGCCCCTGGCCATAGCCCTTACCCCTGAGCTCAGCCAAGACCTCGCTTCAATTAATGAACTCAGCTCTTTTCCCGTTCTTCAGGTTGATTGGGCTACATACCAGCAAGCTTGGGCAGCCTTGCAAGTCAATCCAGAACAGATACCTGCAGCACCACTCAGCGGCTACATCGACTATTCAAGAAGTTTGGTTGTTGTTCCTATAGATGTTGGCCAATAGGGGAGGAGGCAAGGGTGTTGTCATGAACGCTACTCTTAAATTCTCAATCAGCTCAGTTACGTTATTCTTTTTTTTAACTGGGCTTACTTATACCATTTTGTTCTTCGCCACGGGTCAGCTTCAGGACCCGTTGTGGGCTGATGAGCAGACTTTTCTCGCTACTAGCGAGAGCTTTAGCAATCGCTTAATACCAAGCCTAGAGCAGTTAAGAAGCTATCAGGAACTTAATACACCCCTGCCTTTTATTATTTATGGGCAAGTTATCTATTTCTTTAAAGGGGCTCCTTTTACCGCCAGACTGTTAAACCTTCTACTTTCAATAGTCATTGCTGCCCTTATTGGCTGGCCTAAGAGCCGGAAGAGATTTGAATCTATCCTATCGTTGATGGGGCTGTTCCTATTTCCTTACTTTTTATGGTTTAGTACTCGTTTCTACACTGATATCTTCGCTGTTTTCTTTACATTGCTCGGAGTGTTTTTTTACCGGCAGAAGAATCATGTAGCAAGTGGAGTTATGTTTCTACTTGGAATAGCTTCTCGCCAGTTCATATTAGCCTTTCCTCTTGCGACCGCAGCCCACGAACTGCTTATTGCTATTCGTGAAAAAAGACGTCCTAGCCTCAGCTTCTTTCTCCCTTCTATAGCAGCCCTATCGATTGTGGGCTGGGTATTATTCTTTGGTGGTTTAGCACCCCAAACTGCTCTCTCTGTAAGAAATGTACCTGCTGTGCAGCAGTCCTTATGGGCCCTTACTCCTGAGAGCGGGCTGTATTTTCTGGCAGTAATAGGATTCTTTTATGTCATTCCAGAGTCTCTGCTTTTTCGCCAACATTTTGCTGAGCAGCCTCTCTGGAGCAAAAAGAATTTGCTGATTGCTGCAGGATTAATGACAGCTTTTATTCTTTCTCCAAACCTTGTGTTTGCTAAGGGCGTCGTTTGGAAAATCTCCAGTTTTTTGCCAATTGGCTGGCTCAAGTTGGCTTTTTTGTACGTGATGGCTCTTTTACCCTGCTTAAGGTTTTCTCGAATCAGCTTTCCCTTTTTGATTTTATTTTTTAATTTGCTGATTATGATGAAGGCTTTTCCCTGGGACAAGTATGCGCTACCAATCATAGTCATCTTTTGGTATTTGAAGTCTAAAGATGAAATGAGCTAGGCCCCAGCACATTAGGGTGCGCTGTCGCCTTGATGCAACACATCGATTCGCTAACGAAGCCTGCTTCTCACTAAATCTGGTGCGTCACGCGCTGCGATGACGCATGCTACTGATGCCACTGGTATAAGCTCAGTCTGTACAACTTAAGCTTACAGCCCAAAGGGGAGCCCAAAGGGCTCCCTTGAGTAGACTCAGCGGGTTTGTAGGCAATTCCCTAAGCCTGAAGATTCTCTCTCGTGAAATGTCCCTAGAGAGAACCTTTTTGTTACAAACCTACTCAGACTTTTGCTTTGCGACAGCCTGTGTTGCCTGGTTCAGAAGGCTAGCCAACCTGCTGTAGGGCACTGCCGCTGCTGCAATTCTTTAGGCTGCATTAAACAACCCAACTCTCTAACAATCACCCGCCCATGTTCGACTGCAGAGATGGCTGGTAAACGAGAGCTTACGCTTCGGCAGACTCCTCAGCAGCGCCGCGCCGCTTACGCAGAGCTGCAGCTCCCATACCAATTAGACCAGGCAGCAGCGCTGGCGTGGGAACGGGGGTCGGATCAGGCTTAGCCGATGTGAAGATGCTCATGTGGGAAACATCTCTCACCCGAGCCCTTCCATTATTATTGAAGTCAGTAAATGGGGATGTCCAGCTGCCCGCAGCGGCAGTTGCTAAGTAGCCAACGAAGTTAAACTCATTAGCAGCTTTGAAAGTAACGAGAACATTTTGCTTTGAGAAATCAATGCCCAAAGCACTGAAATCAAATGTACCTGCTGTTCCATCTTCTGGAGGAGTGAAGAAATTTTTCCCAGAATTCTCGTCGCTCTTGGCTAAGAGCCCCCAAGTAGAAATGTCAAAAAAAGTATCTGCATTAACGTTGGCTATGGAGTCTTGGCCTTGGCTTCCGACAGCACACCCTGCATTAGGCACAATACCCCGAGTTGAGGCATCTAATCTAAACCCAGTAAAACTGCTGCAGGCTATGGTCGCAGCTTGAGCTGAAGGTGCTCCTGCAATTACTCCTACCAATAGAGTGCTAGCCGTGATAGCACCAACCAAAAATTGTTTCTTCATGTGCTCTGCTCAAAAAAATTAAGGACATTGATCGAAGTATCTGCATCTCCCCGATTCCTGATCCTATAGATGTCTTATTTACTACATTGAAAAATGCTTGGGATTGCTCCCTACCTGCTCTAATTCCCCCAAAATTGGCAGCCATTCAGATCAAGCTGAATACTGCAAATGCACTTGCAAAAGGCAGGTATCAGCAACAAATCAAACAGTATCATTAGTTTCTGCCGAATCTACGTGAATTTGCTGAGCTTATTCAGTTCTTTAAATGATGTAGCCCTTGTTACAAGAGCGCCGACGCGACTCCAAGCCAGGCTGGTTTTGGGCGAACGGGCAATGCCAATCTACCCAGAGCTTTTGGGGCTTTGCAGACTCTTTCAGAAACCGGGTTTTTTAAGACTGCTCAGACAACTTGCATCGCCAGAGCAGAAACCCGGTTTCTTGACCTCAGGCTTCTCTTTTAGAAACCGGGTTTTTTAGAGCTGCTCAGACGACTTGTACTGGCAGGGTAGAAACCCGGTTTCTTGGCCTTGGGCTTTTGACAACTTGCATGGCAGGTTAGAAACCCGGTTTCTTGGCTTTGGCCCCAGACGACTTGCAGTGGCAGGGCAGAAACCGGGTTTCTTGGCCTTAGGCTTCTGCAGGGCGTTCGCCTGAATTGCTCGCTCGCCGCTGGGTGAGGATGGAGACGTACTCGCCGCCTCGCCCGGTCAGCATCGGCTTAGACCAGTCGCCCGCATCGGCGTAGCCCAAGCGGTGCAGCGTGTGAATCGTGTCTCGCAAGATGGCGTAGTCGCCTAGGAGAATGTGCCGCAGGGTTTCCTGGTTTGGGGGCGGCAGGGGAATGGAAGCCGCTGGCTGCGGCTGAGGGTCAGTATGTTCTTGACACATAGGTTCTAGTTCCTTTTGAGTGAAGAAACTAGAACTCAAGACCTGGCTATTCCCAGCAAGGTGCATATGAGGAACAGCCAAGGTCTAAACTGACTTTAGCTGACCGCACTGCTGACACAGTGTGGGAGGTCAGGGGATTGGAGAGACTGCCATCTTTCCTTTCCCCGCCCAAGTCAAGAGTTCTAGGAAGCGGTCGGGAATCAACCGTACAAGAGAGAATAGTGTGGGCTGAGGCATCAGTCAAGCGTTGAGGCGCAAAAGTTGCGATCGCAACCCCAGCGGCAAGTGCGATTGATTCTTCCAACCCCGTAGGTTGGCGTCAAGCGCAGCGCGACCCACCAGGCTCCTAAGCAATCCTCGTTTCACTTCACGCTAGGAGGCAGAACCTTCCGCTGCTCATCCCCAGACGGAGTCTGGGAACGAGGAGTCAGCGGAATTTGTTTATCTTGCTACTTTACGTCTGCGTAACAGCACTGTCCCCCATCCGACTAGCCCCAGCAAAATCACAGGAGCCCCCCCCGGTTCAGGCGTTGAAACGGGCGTATAGTCGTAGGTCACCCTCAGCCCAACGTTAGAGACGTTGCCCTGCCAATCCAGCGCGTAGTCTCCCGAGGAAACGCTGCCCTCGCCCTCAGTAAACGCATAAAGCTGTGCTGCGTAGCTGCCAACGCCCTCAAAAAACTGCATGTCGCTGCCAAAGAACTCTGAGTCAATCACCAGAGCCGCATCAAACGTTTTCTTGGTGTAGGCCGTAGCCCCCGACAAGCCGCCGCCATCAAGGGCTCCGTCAAACGGGCCAAGCGGTTGAGCAATCTGAGCCCTGGCTTCGTCGATCACGGGCCACCACAGCCCCACCCCCTCTCTAACTGTGTAGACCGCTCCCCCAGCAAACGCCACGGCATACCCCTGCCCAAACCCCTTTTGCTGAGACAGGTTCTCTAGCTGAACTGTGGTTTCAGCCTCGCCTACCAGCTCCAAAATCACTCGATTCAGCTTCCCCAAACCGGCGTCAAAGTAGGGCAGCGAGGCAAAGGGAAACTCCAAATCATCTGGAGAAAAGCGCGGCGTTGAGTGTGTCAGCATTGCTGCCTCAGCCACCCCCGGCACAGCTAGAGCCGCTATACCGACCGAGAGTGCGATCGCACATGAATTGCCCATTTTTTGCATAAGCATCGAAAGCCCGCCTGAAAGTTCACTGCAAGACTAGCTTCTATGTCAAGCTATCGATACCTACCCAAAGCAATTTAAGACCAGAGTTTACGCACTCCCAACCCGCCTGGTCTCCGAGTGCTTAGGATCAGCTCACCGCTTTGCGCTTCCGCAACATCCCTACCTAGCCCCGGCAAGTGCGATCGCAAATGAACCACCCAATTTTTGAGTAGGCGTTGAAAGCATGCGGTGATCTCCATTGGAAGACTAACTTTTAATGGAAAAGTTTTAATGGAAAAGACATCGGCACCTAAGTAAGGACGTGCGCGACCAAAAGCTGCACATCCCCCAAATCAAGACCTTGCTCTCTATGAGCCATAGTCTCAGGCGGCTGCAAGAAAGTTTCGAAGTTCACATCTTGCAACTTGGCACAAACCACCCCTCAAAATTCCACCCGGTCAACCTTGCCGCCTAAGTCAGAGCATCCCCACCATTGCACCTTTAAGCCGTTGCTTTTCCAAAGGATTCCGCTATGCTCGATAAATGTCGGTTGAGGCAAGTCTCGTGAGTCTGATGACCCTGGTTCAAAATTCCCTAAAGGCGCTAACGTCTCCTGCTACAGGCACAACCCCCTTCAGCCCTCAGCAGTTCGATGCCCACGTAATGACCACCTATGGGCGCTTTCCCATTGCCCTAGAGCGGGGCCGAGGCTGCCGAGTTTGGGACACTGAGGGTCGAGAATACCTCGATTTTGTCGCCGGGATTGCCACCTGCACCCTAGGCCATGCTCACCCGGCCATGGTGGAGGCCGTGACCCAGCAGATGCAGACTCTGCACCACGTCTCTAACCTCTATTACGTGCCCGAGCAGGGCGAACTAGCCCGCTGGCTCGTTCAACACTCCTGCGCCGATCGGGCCTTTTTCTGCAACTCTGGAGCCGAGGCCAACGAGGGAGCCATCAAGCTGGCCCGCAAATACGCCCACACCCAGCGCGGCATCCAAACCCCCGTCATCATTACCGCCCAAGCCAGCTTCCACGGCCGCACCCTAGCCACCATTACCGCCACCGGCCAGCCCAAATACCAAAAGAACTTTGACCCGCTGATGCCGGGCTTTTTCTATGTGCCCTACAACGATATTGCGGCGCTGAGAGATGCGATCGCAACCCTTGATGCCGACCAGCCCCAGGTCGCTGCCATCATGATGGAAGCCCTACAGGGCGAAGGCGGCGTGCGCCCCGGCGACGTAGACTATTTCAAGCAAGTCCGCCAGATCTGCGATGAAAAAGGCATTCTGCTGATCCTCGACGAGGTGCAGGTGGGCATGGGCCGCAGCGGCCAGATCTGGGGCTACGAAAATCTCGGCATTGAGCCCGACATCTTCACCTCAGCCAAGGGCTTGGGCGGCGGCATTCCCATTGGGGCCATGCTGTGCAAATCCCACTGCGACGTATTTCAGCCCGGCGACCACGCCAGCACCTTTGGCGGCAACCCCTTTGCCTGTAAAGTCGCCCTCACCGTCTGCCAAACGCTAGAAAAAGACGACCTGCTGAAAAACGTTCGGCTGCGTGGTGAGCAGCTCCGTTTGGGTCTGCAGGAAATAGCTAAGTGCTACCCCACCGCAATCGAGCAGGTGCGCGGCTGGGGCCTAATCAATGGCCTAGTGCTTTCTGAAACGGCCCCCATGACCTCAGTAGACGTGGTCAAAGCAGCCATGCAAGAAGGGCTGCTGCTGGTGCCCGCCGGACCTCAAGTAGTGCGCTTTGTGCCGCCGTTGATTGTCTCTGCCGACGAGGTGCAGATCGCCCTAGCCAAGTTCGAGAAAGCACTCGCTAGCGTCGCCGCTTAAGCCTCAAGAATTTGGAGGTTGGGTTGAGCAAAGTACACCCCCAGCACTAGATAGAGTTGTTGGGTTTCTCAAAGCCTCAACCTACGAATTGCCCTAGCTGCCGATTCTTAATCCAGATAGCCAACATCCATGTCAGCGGGGGAACGGTTCGATGCAATGGGCCGCCTCGGCATGCCGCCAGGCGAGGGACTAATCCCCTGCTGCATTGGAGCCTCATCTCTGCGGGCCAGGTTGAGCATGGGCTGAGGCTCGTCATCGTCCAGTAGCGCTTCGACTTCAACCTCGACCAGCATATCGGGGTTGACCAGGCCTGGAATTTCAACCATCGTATTGACCGGCGGATAGTCGGCAAATAGTTCCTGGTGCGCCTGAGCAAACTCTTCCCAGCGGCTCATGTCTGTGACAAAGAGGCGCGTGCGAACAATATCGGGCAAATCGCCACCCAAGTCTTGCAACGCCTTTTGGATAATCTCAAAGCAGCGCTTGGTCTGGGCATAGGCATCGCCTGGGGCAAAGGTGCCGCCCTCACCATCTGAGGGGGCTGTGCCTGCGACAAAGATCTGATTGCCAATCCGCATGGCCCGACAGTAGCCTGCTTTTTCCTCCCAGGGTGAGCCTGTAAATACCCGTTGGCGCATCGCTACTGATCTCCCTAGCCTTTCTTCGATACCCTACCATCCGGTCGTCAGAGTTGGTCATTATTCTCTATGACCACAGGCTCTACAATCACAGGCCCTATGATCAAAGGGCCTATGATCATAAAAGCACTGACCCTCTTAAAAACCCTTGTACGGACAGGTAGCGCGCCATGTTGAAGTTTCAGCCTGTGGGCTTTGGTCAGCGGGTGATTGATACGCCCCTAGGCGTGATGGCCTATTACACGCCCACTAGCCCCCCCTGGCGATCCGAGGCCGACTCCGGCACCGACCGACCGCCACTCGTATTTCTGCACAGTCTGGGGGGTGGCTCTTCTGCCTTTGAGTGGTCAAAGGTGTATCCGGCGCTGGCCCCCAGTCACCGAGTTATTGCCCCCGATTTGATTGGCTGGGGCCAGTCTGCCCACCCAGTTCGCGACTACCGGGTAGAAGACTACCTAGAGGTGATTACCATGCTGCTGGAGCAAGTGGCGCAGCAGCCGGCGATCGTGGTGGCTTCTTCGATAACAGCGGGGGTAACGGTGCGACTTGCGATCGCACGTCCCGATCTCTTCCAGGGGCTGTTTCTCGTCTCGCCCTCTGGCAACAGCGACTTTGGCCGCAACTACCGCTTTAGCCTACCTGCTGCTCTAGCGGGCACCCCTGGCCTAGACCGATTGGTTTACAGCCTGGGAGCCGCCAACGAAACTGCCGTAACCACCTTCCTTTCAACTTTTCTATTTGCCGATGCCGACCGAATTACGCCCGATATCGTGCAGGCGTACTTGGCGGGCACCCAGCAGCCCAACGCAGAATACTCAGCCTTATCTACTCTCAAAGGAGATATTGCCTTTGATCTGTCGCTGTACATGAGCCAGCTGAGCCTTCCCACCGTTTTTGTCTGGGGTCAAGACTCCCGCTTTAGCCCACCCGAGTTTGGCAAACGGTTAGCCAGTTTGAATCCTCAGGCTGTGCGCCAGGTGTATGAGATTCCCCAGGCAGGCGTCTTGCCACATCTAGAGCATCCCAGTGTCATAGCGGGGCTGATTGAAGCCTTTTGCGCTTCTCTCTAGAGATTAAGCCTTTCTTTTGCCCGATTCTCAGTGCTTTTTCAGGCCATTAAGATCTAATAGAATAAACTCTCCTAGAAACTAAAACCGTAATGGTTCAATCTGCTCCGCCCATAACCGCCCAGCGCAATGGGGTCACGCCCTTCAGCAATAAGCTCCAGGCTCCTCTAACCAAGCAGCCCATCACAACTCTACAGATCAATTTAGGGCGGCGGTGTAACTTGGCCTGCACCCATTGCCATGTTGAAGCAGGGCCTAAGCGCACTGAAGAACTGTCGCCTGAGGTCTGCGATCAGCTGATTGAGATCATCCGCTGCTTCCCGCAAATCAAAACCGTAGATTTAACGGGCGGAGCCCCAGAGATGAACTACGGCTTTCGGCCCCTGGTAGAGGCAGCTAGGCAGGCCGGAAAAACAGTGATTGTGCGCTCTAACCTGACCATTTTCTTTGAACCCGGCTTTGAGGATCTGCCCGAGTATTTTGCCCAGCACCAGCTGCGGGTCGTCGCCTCCATGCCCTGCTACCTAGAAGACAATGTAGACAAGCAGCGCGGTGCAGGGGTTTACAGCAGCTCTATTCGCGCCCTGCAGAAGCTCAATGAGTTGGGCTACAGCACAGACCCAGCCCTGCAGCTAGATCTGGTCTTCAACCCACAAGTGCCCCGCACCGAAAAGTTTTCCCTAACGCCCGATCAGCAACAGCTCCAGCAAGACTACAAAGCCTATCTTGAAGACCACTTTGGTATTGTCTTCAACCACCTGTTCACCATCACGAACCTGCCCATTGGTCGGGTCAAGCAGTATCTGGCCGCTAAGTCGCTGTACTGGCCCTATGTTCAGTTTCTAGAGGCCAACCACAACGGCAGTACCATCGGTAACCTGATGTGCCGCGACCAGCTCTCCATAGATTATTTAGGCAACATTTACGACTGTGACTTCAATCAGATGGAGCACGTCCCCTCTAAGCTGCCCAACGGCACAGCGCTGACGGTAGCCCACCTGTTAGAGGCAGGCTCTCTCGATGTTTTGGAGGAAATTCAGACTCGTCCCTACTGCTACGGCTGCACCGCTGGCAGCGGCTCTAGCTGCGGCGGTGCCCTGGTCTAACGCTAGTAGTGATTAGAGCCTTGGAGCCTTTAGTAGGTTATTTTGAGCGACACAAAACCCGCATAGGAGTTTGTTGGGTGGCGCTGCGCTTGACACCAACCTACAAATTTAGGCCAGTAAGATGTGTCATCGCAGCGCGTCAGGCACTAGCTTTGTGGGTCGGGTTAAACGAAGTGCAAACCCAACATTCCAACATTAGAAGAACCCAACATTAAAGGGAGTTGTTGGGTTTTGCAGGGCCTCACCCAACCCACCGGATGCTACGCAAGCGCCTCTGCCGCAGCGGGAGGACTGGCCCACAGCAGATAGTCCTGCACAATCTGGCCGCCAATCAAGTGTTCTTGAATAATGCGCTCAATGACCTCTGGAGTTGTGTTGTAGTACCAGATGCCTTCTGGGTAAACCACCATGATTGGCCCCTGCTGGCAGACCCTCAAGCAGTTGGCCTTAGTGCGGAAGACAATCGCGGCGCGATCTGCTTTAGGTGCGTCTAGCTTCAGCTCTTTGAGGCGCTTTTTCAGGTAATTCCAGGCTTCTAGGCTAGCTTCCTTGTCGCAGCACTTGGGCAGCGTTTGATCGGCACAAATAAATACATGGCGCTGAATTTTGTCGATCCCCAAGACAGCGACAGCCTGGGTCAGCGTGCCCAAGGCAGGGTCTGAACTCTTTTCTGGAGTAGGCTCTGGGGCTGAGGGAGTGCTGGTCATCGCGCTAGTCATTGTTAGAGACAGCACTTTCAACTTGAGTGTCAGAGATATCCCCTTCCAATTGGGCGTCAGAGACATCCCCTTCCAATTGGGCATCAGGGATGTCACTCTCCACCTGGGTGTCAGAGATGTCACCTTCAACTTGGACGTCGGAGATGTCACCTTCAACTTGGACGTCAGAGACAGCACTCTCAACTTCGGCAGTGGGTTCAGTGCGAACGCGGCGAATGGGCAAATTGGCAATCAGAGCCGTCACTCGCTGGTCGCTCTCCAGGGTAAACTCCAGGCCATCTTGGTCAAGTTCTACGTAGCGCGACACTACCGCCAAGATCTCCCGGCGCATTTTTTCGACCGTTTCAGGCGTCAGGTCAGCTCGGTCGTGGGCCAAGACAAACTGAAGCCGCTGCTTCACTTCCTCCCGGCTGGTCAGCGGGCGGGACGTGCGATTAAAGAGTCGATCGAGAAGTTCACTGAGCATGGAGGGTGTCACAGGAGATGAGGTACACCAAGGCGACTAAAAGGCTACAGGTAGGCCGCTAGCCTCTTAACAGACGCCGCAAACGGGAGAATATATCGTCGTGGGGAGCCGACAGGTCCATGAAGGGAACGGCTTCTCCCTGCAGCCGCCGCGCTACGTTGGAGAACGCAATTCCCGCTAGGGAAAGCTTTTGGTCTAGCACCAGCGGCTCGCCCCGGTTGGATGAGACAATGACGCGTTCATCGTCGGGGATAACGCCCAGCAGAGGAATTGCCAGAATATCCAGCACGTCCTGAACGGACATCATCTGCTCTTCCTGCACCATTGCTGCCTTTAGTCGGTTGACCAAAAGCTTGACGCTCTTAATATCGTTGGCTTCGAGCAGGCCGACGACCCGATCCGCATCACGCACAGCAGAGATCTCGGGTGTGGTGACAACGATTGCTTCGTTGGCTGGCGCGATCGCATTTTGAAATCCGTTTTCAATCCCGGCCGGGCAGTCGATCAGCACAAAGTGAAACAGTCCTTTGAGCCCCTTTACCAGCGTTTTCATCTGATCGGGCGTGATCGATTCTTTGGAGCGGTTTTGAGCTGCTGCCAGCAGCGATAGATTGGGCTGGCGCTTGTCTTTGACCAGGGCCTTTTCGATGCGGCACTCTCCGGCCAGCACGTCTAGGGCCGTAAAGACGATGCGGTTTTCCAGGCCCAGCAAAAGGTCTAGGTTACGCAGGCCAAAGTCAGCATCAATGACAGCTACTTTAAGCCCCCGCTGAGCCAGAGCCATGCCCAGGTTAGATGTGCAGGTGGTCTTGCCAACGCCGCCCTTACCAGAGGTCACTACGATGATGCGAGTCATGGTAAACCCAGTCGTCTAAATCAAGAATGAATAAAAAGATCTTAGAAAGGAAGCTGAAAAAGAAACCTGAGAACGGCAGTAATAGAAACAGCAGTTTGACCAGTCGGGGATCAGGAAGATTCCCGGCGATCGCTCAGGTCTACAGCCCGGTTCAATGCACTCCTGGCAAAATCGGTTGCGATCGCAATCCGCATGCCGTCTTCTCCAATGTAGGCCACCTCGGGCAGATATTCAGCCGGAGGTTTTTCCGGTGGGCGGGCTACCACATCGGCGATTCGCAGCTGGGTAGGCTGCATCTGGAGAGCCATGATGCGGCAGGTGCGGTTGCCTGCGACCCCAGCGTGAGCCAGTCCTCGCAGACGTCCCCAAACCAGAATATCGCCTTCTGCCACCAGTGAACTGCCTGGGTTAGCATCTCCCAGCAGCACAATCGTGCCCGGATGACGAATCTCCACTCCAGAGCGCACAGTCGTTTGTAGGTACAGCGGCTCGTCTAGCGCCTTACCGGCCTCCGTTGGCGACTGCGCCAGATGAGCCAAATTAGCCTGCTGCTCCACCGAATAGCCTGCTGTAGCGGCAGCCACAGCCGTCTGACGACGGCTAGTAAACACTCGCTTCAGCACCAGCTGCGCTTCTTCTAAAGTTTCCGCGATCGACTGCAGCTGCCGCATGTCCAGCAGCCGGTCGCGAGCCACCAGATACACCACCGTATTAGGCTGCCAAAACCGCTCTGCCGCGTCTAGGCGATGCTTGAGCTGCTGACAAAGCTCAGTCCAGCTAACCGGAGCGGGGCTCGTCTCTGGCTCTGGCGGCAGCTGCAGCAGCAACCGTCCCCCTTCGCTCTTAAAGCGAACCTGAAGGTTTGGGTCGACCTCTGGAGCCGTTTGAGGCAGCTCAGTCACAGGCGTTGGTGGAGGCGATTCAGAATTCATAACGCGTAGCCGCAACACCAGGGCAGGATTTGGGAGCAGGTCATGACATATTAGAGCACATCACTTCGCCTCTGGAGCGGAATCCTGAGAATCGCCGGTACGGATATACTCCCTATCGAGGGTTAGATCCCGTAACTCGCCTCTTGCCTTTTCCCCCTCATTGTTGGCTATGATGATCACTAGTTTCACTGCGGCGTTGGTGACTGCCAACAATGTTTTACGATCTATGTTTGTTTCAAACGGGAACCAAGCTGTGTCGGTGGCGGTATACCGGGCCTAGTACCCGGAAACCTTAAGCCTGATGCCACGGTACCCACCTGGTGTATACCAGGTCGGAAGCTGAGGTAAGACGGCGTTGCGGTGAACATTTCAAGATTTTCCTCTGTCCTTATGGTCAGAGGAATTTTTGTAGGTGGGAAAAGTCTTTTAAGGAAATTCCGCAAAAGCAGCAATGTAGCCTAAACAACAAAGGGGGCAACGCGTTAATATTGACCCTGAAGAAGCAATGCACTTCAAGGATTTTCACTCAGCTCAGCCTATTGGCAATCCCAATTCCCCGTCCTATGGAGCAGGCAACGCTCACCAAGCCCAGCCCGCTGCGCTGCGGTTCTCAATCAAGGGATTCAAGTCGTAGGGATTTAACCAGAGCCGTTAGTCGCCAAAGCAAACAGTTTGCGACGGCTAAAGACCGACCGGGACCATCGCATTGAAGTTTCAGCTATTGCCAACTTCGCTCCATTTTTACTTGCTTACACAGCCCTATTTGCAGCAGCTCTATTCGCAACAGCCCTATTCGCTACAGGTAGTTAAGACGGTTGAACTCGGTCAATTTCCCAGCCAACGTTGTGCGTTTGGATAACGGGCTTACCGTTATTCATCAAGAGATTACGGCCACCCCTGTGGTCGTTGCAGATGTGTGGGTAAAGGCTGGGGCCAGCGCCGAACCGGCAGAGTGGGCAGGGATGGCCCATTTTCTAGAGCACATGATCTTTAAGGGCACTGAGCGGCTGGCCCCCGGCCTGTTTGACTATGCCATCGAAACCCGAGGCGGCATGACCAACGCTGCCACTAGCCACGACTATGCCCACTTCTTTATGACCCTGGCCGCCGAGGCCCTGCCCGAGGCCCTACCCTACCTGGCCGAGTTGCTGCTGCAGGCCGCGATCCCCGCCGATGAGTTTGTGCGAGAACGGTGTGTGGTGCTAGAAGAAATTCGGCAGGCCCAGGATGATCCAGACTGGCTAGGGTTTCAGGCGATGTCGGAGCTGGTTTACCAGGGCCACTGCTATGGTCGCCCTGTGCTGGGCACAGAGACCATTCTCAACCAGCGCTCCCCAGAGGAAATGCGCCACTTCCACCAGTCGCTCTACCAGCCTCAGAACATGACGGTGGTGATCGCAGGCGGTCTACCCCTCGAACCCACAATAGAGATGGTTAAGCATGGCTTTCGCGCCTTTGCCCAGCCTAGCCCCTGTCCCCCAGCAAGCACCGGCTCGCTGCCCGATGCCTGGGGCGTCCGCCGAGAAACCCTGATGCTGCCTCGTCTGGAGCAGGCCCGTCTGATGCTGGCCTGGCTAGGGCCAGGCATTGAAGACGTGCAGGCCGCTTATGGTCTAGATTTGCTAGCGGTGATCTTGGCAGAGGGGCGTACCTCTCGCCTGGTGCGGGAGCTGCGGGAGGAAAAGCAGCTGGTGCAAGACATTAGCGCTAGCTTTTCGCTGCAGCGTGACTGCAGCCTATTTACGATCCACGCTTGGCTAGAGCCAGAGGCCATTGACCGGGTGGAGGCAATTGTGTGCGATCGCATCGCCGCCTTAGCCGAGAGCCCCATTGGAGACGCCGAGCTAAATCGGGCCAAGCGACTGCTCTGCAACGACTACGCCTTTTCTACCGAAACCCCTGGCCAGATTGCGGGCCTCTACGGCTACTACAGCACCCTGGC
Source organism: Pseudanabaena sp. FACHB-2040 (assembly GCF_014696715.1). Taxonomy (NCBI): domain Bacteria; kingdom Bacillati; phylum Cyanobacteriota; class Cyanophyceae; order Pseudanabaenales; family Pseudanabaenaceae; genus Pseudanabaena; species Pseudanabaena sp. FACHB-2040. Next base: position 207,497 of record NZ_JACJQO010000022.1, read on the forward strand.
CCAGCCACAGATGTGCACCACATATACCCCGACTATTCAAGCCTATGGAGAAGCCGATCTGCAGCGGCTGGCCCGCCAGTACCTAAAGCCCGATCGCTACGCTGCAACCGTCTTGCAGCCTGCCTGAGCTGGGCTAAGCCAGCTCGATCCTTTCGTTCGCTACACTATTGCTGACTCGACCGCTTTAACCCTGATACCCGCTTGAGCTGTGACTAAATCTTCCACCCTAACCGGACCCACCCTACACCGCACGGTTCTCAAAAACGGACTGGTGGTTCTGGTAACCGAAAACCCTGTTGCTGACATCGTCTCTGCCCGCATTTTTCTTCGGGCTGGTAGCAGCTACGAAAGCCCTGAGCAGGCCGGCCTCTTCAGCCTGCTAATGGCCCTGCTGACCAAGGGCACCACGCGCCTGTCGTCGCTAGAAATTGCAGAAGCTGTCGAGTCTATTGGGGCCAGTCTCGGTAGCGATGCCTCATCTGACTACAGCCTGATCAGCGTAAAAACAGTTTCGGCCGACTTTCCGATCATGCTGAAGCTGGCCGGGGAAGTCTTGCGGTCTCCTAGCTTTCCCGAAGCCGAGGTCAACCTAGAGCGCCGCCTCACCCTGCAGCAGATTCGATCCATGCAGGAGCAGCCCTTTACCGTTGCCTACAACCATCTGCGCCAAGGCATGTACCAAAGCCATCCCTACGGCCTGCCCGGCATTGGCACTGAAACCAGCGTTGCGGCCCTGACCAGTGAACATCTGGCCCAGGCACACAAGCAGTATTTCCGGCCCGACAACACCGTCATCTCTATTGTGGGCCGCATTGACCCAGCACAGGCTATTAGCCTGGTAGAAGAGGTCTTTGGCGACTGGCCCGCCCCCCAAGAGCCCCTGCTCGAACCCGAGTTTCCCTCGGTTCCCGTTCAAGGCACACGGCAGGCCATTCCCCAAGACACCAACCAGTCCATTGTCATGGTGGGCTACCTAGCTGCCCCAGTCAAACACCCGGCTTACCCGGTTCTGAAGCTGATCAATACCTATCTAGGCAACGGGCTCTCTAGCCGCCTGTTTGTCGAGATGCGGGAAAAGCGGGGCCTAGCCTACGATGTCTCAGCCATTTACCCCACCCGCCTGGGTCTTTCTCAGTTTGTGGTCTATATGGGCACAGCCCCCGAAAACACCCCCGTCGCGCTGGAGGGTCTGCGCCACGAAGTCGAGCGGCTCTGCGAAACGCCTCTCACTGACGAAGAGCTACAGGCCACCAAGAACAAGCTGCTAGGCCAATACGCCTTGGGCAAGCAAACCAACGCCCAAATCGCCCAGCTTAACGGCTGGTACGAAGTCTTGGGCTTAGGAACCGATTTTGACCAGAACTTCCAGACTGCGATCGCAGCCATAACCGCCGCCGATGCCCAAGCCGTCGCTCAGGAATTCTTCAACCAGCCCTACATCGCCCTCCTAGGCCCAGCCTCAGCTATTGGTTAAGCGTAAAAGAATTTCCTGGCAAGGCTAATTCCGTCCAGACCCTGCCCCCACCGTTGTGCTTCCAGCACAGCTGCCCCTTTCGGGGGGGTTTGGGGGGAGCCTGGGCCCCCCAAATAGCGGGGTCCGGGGGAAGGCCCCGGGCCAAATCTCCAAACGCAGCCAAAAACCCCCGCCTTACTCCTCTCAGCCAGCAGCAAAGTTCCATAGCTAGCTCAGTGCATTGCGCCAAAGCAACAACCTACTGACGAACTAGGCTGTCACCAATCTGCAGCAGCAGCTGCTCCTGCGACAGCGCCGGTTCTAAACACGACAGCCCCTGACACACCAGCGCAATAGCAGACTCCGGCAGATCATCCGGCTTAGCCGCAAAAACCGCCGTGGGCAGATAAGTCTGCGCTAGATCAGGAATGCGTTCCGGCGTCGTGCGGATCAAGGTGCTGTGACGAAACCAGTCGAGCGCTACAAATAGACTGGGGCAAGCCCGAGGAAACTTCTCCATGACCGTGCCAAAAGCCTTTAGTGCCTGCTCTGCTCGATCTAAATAAGTCAGATCCTCCGTCAGCAGAGACAGACGAACGAGCGATGCGATCGCAATTCCATTGGCCGAGGGCGTAGCGCTGTCTTGAAACGACCGCTCTCGCACCAGTAGTCGCTCGCGAGTATCGCTAGGCGCATTATAGTAACCCCCTTCGGGACTCCACAGCCACTCGTCAAACTCCGCCTGCACATCTCTGGCCGCCTGTAGCCAATCAATCGCATCCGGCAGATCAGGAAACGCCAGCTTAGCCTGCTGTAGATCTAGCAGCGCCTTGATCAAAAAGGCATAGTCTTCCGACTGGGCCAGCACCGCTGGAGTGCCTTCGTAGTTCAGTCGCTGCAGCCGATTATCGCTCCACTGATGCTCCAAGATAAACCGAGCCGCGCGCAGGCCAATGTGCAAAAAGTCAGGCTGGCGAAATGCGATCGCAGCTTTAGCCAAGCCCGAAATCATCAGAGCATTCCAGGCCACAATCATCTTGGTATCCGTCACCGGGGGAATGCGTCCGGGCCAGGTCTGGGTCTTAGCCTCCTGATTATTGCGAGCTGGAGGAAAGGTCGACAGCTCATGGGCCGCCGTGCCATAGCGCTCTTTAAACAGCTGGGCCAGAGCAGCAATCACCGTTTCATCGAGCTCCTCCGACTGCTGTTGCAGCACGGTTTGGCCCTCAAAATTGCCCGCTTCAGTCACTGTAAATTGAGCCTGTAGCGCCAGCAGCTGCGGTTGGCTCAGCAGATTCTGCATCTCGTTGTAGCGCCACACATAAAAAGCGCCCTCCTCCGGCTCCAGGTCCGTAGGCTGAATGAAGCTATCGGCATCCTGAGCCGCATAAAAATAACCCTGGGGAGCCGTCATCTCCCGCAACAGCCAGCACACGGTGCCCTCAACGGCCCGCCTCAGGGCAGCTGCCTTCACTCCACTGGTCCACAGCCCAGCCAGATATTCCACAATCTGACCGTTGTCATAGAGCATCTTCTCAAAGTGGGGCACCGTCCAGGTAGGGTCTACCGTGTAGCGATGAAATCCGCCTCCCACATGATCATAGATGCCGCCCAGAGCCAAGTCCAGGCCGCGCCGCGTGCACACCTGCTGGCTGTCGAGCTGTGGGCTGGCAGGGGCCTTTTCATCTGCCTCAAACCGCACCCCTCGCAGCGCCGCTTCAGCATAGGGCATCATAGGAAAACTCGTGCCCGTACCCACCGGCACCAAAATGCGGGCGCTGGTGGTCAACCCCTGCAGCAGCAGATCCTGACCTAAGCGATCTGTTGTAGGCAGCAATGCTGCCTGCTGCAAATTCTCCAAAATTTCCGACTTCACCGAGTCAAGCTTGGTCTTGTCAGCGTCATAAAACCCTCGCAGCGCCTGCAGCACCTGTAAAAAGCTTGGGCGACCATACTTCGGCTCCAGCGGGAAATAGGTGCCACCGTAAAAAGGCACCAGGTCATCGGGGGCCAGAAATACGTTTAGCGGCCAGCCGCCCTGCCCAGCGATCATCTGCAGGGTTTGCATGTAGATGCTGTCTAAGTCAGGCCGCTCCTCTCGATCAACCTTGATCGGCAGGAAATAGGTGTTCATATAGTCAGCAATGGTGGTGTCGGAAAAAGCCTCACCTTCCATCACCGTGCACCAGTGGCAGCTAGAGTAGCCAATGGACAGAAAGATTGGCTTATCTTCCTGCTTTGCCTTGGCCAGCGCCTCATCACACCAAGGCCACCAGTCGATCGGGTTATCTGCGTGCTTCCGTAAATACAGGCTTTGAGACTCGGCTAGACGATTCACCATTCAGGGGCCACAGAATTCGGCAGACAGCAGGCGCTATCTTCCCCGAGTCTAACGCAGTCACTACAAACAGCCCTCAGGCCAAATCACCGCTGGAAATTGACCCGAGCGAAAGGCCACTACCCGCTCCTCAGGGTCAGTTTCAAAGACTAGGCGATACAGGTCTTCACCCTCTCCCGAAGGCGTAAAGACGAGATACTTTCCCCCAGTTTCAGGGTTCGGAGCCATCTCGATGCGGCCCTCGTAGTATTCGAGAATATCGGCCTCAGTCGCCCCAATTTTAATGCCGCTCTTGGTTTCAATCGAGCTGCCGGGCCAGACGTCTACGCGAATAATCTGGTCATCCACGACCATAAAACCAACTGATTCTAGGCTTTTGGGCACTCTCAGGTACTGGCACTCGCCGCGCGCATTGCCGTCTAGGGGAACCAGTTGGATGCCAGCCTGAGCCACCTCCTCTACCGTCATGCCAATTCTGATCTGTCCTAGGCCAACTGTTGTAAGCTGTGAGGTCAGCAGCTTTGACAGCGGTGTTTCTGAAGTGCTAGAGGCTGTGACAGCAACTGCCCGCTTCATGATGGGGAAGGAGAGCAACGGCTGGGCCACTGCGCTCATCAAATCGTAAGCCTGAAATGGCAGCAGCTTAGCACCGGGAGACTGTAAATCAGCGGGGGTCGCCACAGCTTGAACTGCCGGAAAATCGAGATCTTTATCGCTTCGGGAACGGCGCTCATGAGCCAACACTCCAATCGCCAACAGCAGGCTGATAGAAACTGCTGATACGATTCCAATGGTTCGTTTCATGGACAAATTGCTCAACTCCAAAGAATGCTGCTTGAACTAAACGGCCTACGTCATAACAGGGTGTGATGTAATGTACACAAGTCTTGTTCTATTGTTCAGTCTGCCGCGCTACAGCATTTATGGTGTCTTTTCAGCCACCACCGCCCTCTCCTCAAAAAAACCCTCGCCGCTTTAAAAAGCGACTAGCGATCCTGTTGTCGCTGCTGGGAGTTGGAGCGGCTCTAGCCTGGGAACTAATCTCGCAATCGTCCGTGTCCCGGCTGGACAGATCCATTGTGCCGGAGGGCGGTCGCTTCGGCAATCAGCCGGGGTCGGCGGCTCCCATTGCCGTGCCGCCACCTCGCATTCCGGTAACCGACTGGGCTGCCGCTAGAGAGCCCCTGCCAAGCCAGCCGCCCATTGTCTTTTCAGACGTGCCTCCAGATCATTGGGCCAGGGCTGTACTGGATGATCTCTCAAAGCGGGGCCTGCTGACGGGCTTTCCAGAGGGCACCTTCCAACCCGAGCGACCGATGATTCGAGCGGAGCTATCGGCGCAGATCGCCCAACTATTTGCTCTGCCTGCCCAGCCCACAACCGTTCAGTTTGCCGATATCGAGCCTGGCTACTGGGCTGCAGCCAGCATTCGTCAGTCAGTGCAGATGGGGTTTTTCAAAGGGCTGCCCGAGGACAGGTTTGGGCCGGAGCAAAGCGTCTCTAAGGCAGAGGTGCTAGTTGCGATCGCAAATGGCCTCAGCCTCACCTCCACGGCCCACCCCGGCACCGTGCTGCAGCGCTACAGCGACCGCGACGATATCCCAGAGTGGGCCATTCCTGGCCTAGTCGCTGCCACCCAAGCAGGTCTGGTGATCAACTATCCCAACGTTGCGCGATTAGAGCCCAACCGCGCCATTACCCGAGCCGAAGCCGCCGCTATTCTGCATCAGGCTCTAGTGTATTTAGGACAGATCAATGAGATACCTTCTCCGTACCGGGTAGTTCCTTAACCAGAAGCTTTTGCTGGCGCTGCTCCCACCAATACGTCCCAACAAACCAGCCCACGAGCAAAACCAGGGCCAATACTGTAAATTGGGCCACCCAGCCCACCATTGTCGGCAGCGGAATCACCTGCCCCACAAAATAGGCCAGACTCACCATGACCGATGCCCACATCGTCGCGCCCAAAAGGTTACAGAGCAGAAACTTGGGATATGGCATTTGGGCGATGCCTGCCAGTGGCCCCGCAAAAATTCTCAGTAGCGCCACAAAGCGGCCCAAAACCACTGCCCGGGCTGCATTCTGGCTAAACTGATCCTTAACCGCCAGCAGCTGAGTTTCCTGAATCCGAAAAAACTTGCCCAGCCGTTGCAGCAGCGGCCAGCCGCCGTAAGCACCGATCCAGTAGCCTAAGTTATCGCCGACAACCGCACCTGAAATCGCCGTGGCCCAAACCGGCCAAAACTTCAGCTCTCCGCTGCCCGCCAAGAAACCGCCTATCAACGTAATCGTTTCTCCCGGAATAGGAATTCCAGCGTTTTCTAACAAAATGCCAAAGAAGACAGCCCAGTAGCCGTACTCATGGGCCAAATCCTGGAGAACCTCCAGGGAGACAAAATCCAGCATGCAGAAATTCTGACCAGCAGCTAAAGTTCCTTTAACAATTATCTCAAATCCTAACAAGCTCTGCCCACTAGACAGAGCTTTCTAAATGGAATTCTGCAGCTAGTTCGCCCAACAGCCCCAAAAAGTCTTCACCACAAAAGAGGGCTTACCCCATCAGGATAAGCCCTCTTACTCACTCAAAAATGCTGTCTTCAGCCGTTGCCAAAAGAGGGCAGAGAAATTCCGCCGAGTGATCCTTGGGCAAAGCTGGGCAAATCTAGATGCTGGCTGCGGCGAGTCCGAACCGCTAAGCGATAGCTGACGCTCTGCAGTTCAGCCTGCAGCTGACGGTTTTCCTGCTGGATCTGCGCTACCTTTTCTCGCACAGCCGTCATTCGCTCAGCAAACTTTTGCCGGTAAACATTAGGCAGTTCCTGCACCACCTGCTCCAGCATCCGGGAACGATCGGTCAATTCCTGCACCGTCTGCCGCAGCTGCACAACCTCTGTATCTCGGTCTTCTAACTGGGCCTGATAAAAGTCAACTTGCTTTTCAACACCCCGCAGCTGCTCCCGCAATGCCCGAACTTCTGCCTGATGGCGCTCGGAGACTTCCGGGCTGGGCATAAATCCAGCATTGCCCTTCACCAGGCGAAACAGTTCCTGGGAAAGTTGCTGCACGAGCTGATCGCGCATTTCAAGTTCTGACTGCAACCGAGCAATCTCCACCTGACTGTCGGAAACGGGCTGATAGGCAGATTGAGCCACAAGGCTACTCCCAAACTTTAATCACAACGACAACTACAAAACCGGTAGAAGCACCTTAAATCCAAGGATTGCTGCTAATTTAGCACCTGATAGCAAAATTGGCACAAGATTTAGAGAACTTCTCAAAAAAAAGGAGGCAAATTCCTCTGCCTCCCTCCTAATTGACTTTCAGCCCTAGTCTTCAGCGCCAACGCCAACTGCGACAGGCGCTTCTTCAACCGGCTCTTGCTTGACCGTCAGATAGCGCACAACTTCTTCACTCAACCGCATCGCCCGCTCCATTGGAGCTACCGCAGATCCTGGCCCCGTGTAGTTCATCTGAATATAGATCCCTTCCCGGTGCCGATCGATCTCGTAAGCCAAACGGCGTTTGCCCCGGTGCTGGGTTTCTAGAATGTCAGCCCCCTGTTCCCGCAAGATGGACTGATACTTGCCAATAGCCGCATCAACAGCCTCTTCGCCTAAATCAGGCCGAAGAATGTACATTGTTTCGTACACGTAATCTTTCATGAAATCTCCTTGTGGACAAATGGCCTTTGCTGCTTTGCTTCCAGGGAGCCGGTTTCTAGCGAAACGATCTCCTTAAAAAGCGTTAGCGCAAAGACAAGGATCTACAATCATACCAAGATTTTGCAGGTATTATGGCGCAACGGTACGTACGGGTACAGTCTCAGGCAGGGCAGCTTCACTACGGTCTTTTGCAGCCAGATCGCAGTGTGTTTATTCTAGATGCCCCTCCTTGGCTCCAGGGACAGGTTACCGAGGCCGTTTTGCCACCCGACGGCTACACACTGTTAGCCCCCTGTGCGCCTTCTAAAATAGTGGCAGTCGGTAAAAACTACGCCAAACACGCTGCCGAAATGGGAACACCCCTGCCCCTTACCCCCCTGCTTTTTCTCAAACCCTCCACAACAGTGACTTCAGTAGGGGCTCCCATCTACTACCCATCTCAATCCCAGGAGATAGACTACGAAGGCGAGTTGGCCATCATTATTGGAGAACGCTGTGTTGACTGCACACCAGAGCAGGTACAGTCAAAAATCTGGGGATACACCATTGCTAACGACGTTACCGCCCGCGATTTGCAGCGCCAAGATGGTCAGTGGACTCGAGCTAAAAGCTTTGATTCTTTCTGTCCTCTAGGCCCTTGGATTGTGCGAGAACTCAGTCCTGGTGCCCGCATCCAAACCTTCCTCAACAACAGAACCGAGCCGGTTCAATCGGCCTCTCTAGACGAAATGGTGTTCAAGCCAGAGTTTTTGGTAGCCTACATCAGCCAGATTATGACCCTCTTACCGGGAGATGTAGTACTTACAGGCACGCCAGAGGGCGTTGGCCCTCTGGCGATTGGAGATCGAGTGCGGGTAGAGATTGAAGGCATTGGCACTCTGGAAAACGTTATTGCAACCCGTCATCCAGCAGTAGCCCCGATCGAAAAGAGTTAGCCTTGGCTGGCAAAACCTAACGCACCTGCATATGGACCGCTTCTGAAATCGTGGGAATTTCAGCGTACTGCCCCCGTAGCGTTTGCACTACAGAGTAAAACACAGCTGCTAGCGTACCCAGAAAAATCACATTCATCAGGGTCTCTAACAGCAGCCCCCCTTGCAGCGCCGGGCCGAGGATCTGAAGGATGACTCGACAAATGATTAGAACAATGTCAATCAGAATAGCCTGCATCGCATTGAAGCGAATGAAGTGATTGATATTGGAGTTGCGAACTACCAAAAGGAAAATCAGAAAGAAAATAATCAGTCCTAGAAAGCCATTGCTCAACGCTAGCAGCGGCAGCAGCGGGCTAAAGACGACTGCCAGCGGAGGAAACTGTCTGAACAGGTAGACCCCAAACAACAAGCTATCAACGAGGGGCAGGAGATAGGGTAAAGACGCCCAAATCCGATCGGTGACCGCTGTTTCTCCACGCCAATTCATAGGGGTTCGCTCCACTGTCAATTAGGGACATCCTTCTCTACGGTATAGCAGGTCTTATAGACTTGTGCACCCACTCCCATAGGGGAATGACGGAAGATTACCGCTCTAGAAATTCTTAGCAAAGCCTGCTAGCAGAGTCTGCTGGTATAAACAGCAAAGCCTTTAGCATCTACTGCGTATACCTTCTAAGCACGTTACTCTGCCGGCTTAGCAACACCTGCTCAACCAGTAAAGTGGCTTCGAGGGACAAGCTTTGCCCCTCAGACCCTAGCTAATATTGGCCACCCGAAAGCCCATCTGACACTCGTACTGGGCAGGCTGCTCATCGCTCAAACGGTGCAGTAGACGACCACACCGCAACTCCCCATGATGCCATCGGGGCTGACCCTGCTGATTAGCCATTAGGCAGCCCTGGCAAACTGTCTGGGGAGCAACAAGCTGGTTATCCATCATTATCACCAACATGAGGCAACACCTCCGTATCCCTGCATTTGTTTACAAATGCTGATGACCCTATTGTATTTCAAGCCCCTCTGTGAACTGTGCTTTTTCATACACAGCTTAACGAGGGGTTAAATACTGGGGATCGCAGAGAAGCTGCCTGCTTTTAGTGTCTAGACTTAGCTTTCCAAAAGGTCTTGGAAAACTAGTCTTGAGCGGGAGAGGAATGCGGCCGACTAGATTTGCGCCGAGAAGGAGACGAAGGAGACGCCTTGCGAGGTTTGGGAGAACCGTGCCGAGGAGCAGGCCCCTCTTCGTAAGGGTCGCTCTCAGGCCGCTGCCAAACTGGAACAGTTTGGTCATAAGCCATCTGCAGCGCCGCCGCCGCAATGGTGTGCAGGTCGTACTCTTCACTGAGCTGCGACACAATCGGCAGGAAGGAAGCCAGCCGCTCGCTGGTAATAGCCTCCCGCACCTGGGTCTGCAGCTTTTCTAGATGGCGGGCAGCAATTTCAGCCCGAGTCGGAATCTGGACAAACACCAGTTCTTGACGCACGTGGCGCTCAATTTGGCGCAGCTTGACCTTTTCCAGTGGGTGAACGATGGAGATAGCAACCCCCTCTTTACCCGCCCGGCCCGTGCGACCAATGCGGTGGACATAGTTTTCCACCGAGTCGGGCAGTTCAAAGTTGATCACGTGGGTCAGATCGTCTACATGGAGGCCGCGAGCCGCAATGTCGGTTGCCACAACCCAACGTACCTGACGCTGGCGGAAGCGCATCAGCAGGCGCTCGCGCTGAGACTGGGTGAGGTCACCGTGGTACTCATCGACACTGTGGCCAGCCGCCTGCAGTTGGCGAGTGAGGTCGGCAGCCGTGCGACGGGTGCGAACAAAGATCAGGGCTGCTTCTGGATCTTCCATTTCTAGAATCGGCTGCAGCGCCCGTACTTTGCTCCAGCCGCGAGGCACGATGTAGGCGACCTGCTGGATCTGTTTGGGAGAGGACTTGGGTGATTTGATAGTAACGGTGACGGGCGATCGCAAAAACTTGGTCGCCAGTTCCCGAATTTCGGGGGCCATTGTGGCGGAGAAGAAGGCGGTTTGGCGCTCTGATGGAACCTTACTCAAGATTTTTTCAACATCTTGAATAAAGCCCATGTTGAGCATCTCGTCGGCTTCATCTAAGACCAGCCAACCCAAGCTTTCTAGGGAGAGTGCTCCCCGGTTGAGGAGGTCTAAGATCCGCCCAGGGGTGCCCACTACAATTTGGGTGCCCTTGTGCAAGCGCTGGCACTGCCGCTCAATTGACTGCCCCCCGTAGACAGGCAGAACCTGCAGCCGCCGGTCTAGCCGGAACGAGCGAAACGCTTGAGCCACCTGCACGGCCAATTCCCGGGTTGGGGTCAAAATTAAGGCCTGCACCGCGCCCAGGTTGGGATCGACCTGCTCGATCAGAGGCAGGGAAAATGCGGCGGTTTTGCCGGTACCAGTTTGAGCCTGGCCAATCACGTCACGGCCCGAAAGCAGGTGAGGAATTGCCTCTGCCTGAATCGGAGTGGGGGCATCAAACCCCAAGGCATTGAGATGGCTCACGCGTGCTTCGGATAGGCCCAAACTAGAAAAAGATAAGGTCATGAATGCTCCTCGGAACGATAGAAAATTCTGGATTAAACTGCTGGGGTAGCGATGCGGCCAAACAAATCGTAGGTATCTGCCGCTTCAACTTGAACCGGTACAAGCTGGCCCAAGGGGGCCTGTCCGGTGACGTAAACCAGCCCATCAACGTCGGGTGCAAAACGAGGTGAGCGCCCAATACACTCACCCGTCGCTGGGTTTTCCTGCTCAATTAACACTTTTACTACCTGGCCAATTTCAGCCTGGTTGCGCCGCAGCGAGATTGGCTGCTGGGTCAACATCAGGGTTTCTCGGCGTTCGTCCTTCACTGATTGGGGCAGCTGATCGGGCAAATCGTGAGCAGGGGTGCCTTCTTCAGAGGAAAAGGTAAACACGCCAACGTGGTCAAACTCGTGGCGCTGCACAAAGTCCACCAAATGCTCGAAATGGGCTTCGGTTTCACCCGGAAAGCCGACAATGAAGGTTGTTCTCAGCACTGCATCGGGCAGCGCTTCTTTGATGCGGCAGATAATGTCATCGTTGACTCTGCCCTGCCAGGGACGGTTCATCGCCCGCAGCATTTCTGGATGGGAGTGCTGCAGCGGCAAATCTAAATAGGGCAGCACATTAGGCGTTTCTTGAATGGCGCGAATGACCTCTGGCGTCAGCCCGGTTGGGTAGGCGTAGTGCATCCGGATCCAAGGGACGTTCACTTCACCCAGGGCGCGCAGCAACTCCGCTAACTGAGGCCGACCGTAGATATCAGCCCCATAGTTGGTAGTGATCTGGGAAATCAGGACGATTTCTTTAACTCCTTCTGCCGCCAGCTGATGGGCCTCGGCCACAATTGACTCAATCGGCCTAGAGCGCTGATCCCCCCTGAGGTGAGGGATGATGCAGAAGGCACAGCGGTAGTTACAGCCTTCGGCAACTCGCACATAGGCAACGCCTTCGGTGGTTGTGCGGTAGCGGGGCACCGTTTCGTCAGCAATGTAGGTCGGCTGGGCTGAGATGGCTTTGACGCGCTCTCCGGCTTCAGCCCGTTCAATGACTTCCACAATCCGGTGATAGTCACCTGTGCCCACTAGCGCCACTGCCTCGGGCAGCTCTGCTAGCAGCTCTCCTTGAAAATGCTGGGCTAAACAGCCAGTGATGACGATTTTTTTATCGGCTTCCGCCAGTTCTACCAGTGTGCGGACAGACTCTTCTCGGGCTGCTTCAATGAAGCTGCAAGTATTTACAACAACGTAATCTGCGACCTCTTCGTTACTATCTACCTGATACCCGGCCTTTACCAAAAGGCCCAACATATGCTCAGTATCAACCCGGTTCTTCTCACAACCCAAGTGAGTGAACGCAACCGTTGGCTTCAGACCCATAGCGATGACTAACGACTTTATAACTTACTGTTAGTAGTCTGATTCGCCAGTGCCGGGGAAAGGGAAGGAGAGAACGCAGCGAACGTGAGGGGTCTCAGCAGACGATACGGCTTCGGGAGATGACGCGCTCAGTTGGAATTTGCAGAGGCGTCAGTCGCAAAAAAATCCCGGTCTTTGACGAGAACAATGACACAGAATAAAAATATAACATATCTATACAACATTGCTGAATGTTAACCCTAGTTCCTGGAGCCCGAATTGGGTTTTACAGGCCCTAGCCCCCCTAAGCTCTAGCAGCCAGGTGACTTAAAGGGTGGGATTGATTGCTGGTAAGCTAGATTGGGATCGATGGATGAACATCCGCAGTCCTGCTTGAAGCAGTTTAGAGGGTCCGAGACGAGTCACCCGTGGACTTAGTAGAGATTTTTCACACGCCCAATCCGGTGATCGGGGTTGTGCACTTGTTACCCCTGCCGACGTCTCCTCGCTGGCAAGGCAGCCTGCAGGCGGTCATTGACCGGGCTGAGCAGGAGGCGACCGCGCTGGCCTCAGGGGGCGTGCACGGCCTTATGGTCGAGAACTTTTTTGATGCTCCTTTTACTAAAGGGCAGGTTGATCCGGCGGTGGTCAGCGCTATGAGTCTGATTGTGCATCGCTTAAAACATTTGGTAACGCTACCGATTGGGGTGAACGTGCTGCGCAACGATGGGCGCAGTGCGATCGCAATTGCCACCAATGTTGGGGCCAGCTTTATTCGGGTCAATGTGCTGACTGGAGTCATGGCCACCGATCAGGGGCTGATCGAAGGCTGTGCCCACGAGCTACTGCGCTATCGGCGAGAGTTGGGCAGCACCGTCAAGATTTTGGCGGATGTGCTGGTGAAGCACGCCCGTCCCTTGGGATCACCCAACCTAACCACTGCTGTTCAGGAAACGCTGGAGCGGGGTCTGGCCGATGGCGTGATTCTGTCGGGTTGGGCTACGGGCAGCCCGCCTAGCCTAGAGGATCTGGAGCTAGCCCGGGCAGCAGCCAAGGATCGGCCTGTGTTTATTGGCAGCGGAGCCACCATAGACAATGTCGGGCAGCTGATGCGGGCAGCAGACGGGGTGATTGTGGCCAGTTCCTTAAAACGTCGTGGCCAGATCGAACAGCCGATTGACCCTAATCGGGTTAGCCAATTTGTCGAAGCCATGCAGGAAAGCCTAGCTCAGCCTGAGGAAATGCCCTCCATGCCCTCTATGATGATCTCCAAATCCCCCCGCCAGTTTCCTTAAAAGCCCAATCTAGAGCGTTTAAGATAGAACAGGATAGGCATCACTGTCCTGCTTGCTGTGGATTTAAGGGGTATTACGGGGCTCTATGGCACGTCGCCGTCAGGAAACACTCTGGATTCATCGCTGGTCTCGTCCGCTGATCGCTGGGATTGCGGGACTCGGCATTTTAGAGACAGGCTATCTTACCTGGTCTAAGCTCACAGGCAATGTCGTAGCCTGTCCGGTAGAGGGGTGCGATCGCGTTCTCAATAGCCCTTACGCCACCGTCTTTGGGCTGCCCCTACCCCTATTTGGGCTGTTGGCCTACGGGTTGGTGTTTGCCCTGGCAGTGCTGCCCCTGCCGGTACCCGCCACCCAGTCTGACCTAAGACAAACACTAGAATCTCGCACTTGGCCGCTGCTATTTATCCTGACCCTGGCGATGGTAATAGGCAGCGGCTACCTGATGTATCTGATGGCCTTTGAGCTGAAGGCGATTTGCCCCTACTGCATTACCTCAGCCCTCTTTTCCCTTACCCTGCTGATTCTGACGCTGCTAGGTCGCCATTGGGAGGACAGCGGGCAGCTCATCTTTAACGGCATCATCGTCGGCATGGTGACTTTAACCGCTGTGCTGGCGCTCTACGCCCCGATTAACGGCAGCTCCCGCGCCGTTGCTGCCGGCGCAGGAGAATCAGGCCCGCCAGTAACCAATCCCTCTGGCGTAGCCGAAATCGAGCTGGCCCGCCATCTTAAAGCGGTGGATGCCAAAATGTATGGGGCCTGGTGGTGCCCCCACTGCTACGACCAGAAAGCCCTGTTTGGAGCCGAAGCCGCCGCCCAAATTCCCTACATTGAGTGCGCCTCAGACGGCAAGAACGCCCAGCCTCAGCAGTGCCGCTCCCACAGCGAAATTACTGGCTTCCCTACTTGGGAGATCAATGGGGAATTTTATGCCGGAACTCAGACGTTGGAAAAGTTGGCTGAACTGTCTGGATATACAGGGTCGAAAAGCTTCAGATCATAGGCCAGAGTGCGAAGAGCAGATGCCTACGCAACCGGCTCGGATAGAGACCACTGATCGCCCTGTACCAGAGTATGAGCTTGCCAGTCTGGGCTAGTTTGGGGATAGTCATTTCGGAAGTGGCCGCCCCGGCTTTCTGTGCGGAAGGCGGCGCTCTGGAGAATTAGCCAGGCGATATCAAAGAGATTTGTCAGTTCTCCCCAAATTCGCAGCAGGGAGGCCGTTTCTGGATCTGCTAGCAGCAGAGGCTGGCCGGGAGGCAGGTTTTGTAGCGCCTGGGCTAGTGGGCTCTGGTGCCATGCTTCTCGCCAGGTTTGGACTTGTGCGATCGCAGCCATCAACCGGTTTTGCTCTCGGCAAATACCGGCGCTTTGCCAGATCAGCTCGACTAGGGCTTGCCGCTGCTGCTGCCAAGAATCGACTTGCGATCGCATCTGGGTCAAAACAGCATCCAATTTGGGCAGGCAAATTGCTGCTGGAGCTGCCGTCAGAACTCTGGGTTGAATGGGCAAATGCCGCAGCTGCGCCCCGTAAACTAGGCATTCCAACAGGGAATTGCTGGCCAGTCGATTGGCCCCATGTACCCCCGTGCTGGCATTTTCTCCCACTGCATAGAGATTGGGCAGCGACGTGCGACTGTCAACATCAGTGACAATGCCGCCCATCCAGTAGTGCGCTGCCGGAGACACGGGCACAGGCTGCTGTAGCGGATCGATCCCCCAGATCTGACAGACCTTGAGGATGTTGGGAAAGCGGTATTTCAGCCGATTCACCTCAATCGGTCGCATGTCTAACCAGACCACGGGCTTGCCAGTTTTCTGCAGGTGCTGAAAAATAGCCCGACTCACCACATCCCGAGGAGCCAGTTCACCATCGGGGTGATACGCTCCGGCAAAGCGGTAACCGCTGTGGTCAATCAGGTGCGCTCCCTCGCCGCGCACCGCTTCACTAATAAGAAAGGGCGGTGCGCCAGAGACTGCCAACGCCGTAGGGTGAAACTGGACAAACTCTAAATCGCGCACTAGCGCACCCGCCCGCCAGGCCATAGCAGTGCCGTCGCCGGTGCTGGCCGGTGGATTGGTTGTCTGGGCATAGACCTGGCCGCCCCCGCCTGTCGCCAGCACCGTTGCCTGCGCCGAAATCCAGAGAATGTGTTCGTTGTGAGCCAGCACTACCCCCTGACATCTCTGGTCTGTTTGCCAGAGATCCAGCACAAACCCCTGCTCAAAGACTGCAATATTGGAGCGCTCTAGCACCCGCTCAGCCAGAATAGACACAATGGCGCGTCCGGTAGTGTCTGCCGCGTGGAGCACTCGGTGGCGGGAGTGGGCTGCTTCCAGGGTCATCGCCAGATCAGTCCCCTGTCGATCAAAGGCCACCCCCAGCTTCACCAAATGCTGAATACACTCTGCTGCCTGCTCTGCTAAGTAGGTCACGGCTGCCGGTTCACATAGGCCCGCGCCCGCCCGCAGGGTATCTGCCACGTGGAGTTGAGCAGAGTCGTTGGGGGCCATCGCCGCCGCAATACCGCCCTGAGCCCAGTCGCTAGCAGACACAGAGAGGGTGTCTTTAGTAATCAGAGCGACCCGAAGCTGTTGGGAAATGCAGAGCGCTGTATAGAGGCCAGCGGCACCGCCCCCCACGACCAAAACATCAAACTGGGTTGTGGCAGTCCCTACGTCCAAAGAAGTCTCCTAATTAAAAATGCTCCTGAGAGCTAGAAAACCTCAAATGGGTTTGAGGTTTCCCTAAGCTAACAGGAGCCAGGAAAGAAATGGTTACAGTTTAAGCTAGCCGCAGCGAGTTACTTGTAAACACCATTGTTGAATCGGTCAGCCCCTTCGACTAGCGCCGGATCGGTTGCTGTCACAGTGAAGTTCTTCAGGTTGTCGCGCAGCACGTCAATCTGCTTCTCCGTTAGGCCGGGCAACTCCAGCACATCTTCTACTGACTCAAAGGGAGCACCCAACAGAATTTTCCGGGCCAGGGTGGGGTAGAGGCCGGGATACTTTCTAAAGGCCTGGACATTAGTATTGTTGAGATCCAGCTTGGAGCCGTAATCGGTGCTGAGCTTGTCATCCACCGCGTTGCGAAGGCTTTCTGCCAGTAGCGGTAGGGTGCTTACTGAAGTGCCCTCCAGGACTGATGCAGAAGCCGGTTGAGACAGCCACAGCGACCCGATAGAGCCGACCAGTAGAGTGGTGAGCACCAGCAACAGGCTAAACAGTCGTTTCATCTACCCTTCCCTCTCAGTTAAATCGAAATTTATACACAGCATCTAAATATAGAGACTACCATTTTCCATACCCTTGTAGAGAGGCCCTGACACTAGGATTCTTGGGCACTAGGATTCTTGGGCTGGGGTGTCGGGCGCTCCCAGCCGTTCTAGTTCCTCAGCATAGTGTTCGCCGATGTCGTTGCCCTGCACCAAGATTGGCTCATAGTGGATGCGGGCGCGAATCACCACCGTTTCGCCGGTAGCGGGCGGCGACGTGGGGGTCAGTACCCAAATGCTGCCGGAATCATCTTTGAGTTCGTATAGCCACTGGTTAAACAAGGGCACCTGCTGCTGTACCTGCCCCTCTAGATGGGTTTCGGCGTCAGTGGCATTGGCTGTGAGGGCAGGGATATCGCTGACAGGCGTTGCGCTGCGCAGCCAGCCCAACCCCGGCACAGCACCGAGCGAGGGGGTTGAAGAGGCGGGTTCGTTGATTACTTCGGGCGCACTGGTGCAGCCCAGGATGCCGACCAGCAGGAAACTGGCTACCCCGGTAAGGCGGATGATCTTCATAGTTGGTAGCACGGAAATCCAAGATGGATCAGGAACAAAATCTGAGAGACTGAGTAAGGCATATGTCAGCTCTTAACATGCTAGCTCTGGCTCCAGGTCAGGGCCACTTATCGCAATCATGACGCAGATTCTTGACGGCAAAGCCCTGGCTCAAAAGATCCAGGCGGATCTGACCCAACAGATTCAGTCCCTAGCTCCTGCCGTAGGTCGTCCTCCAGGCCTGGCCGTCATTATGGTAGGCAATAATCCGGCCAGTGCAGCCTATGTTCGGGGAAAAGAGCGGGCGTGCGATCGCATTGGCATGGCCTCCTTTGGCCAACACCTGCCCGAAGACGTCCCCTACTTTAGGATCAGCGGACTGATTCAAGAACTCAATCGAGACGAGCGTGTAGACGGCATTTTGGTGCAGCTGCCGCTGCCCGACCCCCTTGATGCAGTGGCCCTGCTCAACGAAATCGACCCCGACAAGGATGCAGATGGCCTGCATCCGGTCAACATGGGGCGGCTGATGCGGGGAGAAGCCGGACTCCGTAGCTGTACCCCAGCCGGAGTGATGCAGATGTTGAGCGCCTACGGTCTTGATCCCGCTGGAAAGCGGGCAGTCATTTTGGGCCGCAGCATTCTGGTGGGTAAACCGATGGCTCTGATGCTGCTTGAGGCCGATGCCACGGTGACTATTGCCCATTCGCGCACCCCCGATCTGGCTGCCCTCACCCGAGAGGCCGACATTCTAGTGGCTGCTGTGGGGCGTCCGGCGATGGTAACGGCTGAAATGGTTAAGCCTGGCAGTATTGTTATTGATGTTGGCATCAACCGCGTTGATTTGCCCGAGGGTAAAACTCAGCTAGTGGGAGATGTCGATTTTGCTGCGGTAGCTCCAGTGGCAGGCGCAATTACTCCCGTACCCGGAGGTGTCGGGGCTATGACCGTGGCCATGCTATTGCACAATACAGTATTGAGCTATTGTAGACGCGTCCAAGACAATCGCTGATCCCCGCTTGAACCGCTCTTTTTCCTGAAGTAACGACGATCCTCTCTATGGTGCAGACCAACTCGGTTAACTCCCAGGCATCCGTCTTTGATCTCTCTAGCTATTTGGCAGAGCGACAGCCTTTGGTCGAAGCAGCTCTCGACCAGGCTGTGCCCCTAACCTATCCAGAGACCCTTTACGAAGCGATGCGCTACTCGCTGCTAGCAGGCGGCAAGCGGCTGCGCCCGATCCTGTGTCTGGCCGCCTGCGAACTGGCTGGGGGCAGCGTAGAGATGGCCCTACCGACCGCCTGCGCCCTAGAGATGATCCACACCATGTCGCTGATCCACGATGATCTGCCCGCCATGGATAATGATGACTATCGTCGGGGTCGCTTGACTAACCACAAAGTTTATGGAGAAGACGTGGCGATTTTGGCGGGAGATGCCCTGCTGACCTACGCTTTTGAATACGTCGCAACGGCGACTCAAGGGGTGCCCGCCGAGCAAGTGCTGCGGGTGATTGCCGCCCTGGGCAAAGCCGTCGGAGCAGCAGGACTGGTGGGGGGGCAAGTCGTAGATTTGGCCAGCGAGGGTAATCCCGACGTCACAATCGAGACCTTGACTTTTATTCACACCCACAAGACGGGAGCGCTGCTGGAGGTTTCGGTAACCTCAGGAGCTGTGCTAGCCGGGGCCTCTGAGCCGGATATCGAGAGGCTGGCTCGCTACGCTCAAGGCATTGGTTTGGCCTTTCAAATTGTGGACGATGTACTCGATATCACCTCGACGCCTGAGCAGCTGGGCAAGTCTGTTGGCAAAGATCTGCAGGCCCAAAAAGCGACTTACCCTAGTCTGTGGGGCATTGAAGAGTCGAAGCGGCAGGCCCAACAGCTAGTAGACGAGGCCAAAGCAGAACTGCAGGGATTTGGGGAGTTGCGTCAACCCCTGATTGCCCTAGCTGATTACATCACTGCCCGCACCCACTGATTAATTTTCGGAATCATGCATAGCATCAGTGAGATTGTCGATAATCATGTCCTGTTGGTGGCGTTAATTGCCTGCCTCACCGCCCAGGCCCTCAAGGCTGTTATTGAGTTTGCCCGGTTTGGCAAGATCAACCTGCGAGTGATGGTCGAAACCGGCGGCATGCCCAGCGCCCACTCAGCCCTGGTCACCGCTCTGGCGGGCGGCATGGGTCAGACTTTGGGATGGGCCAGTCCGGCGTTTGCGGCCACCTCTGTCTTTGCCATTATCGTTATGTACGATGCTACAGGTGTCCGGCAGGCAGCGGGCAAACAGGCGAAGATCTTGAATCAAATTATCGACGAACTGTTTCAGGAGAAGCCTGAATTTAACGAAGATCGGCTCAAGGAACTGCTGGGCCACACTCCGTTTCAGGTGATTGTGGGATCGATCTTGGGAGCCTTTATTTCTTGTCTGGCGGCTCCGGCCTACTGAACCTATTTAGGAGGAAGAATTGATTGGAACAGGTGGGCAGAGCCCTAACCAGTTCTACTCTTCTCGCCACGTTTCACTATTTCGACGGGTTACTTTGCTTAGCCTTGTGCAGGTTGGGTTAAACGAAGTGAAAACCCAACCGTTTAACGGATCTAATCCGGCTCACACTGCTAAAGGCTGATCTGGGTCAATTAGAATAGCGCTGAATTAGGTTTAGCCCTTAAAAGATGGGCATAGGCTGCTGCCTTTTCCCATCCTACGAGCGCTAAAAAAATTCCCACAATATGGTTGACGCCCACGCAGCACACACCGTATTCTCAGTCATTAAGCTGTCGTGCGCGGCAGCCTAGACCCGGAACTCATTGACTTAGCGCCGCCTGCAAGTGTTCGCAGCACAAACAGGCGACTAGTCCCCCGAAGCTGATGCGAGCAGTTCGGAGGCTTGGAGGTCAGTTTACCTCCCCTGCCGCCCCGATTGCACACAACCACGGGGCTGCTAGGAAAGTGAGTTCTGGTTTCCTAAACCACATCACATAGGAACCAGAACCTCATGTTTCAATCAACCGAAATGGGCGCTCAGCCGCCCACAGTTCCACCTGCTCAATCGACCAGGCCCAAACCAAAACGCGAGAAGATTACCAACGTGCTCTACGGCAGCTTGGAAGTGCTCGATCGCATGACCAAGTACCTGCACAGCCTCCACTACGCAGACCCCGACGACTGGAGCGACCCTATCCCCAGCGGCAAAGACAACCAGTGGATGATGGTTCTCATCAAGCACCTGCTGATTGAGTAGTTTTGTAGGATGGGCAAAGCAAAGCGTGCCCATCAAATAAGCCTTGAGAGATGGGCACGGGGATACCCTTTACCCATCCTACCGAGGGTGAGTATGGCTGAGGCTGGCTTATTGGGCTTGGAGTGCGATCGCATTCGTCAGCATCACCACCCCTTGGCTGTCTACAACAAAGCCTGGAATGGACTTGCTGGTCAGGACGGCTAGGGTAGAGGCCGCCCCTTGCACATCGGGGCTGTGGGCAATTAGCAGGTAGGGGCGCTGGCGATGGACAGCCAATCCTATAGCCTGACCGACACTGCGCTGAATCTCGACCGCCGTTTCAGGCCGATTTTGGTAGTCCACCAACACCGCAAAGCCCGATCCTAAAGCCCTAGGGCTAAAGGGCCTAGAAGCCGCTGCCGCTACTGTCTGAGTCCCATCTTCGCCAGTGCGGTTGCTGCCGACGGCAACGCTGCCGCTACCGTTGCTAGGCGCTGCCGGAGCAGCGTTGGTGGGGGTATTGGCCGTTGCCGTCGCAATTGGGGAGACTGAAACAGCCCCTGCCTGTTCTGCTGGGGTAGCCGGGCGGGCGACAAATGCCTGCAGCCCTTCTACCTCGGTCATGTATTGAGCCCAAGCATTGGCACTCTCTAGATTGGAGAAGCCCCCGGCCCGCACTACCGTATCTTCTAGATAATTGCAGACTAGCACTGTGCTGTTGGAGGGCAGCAGCTCTTGGACGCGGGTACGTTGGGCCTCCGTTTCTCCCCGCACCAGCAGCAAATATTCACTGGCAGCAGGTGGCGGACAGGGCGGAAACATGGAAGCTGAGCTGATATCGCCCGCTACCAGGTTCAGCAAAGCTGCCAACCCCAAACCACCTAACGAGAGCCGCCATCCCTGACGGGTATAAATCCTGTACACGTGTGTCTTCCAACCCCTTAGAACAACGCAGCTACCCAAACCGGCCAGAAAACGATCCAGATCAGAAGGGATCTAATACCAGAGGGCTATTGTTCTGGACTTGTTTGGACGAACCAATTATGCACCAACTCTTAGGTTTCTCAACCTCTCCTGCTCAGGCTACCGAATTGAGAGACGCCAGGGGATCCGGAATGGTTTCAGAAGGAGCCTCAAATTGTCCGGTGGCAATATACTCCAGGCGCAACTTGAGCCAGGTAACAAAGGTTGAATTGCTCGAAACAATAGCAACTGCTGGCTGGGGGCACTTGGCCTTAACCTCAGCTAACTCCGGTGCATCTAAAAAGGCGGGATCTTTAACTAGCCAGAAGTCGATCTCCTTCTCCTGTTCCTGATAGTGGCGGGTGCGCTCTCTCAGAACTTCTTCGAAGGGCTCTTGCTCTAACAAAAACTTTTGGCTGGCAACCGCGTAGTAATAAGTCTGCATAAAATCCTCTCTCAACTCTCAACCACTAAAGGCTTTTTTAAAGGTTCAACCAGGGTCTACAGCTCGCCCCTAATCGCCTGCTTCATTTCCCGGACAGCCCGCTCTAGACCTACTAGCGCCGCCCGACTGATAATCGTATGGCCAATGTTTAGTTCTTCCATGCCCTCGATGCAGGCGACTGGATAGGTATTCCAGTAGGTCAGGCCGTGGCCCGCATTGACCCGCAGCCCTTGCGCTCGGGCCTGCTCACAGCCCTGCCGCAGGATGCTCAGTTCGTGAGCCTGTTCGGCTTCACTGTGGGCCTCGGCATAGCGCCCGGTGTGCAGCTCAATAAATTTGGCCGTGGTTTGGACAGCGGCCTTGATCTGCTCGGCCTCGGCATCGATGAACAGGCTGACGGGGATTCCTGCTGACTGCAGGGCGGTGACAACCTGGGTCATGCGATCGCACTGCCCCACCACGTTAAGACCGCCTTCGGTGGTTACTTCTTCGCGCCGCTCGGGCACCAGCGTGACATAGTTGGGCTGGATGTCGAGTGCGATCGCAACCATTTCATCGGTAGCTGCCATCTCCAGATTGAGGTGAGTTCGCACGGTCTGCCGCAGCAGCTGCACGTCTCGATCCTGAATATGGCGACGGTCTTCCCGTAGGTGCACGGTAATGCCGTCTGCTCCAGCCAGTTCAGCCAGTACTGCTGCCGCCACCGGATCAGGCTCAACCGTGCGGCGGGCCTGACGTAGCGTAGCAATGTGGTCAATATTGACACCCAAAGTCGGCATCTTTAGCGCTTAGCCCTTCAAATCTGCCGTCTACGATTGTATCTCAAGCCTGCGGCAGTTCTGGGCAGCGGCAACGGTTAGAAATCAACCCGACTGCCCACAGGCGGCTGAGTCGGCGGCAGGGAGCTAGGGGGTAAGAGATCGTCCTCATCGGTTGCTCTCGACTCACTGTGGGGCATTGCTGCCACCGGCATGTAAGCTCCGTTAATCACGGCTCCCAGTAACCGCAGATCTTCAGTGTCTAGCAACTGCTCTAGGGCCGCTTCTAGCACCGCCTTTTCAGTCAGGCCGGGGCGGGTGACCAACACCAGCCCATCGGTCAACCCCTCCAGCAAAATCGCGTCATTACTCCGTACCAGCGGCGGCGCATCGATAATCACCATGTCAAATCGACCCCGCGCATCCTCCAAAAACCGCTTCATCTCACTCGACTCCAGAATGGCCACCGCGTTTTGCTGAGGGCCTGGACTGGGAGCTATGTACAGATTTTCCACCCGAGGCACCATTTGAATCGGGTCGCCCACCTTACCCCCGTAGTAGCGCAGGGGTTCGGCCTGGGCCTGGGCTGATAGGTTCACGCCCAACCGCCGGGCCTGGGAGGGCAGCCGTAGATCCCCCTCTATTACCAGCGTCCGGCGTCCAGCGTGGGCAGAAGCAATGGCCAGGTTAAAGGCCGTTGTGGTCTTGCCCTCCTGATCGCGGGTGCTAGTCACCAGAATCATTCTGGGCACCGTGCCATCCGCCGTTTGACTGCCCATCAGCCGCAGGTTGCTCCGCAGCCGCTCATAGGCATCGCCGTAGGGAGAATCAGGCTGCAGCAGCAGCGGCAGAATGCGCGGAGAGCGGGTCCGCATCGCCGGAATTAGGCCCAGCAGCGGTACCTCCTGATCTCGCAGCAGCGCCTGCAGGTCGTCGTAGGTTCGCAGGGTGCCGTCTAGCATGTCTAGCAAGAAGACGACGCCCCCTGCGGCCACCAGGCCCAACAGCCCGCCCGCCAGCCAAATCATCAGCGGATTCTGGGGGTCCTCAGCCAGAACTGAGGTGGTCGGCGCAATAGCCACTCGCAGGCTGCTGACCGTCTCTGCTTCCGCCGCCTGAGCATCAATGCGCTTGGCCTGGATCTGGTCATAGAGCGCCCGCTGCAGAGCCACCTGCTGGGCCAGCCGGTCTCGCTCTAGCTGTTTGTTGGGCAGGCCGGCGTACTGCTGCCGCATCTGCACCTCTGAAGAGGCCAGCACCTCGGTTTGCTGAATTAGAGCATCGCGCTGGGTTTGGAAGTTGACCAGCTGATTGGCCAGAGCCGCACGAGCTGGGTCGAGGGCACTGTTCTGACGCACCTGGTCGCTGCTGGGCAGCGGATTGAGGCCGTTGCCGCCGATGACTTCTTGGGCTCGCTGCTGCAGCAGCTGATTGTAAGCCTGTAGGTTATTGCGCAAGTCCTGCAGCGTGGGGTGGGCCGGTCGCAGCTGGGGAGAGAGCAGTTCAATCTGAGTCTCGGTCTCTAAAATTTGGGCTCGCAGCTGGGCGATGATGGGGTCGGCGCTGAGCGCTGAGGAGGTAAACGCCTGTTCTGGCGTCAGGCCAAGCTGAGCCTGCAGACTTTGCATTTGGGCTTCGATACCGGCCAGCGTAATCTGGTTTTGGCGACGCTGCTGTTCGCTGCCAGAGATGGCTCCCAACAGGCTGCCGTCGAGGGCGGCCTGAATTGCTGGGCCTTCAAGGCGGTCGTACTGTTCTAGGGCTTGTTCCGCTGTCCGCAGATCTTGCTCGATCTCAGGCAACCGCCCATCGAGAGCTTCTAGAATGGCCTGCAGGCGGGAGCGGTTGGTAACTCGGCTGAGCTCGACCATGCCATCAAAGAGCAGACTGAGAGTAGCTTGGGCTTCTTCATCGTTAGGCCAGGTAAAGGCTACAGCAACCTGCTGAATCTGTTCCTGGTCGCGCTCTTGCCCCTCCAGCCGCACCTGCGTATTGCTGCGTATTGCTGAGGGCCGAATGTTAATCCCTTGTCGCTCCAACTCTTGAGACACCTGCTGCAGCAAAACATCCGACAGCAGGGCTTCTTCAGAAATGATGCCTTGACCCCGCGCCTGCACCTCAGTTCCCGTCGTCGAAAACGCCACCAGCGGGAAATTTTGCACCAGTACCCCCTCGGTTCGATACTGAACCGGCGGCGGTGGCTGCAGGGCGATAATGCCAGATACGCCAACAACGCCAAGGAAGCTGGCCAGGGCAGGCCACTTGTAGCGGTTGAGGGCAAGCAGGTAGCGTTTGAGAAAGGGAGATGCCATAACCTCACGGCCTCGGGTGACTAAATTATCAGGAAGGGGTAATCAGCCAGGGACAATGCCCCCGTTCAGGTTGGCAGCGGCTGCTAGGGGCCAAACAGGTTGCGGGACGAGTCTGTAATTTGATCAAAAAACAGCAAAAAGCCCAGGACATCTCGGAAGGGCTGGGTAAAGGTGCCGAGGGTATAGGTAATGCGGGCTAGCAGGTTGCGGTCCACCACGATCACGTCGTTGTCCTGAAGCGCGATGTTTTGAGCCTGGTCGCCGTTGACGGCTGCAAGTGCATCCACCAAAATAGTATCCGCTGAGCCCTTTTCGGGATTAAACCGCAGCACCGCTATGCGGTTGTAGGCGGCCAGGTCAGGGTTCACGCCAGCCTGGGCTAGGGCATCGAGAAAGCGGCTGCCGTTGCGCACCACCACGTTGTTAAATCGGGCCTCAATGCCGCGCCCCCCGCCCGCATAGTTCAAGACCCGAATCGTGATTTCGGGCCTAGCCAGTGTAGAAGTTGCCACCAGGTTGCGATCGTACTCGTCTAGTCGGTTGGGATCTAGCCGAGGAATGATCAGCACATCGCCATTTTGCAGTCGAACATTAGGCAGCGCCTCGCCCGCCTTGAGCGGCGTAAAGAGGTCAATGGTGCGCTCCAGCAGCTGACCGTCGGCCAGGTACCGCTGCACTCGAATCTCGCGCAGATCGGCATTCACTGTCGAGCCGCCTGCCGTCAGCAGGGCAGCAGCCACCTGAGGAGCCGCCAGAGGGTAAAAGCCGGGCCGGGTCACTTCACCTAAAACGGTCACCTCGACCGGACGCTGGGTCGTCAGTGTGACACTAACCTGGGGATTGACCACGTACTGATCATAGGCCGTGAAAATCGTCTGACGGGCCTCTTCCAGAGTCAGATCGGCCAGGTTGATGGCTCCGGCCAGCGGGACGATGACGTTGCCCTGAATGTCTAGAGTGGCCTGAAAGCTGAGGTCAGGGAACCGCTGTACGGTAATGAAGATGCCGTCTCCTGGCCCTAGGCGGTAGTCATCGAAGACCCGCGGCTGAGGCTGACCAGGCTGACCCAAAATGCGGTTGAGCCAGTCGGGCGGCAGCGGAGGCCGAGTATCTGGGGTGGGGCTGCCAGGAGCAGGCAGTTCAATCTGTCCGGGAGCAGTGGGCTCTAGAGGCTCGGTTAGTGGCGACGAGGGCGGGGAGCTTTCGACCGGAGGCAACGTCACGGGTGGCGGGGTGGTTTGGCCCAAGGCGGCTCCCTGCTCTAGCAACGCCAGCCCACAGACCAGCAGCAGCAGGGGAGCCTGCCGCCAGCGCATCTGGGCCAGCAGCGGCCAACGCCAGGATAGAAATCGAGCCGGGGGTGTGAATAGGTTTGAGGTCATCGCGTACAGCCGTAACTACCCAGGCTAAAGAATAATGATCGCATCTGACGCGCTGCCAAAGGCCATTCTAGCGAAGTTCAAAGCATCCCCAGCACTCTGAAAAATGTCCTTTAGGGAGCAGCCGCCAGAGGCCCCTGCAGCAGCACCGTCTGAATTTGCTGACCAACCGCCTGGGCAAAAGGTTCATAGGGCCCAATGTCACCCAAGGGATCAATCGGCACCAGCAGACTAACGGCCACCCAAGGCATGCGGCTACCGCTGCGCCACTGCGCCCCCTGGTCAGCCCAGAACCAGCTGTTGGGCGAAAAGTTCCCGCCTGTGGGCCAGGCATACCACTGCAGCACGGCAAAGGTCTGTTGCTGGTTCCAGCCGCGCGAAAAGCGAGCCTTGACAGAGACTGGCTGACCCTCGGGAGAATCCACAGTAAAACGAACAGTGCGGCGAGAATCGTTGGTCCACTCCTGCGCCCCAGCCAGATCGACCCACTCTAGAGCAGGCTGATTGCTGTGATCGGGCTGAGTGCGCAGCAGCACAGCAATCTGCTGCGCCGCAGGAGCCTGAGCCGGAGTTGACTGAGCAGTGTACTCACTTAGCAGCCAGTCATGCCGATTGATAGGCACTGCATGATGCCCTTTAGCCGTCCATCCGGGCAGATTCAGGCCCTCCTGCCGCAGCTCTCGCAGCGCCTGAATCTGCGCCACCTGAGGTGACTGCAGCCAAGCCCCTTGGCCGCTGAGCAGGTTGGGGAGGGTGAGGGTTGCGATCGCAGCTAGGCTTACGACTAGCAGGATTTTAAGCCAGTGGTGGAGGGTTTTGTCTGGGAGGGGCATGGGAGAGGGGGATGCGGGGACGGGGAGACGGGATGGAAAAGGAAGATGGGGAAGGTAGGAAGGGTGGGGGAGATAGAGCAATTTAAGAATGCAGAGAACTCGAAGCTAGATATTTCTGCGTCTCCCCGTCCCTGCGCCTCTTCCTGCTACCTTCTCCCCTAAAAATTCGAAGGCGGAGGAGCCTCAAGCTCCAAACTAGAGGGAACGTATTGCTGAATCAGATTAACTAGACCTACCAAAGAGAGCAGCATCAGAGCAGAGTAGAGGTCGCCGCCCCAGCTTTCATGGAGCCAGTCGAAGGCAGCGGTGTTGCTGGTGCCGTGGAAGTAGCTGAGGAGAGTATTTCGCAGGATGTTGCCGACGATGCTGATAGTAATGGTGCCTACTAAAAAAAGGCTGCTCCTGAGGCGGGAGGTCCAGAGGCCGGTCCAGTGAAGCAGCATCAGGGCGACATAGAGGCTGGTGAAGAGCATTTTTAGACCGGCGCAGTGGGGAGCGACTTCGACGGTCTGGCCGTTGACAAATAGATAGATACTCTGGACGGTCACATCTACTCCGACCTGTACCAGCAAAAACCCGGCGACGGAGGCGATGAAGTGCTGGAGCGGCAGCACGTAGGGCTCGATCAGGTAGGGCAACTGGGTGGGAGTGGCTAGGGCAATCAGGGCTAGGGGAAATGCCTGGAGCTGAAACCCGGCGGTGCCTTTAAGGCAGAGGCATAGGCCTGCTAGCAGCAAAGGGAAGGAGAGATTTGCCCAGTCGGACAGGCCGCTAGTGTAGAAGACGGCTGCGATCGCAACCAAACCCAAGCCCAAGGGATGCCAACGCTCAGGCAGTTCGGCCCAGGTTTGGCGTTGACCCCAGGCCAGATACAGCGCAAAGGGAATGCCGATCAGGCCGTGGCTGAAATACTCGTGCTGGATGCTAATGGACTTGTTGAGCCAGCCGTCTACCCAGTGCCACAGCAGGGGGCCATAGAGCAAGAGCAGCAGGGCTGCGATCGCGCTCTCTAGGGGCGCTTGTTTTAAAGTTCTTAGGAAACCCGATGAGATAGCCATAGCAGATGTATTAGACCGCCTTGGGGGACAGAGAG
This sequence comes from Pseudanabaena sp. FACHB-2040, assembly GCF_014696715.1. Lineage (NCBI taxonomy): Bacteria > Bacillati > Cyanobacteriota > Cyanophyceae > Pseudanabaenales > Pseudanabaenaceae > Pseudanabaena > Pseudanabaena sp. FACHB-2040. The sequence goes on from NZ_JACJQO010000022.1 coordinate 235,863, forward strand.
GCTTGCATAACCTGGTCGCGGAGGACGCTGACGACCCGATCTATCTGAGCTAGAGTCAGGCCGGGGTACATGGGCAGAGACAAAATTTCTTGGCTGAGCGCCTCTGCCTGGGAAAAGTCGCCCGGCCCATAGCCCAAATTCTCAAACGCGGGCTGCAGATGGCAGGGCACCGGATAGTGAATGCCGGTTTGAATGCCTGCCGCCTCGACCGCCATCTGCAGAGTAGTGCGATCAATCGGGCAGTTTGGCATCACGCGAATTACATATAGGTGGTAAACATGGCCCGCTCCACTGTCATTGCAAAGCGGCAAAATGCCGTACTCAGCTAGTGGTTTTAGGGAGTTGTCGTAGTGCTGAGCCAGGTGGTTGCGAGCCTGATTCCACCCACCTAGGTGGGGCAGTTTCAGGTGCAGCACTGCTGCCTGAAGCGTATCGAGGCGGCTATTGGTACCGGTTGGATCGGTGTGGTAGTACTTGCGGGTGGCTCCATAGTTTCGCAGAGACTTAACCGTTTGGGCCACACTGGCCCGTTGCGTTACCAGCATACCGCCATCACCCAAAGCCCCTAAATTTTTGCTGGGGTAAAAGCTAAAGGCAGCAGCCTGGCCCACCGACCCAGCCCAGTAGCCCTCTCGCTGGGCCAAATGTGCCTGAGCCGCATCTTCAAAGATCAGCAGATCGTGACGTTGAGCCAAAGACAGCAGCCCCCTGGGCGATACCATCTGACCATAGAGGTGCACCGGCAAAATGGCGCGAGTACGAGGCGTAATGGCCGACTCAGCCGCCGTCAGATCAATTAGGGCTGTGTCGCCATGACAGTCCACCAGCACTGGAGTAGCGCCCGCCCGCAAAATGCCAATCAGCGTAGCGACAAACGTATTGGCCGGCAGTAAAACCTCATCTCCTGGGCCAATGCCACAGGCCGTCAGGCCAAGTGCGATCGCATCCGTGCCGCAGCCCACTCCCACCGCCTGCTCTACCTCACAGGCCGCTGCAAACGCCGCCTCGAACGCCGCCACAGCTTCTCCCAAAATGAAATCGCCCCGCTGCAAAACTGCCTCTACAGCTTGGGCAATGTCAGCTTTGAGCGGCTCATGCTGCCACGAGAGATCAACGAACGGAACTTTTTCTAGAAACGGACTCGTCATTGCACTTCCAGAGAAACAATTGAGCGAACCAAACTAGCCTCAGGCCCATACCGGCCATTCATCCGCGTAACGTTGCCCTGCCGTTCTAGACAGAAACTGCCCTTCATTGAACACGGAAACTCATGAAATCTCTGTAAAACTTGGATGAGGGATTTCAGTCATACCCAGTCCACTTTAGGATCCGGAGCTTTTCTTGAGGCAAAACTCCACTGATAGATCCAGTGCTGGACTTGGACAAGGAACATTCTCACAAACCCAGCTACAGAATGCCCCCCAAACCCTTTTCCCTTATCAAGCAGTCCTGTTCACCCCCTGTAAAGATCTAAACCTATGGACTTCCAGACGGCCCGCCAGTTCCTGTTTCACCAGACTATCCAGCCTCAGGAAGGCCAAGAAGAAAGCTTCTACAGCCGCTTACGCCAGGGGCAGCCCCCCATCCCCGGCCAAGTCACCTCGCTACTGCTAGCGCTCAAAGTCGTCTACGAAGGTCTGCAAAACGTACCCGCCCTAGACAAAGACCTGGTGCAAGCCCTCTTCATCCTCTCCTACGAAAGCCGCCAGCTCTTTGAAGCAGGGCAAAAGGCAGGCGTGATCTGGCCACCCCTGCTAGACGATGACCTGAAGCGTATTGCAGCGGCAGCTAGGTCAATTATTAAGGGAAGTTGGGGGTAGATGGGTGGGAGGGTGAATGAGTAGGAGGGTGGATGAGTGGGAGGGTGGATGGGAGAGATACACAGTTTGAGCAAGGCATAGGGCTAAGAGCCGGATCGCTTCCGAAATATTCCCGGCTCACAAAACAACAGAAAACCTCTGCTCCCTCTCCACACTCCCTACTCATCCACCCATCTACCCCCTGAGCTGGTTCGGTAAACCATACCTGCTCAGGAGTTGCGATCGCATTTTTCTCCCGGCTAAATTAGCACTCAGGAGGCAAGAGTGCTAGCTCGGCTGGTAAGGCTTCACGACACAAGAGGTCTTTATCGGCGCTCCTAGCCCGAGTTGGGCGGCACCTGCAGTTGCAGGAGGCTGGCTCAATCGAGGTAACTTTTTCAGTCACTCAGCGAATTTGCATTGGGAGGATAGTTATGGCAGCTGTCACCTTGAGTGTGTCAACTGTAAAACCTTTGAGCGATCGCATTCTGGTCAAAGTCAGCGAAGCCGAAGAAAAAACCGCTGGCGGCATTTTGCTGCCCGACACGGCTAAAGAAAAACCCCAGGTGGGTGAAGTCGTGCAGGTCGGCCCCGGCAAGCGCAGCGACGACGGCTCCTATCAGACCATGGAAGTCAAAGTCGGCGACAAAGTGCTCTACTCCAAGTACGCTGGCACCGACATCAAGCTCGGCACCGAAGACTACGTTCTGCTGCGCGAGCAGGATATTTTGGCAGCGTTGGGATAGAGGGGTTGAGGGTATAGGGTGCAAGGTTTAAGGCACAGAGCAAAAGCCTCGTCCACTTCCCTTAAACCCTAAACCCCATACCCTACCCCCCTACACCCCACACCCCTTTCCCCTAAATCTCTATTTGCTACTTTCCTCGCATTTCAGTTAGGAGACCTATTCATCATGGCTAAAACGATTACCTACAACGAAGATGCTCGCCGCTCGCTGGAGCGGGGTTTTGACAAGCTGGCCGAAGCGGTTGCAGTCACCCTCGGACCCAAGGGTCGCAATGTGGTGCTAGAGAAGAAATTTGGTGCGCCTCAGATCATTAACGACGGTGTCACCATCGCCAAGGAAATCGAGCTGGAAGACCATATTGAAAACACTGCCGTTTCTCTGCTGCGTCAGGCCGCGGCAAAAACTAACGATGCTGCTGGTGATGGCACCACCACCGCAACTGTGCTGGCCCACGCCATTGTGAAGGAAGGTCTGCGGAACGTGGCTGCGGGTGCCAACGCGATCACCCTCAAGCGCGGCATCGACAAGGCTACTGCATTCCTAGTAGACAAAATTGCTGAGCAGGCCCGTCCGGTGGGCGACTCCAAGTCCATCGCTCAGGTTGGCTCCATCTCTGCCGGTAATGACGACGAAGTGGGCCGCATGATCGCTGAAGCGATGGACAAAGTCGGTCGCGAAGGCGTCATCTCCCTGGAAGAAGGCAAGTCCATGACCACCGAGCTGGAGGTCACCGAGGGGATGCGCTTTGACAAGGGCTACCTGTCTCCCTACTTTGTTACCGACACCGAGCGCATGGAAGCGGTGCTGGATGAACCCTACATCCTGATTACCGACAAAAAGATCACCCTGGTGCAGGATCTGGTGCCTGTGTTGGAGCAGGCCGCTCGGGCAGGCAAGCCTCTGATGATCATTGCCGAAGACATCGAGAAAGAAGCCTTGGCAACCCTGGTGGTGAACCGGATGCGTGGCGTGCTCAACGTGGCTGCGGTCAAGGCTCCTGGTTTTGGTGATCGCCGTAAGGCCATGCTAGAAGACATCGCGGTGCTGACCGGCGGCCAAGTGATCAGTGAAGACACTGGCCTCAAGCTAGAAAACGCCAAGCTGGAAATGTTGGGGCAGGCCCGCCGTCTCACCATCACCAAAGACACCACGACCATCGTGGCTGAGGGCAACGAAGCCCAAGTAAAGGCCCGCTGCGAGCAAATCCGTCGCCAGATCGACGAAACCGACTCCAGCTACGACAAAGAGAAACTGCAGGAGCGGTTGGCTAAGCTCTCTGGCGGTGTCGCTGTGGTCAAAGTTGGGGCTGCTACCGAAACCGAGATGAAAGACCGCAAGCTGCGCCTAGAAGATGCCATCAACGCTACCAAGGCAGCGGTTGAAGAAGGCATTGTCCCCGGTGGCGGCACCACCCTGGCCCACCTGGCTCCCCAGCTAGACGAGTGGTCTGCGGCTAACCTCAGTGGCGAAGAGCTAATTGGTGCTCAGATTGTCACCCGCGCTCTGGTTGCCCCTCTCAGCCGCATTGCTGAAAACGCAGGCTTTAACGGCGCTGTGATCACCGAGCAGGTCAAAGCCAAGGACTTCAATGTGGGCTACGACGCCGCTAACAACGAGTTCGTAGACATGTTTGAAGCGGGTATTGTGGACCCCGCCAAAGTGACCCGGTCTGCCCTGCAAAACGCGGCTTCGATTGCCTCTATGGTGCTGACCACCGAGTGCATCGTGGTCGATAAGCCTGAGCCGAAGCAGCCTGCGGCCGGTGCCGGCGCTGGCATGGGCGGCGACTTCGACTACTAAGGGAGACCAGAAACCGGGATTCTTGAAGAATCCCGGTTTCTAGAACGGTTGCTAAGCGACGCGACGAAGCGGTTGTCCCCAAGACAGCCGCTTTTTGTGGGCAAGTGATGTTTGAGGGGGTGCGATCGCACTACACTAAACCCAACGACTCCCTCAGGAGCCGTCCAAAGATGTGCGTTTGCGGCAATCGTCATGGCTAAATCTGCAAAGTCTGAAAACGTCCCCAAAGCGATGCAGGAAAAGTTTGACCGCATCACCGCGATTACCGATGAATTTGCCCAGCAACACCTTAATGACGAATACGCAGTGCTCATTCGTCAGGCAACCGCTGCCCTGTGTCGCAAACGACCTTCTCCCCTAGCCAGCGGTAAAGAAAAGACCTGGGCCTGTGGCATTACCCACGCGATCGGCATGGTCAATTTTCTGTACGACCCCGCTCAAACCCCTCATATCAAGGCAAAGGATCTATGCGAATGGTTTGGTGTGGGCGTGAGTACGGGGCAAAGCAAGTCTAAACAGGTGCGCGACAGCCTAGACATGCACAAACTGCATCCAGACTGGTGTGTGTCCAGCCTTGTCGAGCAAAATCCCCTAGCCTGGATAATTTCTGTCGATGAAATGGCCGTAGACGCCAGAACGGCTCCCCGTGAGGTGCAAGTGGCCCTAGCAGCAGCAGGGCTGATTCCCTACGTTCCGGGTGAAGCGGCAGACTCTGAGGCCTCTGAGGCAGAAGCCTCTGCACCCCCTACAGAGACCACTTCCCGCTCTGCCGACACGCTATATGTCTTGCAGGTCAACTTGATCGACGGCCCCATGACAGACGATTTTATCGACGACAATCCCCAGGTATCTCGCACGATTGAAATCAGGGGCGGCCAAACTCTAAAAGACTTGCATCACGCTATCTTCAAGGCATTTGACCGCGAAGAAGAGCACATGTATGAGTTTCAGGTCGGCGGACAGTTTGCCAACGATCCCGATGCTCGACGGTATGGGTTAAAACAGGCATTTTCGAATGCGCTGTCGGGCGACACGCCTGATGGCGAGGTGAGCAAGACCTCAATCAACGATCTGAGGCTGGCAGTGGATGAGATGTTTGCCTACTGGTTTGACTTTGGCGATGAGTGGTGGCATGCGATCGCAGTCATAGAGATCAAGGATAAGGCAGGCAAGGGCAAGTACCCCAGAATGACCGATCGCATCGGCGCTAGCCCACCTCAGTATGCAGATTTTGAGTAGGGGCAGAGAGCAGCAGGTGGCTAGCGAGAAGGTGCTAAGGTTGGTACAAATGTCGTGGTGCTGAGGTGAGCCACATGATCCAACCTCAAACTCAGCCAGTAACCTTTGATGAGTTCATTGACTGGTATCCCGAAGGTGCGGAATACCGCTACGAGCTGCACGACGGGGCTATCGTTGAAGTGCCTAAACCCACCGGAAAGCATTCAGAAATTGCAGGGTTTATTGCCGCAGAGCTGAACTTTGAGATTCGACGGTCACAGCTACCTTACTTCGTTCCCAAAGAGTGCGTACTGAAGCAGGCCGATGGCTTGTCAGGCTATGAGCCTGACGTGATTGTTCTAGATCGGCAGGCTATTGCGGAGGAGCCGAGATGGGCTAAGGAATCAATCATTACGCAGGGAAAGTCTGTGCGCTTGGTGGTTGAGGTGGTCAGTACCAACTGGCGCGACGACTACGGGCGCAAGGTCACCGACTACGAAGCAATGGGCATTGCTGAATACTGGATTGTTGACTATCTGGCGCTGGGCGCAGTTCGCTACATTGGTAGCCCGAAGGAGCCGACTTTCAGCATTTATCGGCTGGTGGACGGGGAGTATCAGGTGAACCAGCTTAGAGGAGAGGGAACTATCACCTCACGTACCTTTCTAGAGCTTGCCCTAACTGCCGCCCAGGTCTTTGCGGCCTAAGGCTTACAAGTGAAGTACTAGCAGAGCAAACTAGAAACCGGGTTTCTCCGCTCATGGTAAAGGATTCAACGGAGCAAAGAGAAACCCGGTTTCTGAGGCTCGTAGGTAAAGAATCCAACGTAGCAAGCTAGAAACCGGGTTTCTGAGACTCGGGCTGAAGCAAACTAGAAACCGGGTTTCTCAACTCGCATGAAGTACAGCAGAGCAGACTAGAAACCCGGTTTCTGGGGCTAAACAAAGTAGGACTTTGCTAGATCTCAGCCACAGCCCGCTCGATCAATCGACGGGCCAGCGTCTGCACTCCCGTATGCTCGTAGTACTTAACAGACATATCGAGAAACGCGCCCAGGTAGTCGAGCTTGCCCTGTGAACCTTCGACAAAGCCGCTTACGTTGTCTAGCAGCTTGCTCTGAGTGATGCCCTTGCTAGAGACCAGCTTGTCCATCCAGCCCTGAGTAGACTCAAAGCTCTCGGTGATAAAGGCCAGCTTGCCCTTGGCATCTTTGCCCGGAATTTCCTTCTCAACGCCTTTGAAGGTGCGGTTGCTCTCTAGCTCCGACGGCCCCATGCCCTTGATCATCCTCAGCGCCTTACTGGAAAAATCCGCGCCTAGGGGAATGATGCCGTCAAATGAGACTAGCGCCGTCATCCGCACCAGCGATTCGCCGCTGTAGTCGCCCAGCGCCCGCAGAAAGTCGCCCAGGCTGTCGCCAGGAATGCCGTTGATCTGGCAGAACGCCACCACTTCGGTTACCAGCTTGACACTGAGGTCGATGGTCTGGGCCTTTTCAGGCTTGGGCGTGACGTTTTTCAGGAAGCCCAGAAAGGTATCTTGGCCGATACGGTTGGCCAGAGCAGCGGTGCCCAGCAGCCCTGAGGCAGAATCTACCGACTCGTATAGCCAGAGCGCCCGCTGGTAGCCCTGAGACTTGTCGTTAAATAGTGCGATCGCACGCTCAGCAATCGCCTTCACCATCGCCGGGTCGGTTTCGCCGGTCACCTTCTCAATGGTGTGGTCAAAGCCCACCAGATTGTCCCACTGCCCTGGCAGAAAGGTATCTAGAGACTTCAGGGCCATGACGGTAATGCCGCCCTTAGGCAGCTTGTCTACCCGCTCGTAAATCTTTGTGCTCACGGTAAATCTCCTTAATTTGCCATCTCCTGACAGCCTTGGCGGCCTGTCGTTTGCTTAAATTTCGGCTCCTGAGGAGCGTTAAGGTGTATTTGGGGCAGAGGCTCAAGATGCGGGCTGAGGCACGAGAACTGGAGCCATCTTGGGAGTCTTAGAGGGCGTATTGGAGGGAAGCAGTCCCTTTGCTGACGGCTTCTGGAGCATGGGTACACTTGCGCCCTGCAGCTGAGCAATGCCAACCAGGTCAAACTTTTGCAGCCACTCCACCCGGTCTTCCTGGGTAAAGCTGGGAGCACGAGAGAGCACCTTGACCTGATAGCGGTCGTTAATCAAAAGGCCGGTAGCCATCGTTCCTTGGTTCACCAGCGGGTATCCGTTAATTGCCTCGGTAGCATTGGCATACTTAGCGGCTGCTTCCGGCAGGCTAATCGTGTCGTTGATCGACAGCATGGCAACTGTCTGCCCACCCTGGTTTAGCTTGTACTCAGCAAATCCTTTCTTTTCCTGGGCCGGAACCACCTCATACTCCCCCTGAGAGTCGGGGAAAAACTGATTGAACGTGCTGCCTTGCTCAGCCCCTTTTTCAACGGCAGCAGGCGCGTTGCGGCCGGTCGTTTCTGTCTGCACCTGATCGTACTTGTTGGGGGCTGCCGTACAGGCAGAGACTAGCAGCACCAGCCCTAGCAAGATGGGGGCCAGTTTTTTCAGCCAGCGATCGAACGCCATCGGGTTCCTCCTAAATTAAGCAGACAAACTAAACAAACGAACTAGTCAGTCATAGCGCATTAAATCACTACCAGGTTAAGCCAAGAAGATAAGGGAGCAGTAAGGGCGGGAATGAAGGCAAGAAAATTCGCAAGATGCTGAAGTTTGCCCCAGGAAGCGGCCTCCTCTGGAACGCAGGGTTTGGCTGCATCGCTTGCCCAGTTAGCGCCAAGCAAAAGGCTTAAATTATGGCGTCGGTATTTATCCATGCCCAGCAAAGGGGCTAGGATGTAAAGTGCAAATTCTTGGGGCGTCACGGTCCGGGGTGGGTATGGGATCTGCTAGATCAGCACAGGGGTATTCCTCGCAGGGAAGGAGCGTCACTGTGCATCGGAGACGAGACCGTTGCCGGAGTGGGTGGCGGTTGGGGATCATTGCAGGGCTGGTTCCCCTTGTGTGGGTAGGGCAACAGCAGATCAGAGCTTTCTTTCAAGAACCCCAGGCCATTTTGGTGCTGGGAGGATCAACCGACCGGGAGCAGTATGCTGCCACTATGGCTCAGCAGCACCCTGACTTGCCCGTTTGGGTTTCCTCCGGCAGCAACCCAGAATATGCTGAGTGGGTGTTTCAGGAGGCCCAGATCGACCCCGACCGGGTAACGCTAGACTATCGGGCTGTCGATACGGTCACCAACTTCACGACTGTCGTCGATGATCTGAAAGAAGAGGGCGTTAGCTGCGTTTATCTGGTCACGTCCGACTATCACATGCGGCGGGCCAGCATCATTGGCCAGATTGTGCTGGGCAGCCGGGGAATTAGCTTTAGACCTCTCTCTGTGCCCTCCAGCGATGCTGAGTCGGAAGATCTGCTGCGCAGTATGCGGGATGGGGCCAGAGCTGTCCTGTGGGTGATAACTGGGCACACCGGATCCTCTCTAGCGGAGTCGTTGGGAAAATCTTGAAGTCTCGGCAGTTTTAAATAGACGGGTTACAATTGAGGCGCTTTTGTAAGTAGAGCTCGGCCAGAGCTTATTTTAAGACGTGCGTTGAGGTCACACCATGCCTGCAACTGCGGAGTCTCCCTACACCCAAGAACAAATTAAAGTTTGGCTTCGGGGCCTGCTCACCATTGCCTGGGCCGATGGTCACTTTGATGAAGATGAAAAAGGTTTAATTACCTCCATCACTCAGAAGGAATTGGCACCGAGTCTAAATTTTGACCACTTTAAGCCGGTGTCTGCTGAGGAGTTAAAGGCAGTCATGGGGTGCGATCGCACCATGTCTGAAAATTTCCTGCGGATGGCAGTCATGGTTGCTTTAGCGGATGGGGTCTATTCCACCGAAGAAGATGTCAAGCTTCAGAGCTTCTGCATCGCTTTAGAGCTAGAGCAAACTGTTCTCGACTCACTGCGCCTCACCCTTTACAACCTCCAGGAGCCCCCGGCTACTAGCGGCCCTGCTAGCCCCCTACATCCGCCCCAGGCCGACGGCAAGCTCGACCCGCTCAAACCTGCCCGCGTATGGCTCGACCAGCTAGAAGTCCACGACCCCCGCTTGGCCCGCTTTGTCTGCAAGCTGATTCCGCCTCAGTGCCCGTTTGAGCGAGATGTCGTGATGTTTGGCCACAAGCTGATTCACATTCCGCCCATGTGCAAACTCAACCCGCTGTACGACCAGCTGGTGGGGTTGCGCTTTCGGGCGCTGTCATACTTAGCCGACGATTGCGGCGAGGATGTGACGCCGTACATCTAGTGAGATAAATCTGGTGAATTGAGAAGAGTTGGCACGGGTCTATCAGCAGAGGTTGCTTATACAGACCACGGGCTAGCTGTAAAGTGCCCAGCCTCTGCAGCTTCAACAGGTTCACACACGCTGCAATATTTCTCAGAGATTGTGTGGAGTTTGCTATAGACAGTGATTCTGGTTGCTGGCTTAAAAATTCTAAAAGTAAGTTGAATATGAGCGGCTTTAATTCTCTTTAGAAACCCTCCAGCAATTCGTCTCATATGTTAGAAACCTTGCGTTCCTTTTTTGGACTGTTTTGGATTCGGTTCTCCTGGAAGATGTACGGCTGGCTGACGAGTCCTTACAAGGTAACCCTGGGGCTGCTCATTCTGATGGGATTCTTGCTGTTATTTAGCTCTGCCCGGCTAAGGCGGCAGATCATAAAAGCAGCCGTAGTTGTGCTGGCCGCCTACTGGTTTCTTATCTCGCCTGTGTTTTCAAGCCTGGCAGTTCAGGTCCTGGTTAACTTCGTACCTCAAGATACGGGGCAGCCGGCAGACGCAGTCGTGGTGCTGGCCCGCAAAAAAGAGATTGAGGGCGAGCGCTACAATAGCGCCATCTCCCTGTTAGAGAGTGGTCGAGTCCCCCAAATCCTGACCCTCGGCCGAAGCCAGAGCGTTCGCACTTTTCAGCTACTGCAGCAGCGAAATCTGCCAGCAGAGGGTAAGCTTTCTGGCGTTGCCTGCGCCTGGACGACGAAACAAGAGGCGCAATCAGTCGCTTCTATCCTTGGGCCTCAAGGCATCAAAAACATTATTCTGATTACGGACTCGCCTCACATGCTGCGCTCCTGGCTGACCTTTAAGAGCGTTGGCTTTGCGGTGACACCTTACATCGAGCCTCTGCCCGCAACCGTCAGATCTAGCGATCGCACTTTCCTTGCCATGCGCGAGTATCTAGGGCTCCTGAGCTACGCAGTATTGGGGCGGTTCAAGCCTTCAACCACACCTCTCCCACAGTTGGCTCAGGAAGCTGCTGAAGAGTTTCCGCCTGAGCGCTGTGCCATTACCCTAGAGGCCATTCGCGATCTGGTTTCCCAGCGCTCATAGCGGTTCTCTGCAAAACCAGCAAGTCTCTACAGCAGGCGCAGCTACCAAAAGTCAGTGATCCGGTAGCCAGCCTCTGCCAGCATCTCTCGCAGCAGCGGCAGACTGAGACCAATGACGTTGGTATGGCAGCCCTCTAGCTTTTCGATAAATAGGCCGCCCTTGCCGTCGATGGCAAAGGCCCCAGCACACTGCAGCGGCTCGCCCGAGTCAACATAGGCTTCGATAGTGGGGGTATCGATAGGGGCGAAGTAAACGCGGGTAACGGCACAGCGCACTAAGGGCAACCCTTCAGGGGGAATCAGAGCATGGCCGGTGTAGAGGTCGCCCACCTGTCCACGCATTTGATGCCAACGTGCGATCGCATCTTCCCTATCCCTAGGCTTGCCAAAAATCTGCCCATCAAATGCCAGCACCGAGTCGCACCCCAGCACCAGCCCGTTCGGAAACTGTTTCACCACAGTCTCGGCCTTACAGCGAGCCAGTTCCTGCACATAGGCAGGCGGGTCCGTCAGCGGCACCTGAGATTCATCAAACTCACTGGGACAGACAAAAGGATGCAGCCCAGCAGACACAAGCAACAGCCGCCGCGCCTTAGAGGCTGAAGCCAGGATGAACTGGGGCATATCAGGCTTCACTGAAGCTCCCCCTTCAAGCCACTTTAAAGGAAGCTACCGACTGCTTCATCAGATCCTTGACCCGCTCCCAGCGGTTCTCCTGAGTTGAAGCATTAAAAGTAAACAGGCGACCCCGGCGCACAATCACGCTGGCCAAGTTGTGGCGCACCCCAGAGGGCAGATCAGCAACATACTCCAGAATGTAGTAAGTCTTGTCACCGGCGCTGATTTCCTGAGCGCTCACCAGCTCCACATCTTGATCCCCAGCTATGGCAGTGATGCTCTTAGAAAGCTTGTAGCCCATCTCAGTTGGCGTACCCAAATCTTGCAGGGTCTTCCCTTCAGGAACGTTGCTGATCACAACGCTGACATTTTCCGTCTCATGCACAATGTCATGAAAAACAACATCGGCAGCACCAGGCACCTTCACCTCTGTCCAGCCGTTGGGGTACATAAACTCGTAGCCTTCATACTGGTTTGAAAAGCTTCGCAAGCCGGTGCCAGCCGAGGCACAGCTCTGAGAACCGATCGCCAGCACAAGGGTTAGGAGCAGAGCTAGCCACTTTTTCATACAGATGTTGTTTACTTACCTTTAAAACCAGCATACCGAAGAAGGGAACGCAGTGGAGTGGAGTCGATCCCCTCATTCACCCCTCCCCTCATTTACCCCTCCACCCCTCACCCCTCACCCGGTTTTTCAAAAAACAGTAAATGCTGCTGAGGCAACCTTTCGTCAGTTTTAATCCAGCGCAGGCCTACGGCGGCCATCTCCTTTTGCGCCTGGCGCTGGCTCATCTTGTGCAGGCGCTTGATTAGAATCAGCGGGTTTTCGGCCCGGTATTCGGCTAAGACAACTCGCCCACCAGGTTTAAGAGCGGCAACAATACCCTGCATCATTTCTCGGGGGTAAGCAAACTCGTGGTAAGCATCGACCATCAGGGCCAAATCTACACTGTTGAGCGGCAGGTTCGGCTGATCGAGGCTGCCCTGGATAGGGTCTATGTTGGTTAGGCCTGTTTCTTCTTTTTTCTGATCAATCAGAGCCAGCATCTCCGGCTGCAGATCAACCGCCAGTACTTTGCCATCAGGCACTTTAGCTGCCAGACGAAAGCTGAAGTAGCCGGTGCCCGCCCCAATATCGGCTACCACATCGTCTCGGCGCAGTTCTAGAGCTTCTAGCGCAGTTTGAGGCCGTTCCTCTAGCTCCCGGCTGGGGCGCTCTAGCCAGTAGGCTCCCTCATGGCCCATAACCTGAGCAATTTCGCGGCCCAGGTAGATTTTGCCGATGCCGTCACTGCTAGGTGAGCTATAGGTGTAGTCGGTCCCCGCCTCTAGCTGCTGGGTAGCACAGCCGCTCAGGCCAAACAGGGATGCTGTCGCCAGCAGGCAGACAAGGAAAAGGGATAGAAAGCGGGCCATAGATTCAATCGGTTGCGAGGTTAGCTTTATTAAAACACTGACGTCTGGGGCTTAACCTTGCGCTAAGGACTTTTGGGCTAGCAGCTTCAGACTCAAACCTGAGCCGGGCTGGGTAGCTGGCTGACGTAGGTAGCGGCAAGGATTAGCGCGGCCCCAATCAGCTGTAGGCTGGTCAGCGATTCCCCCAGCAGAAAAAATGCCAGAATCACGGCGACCACGGGTTCTAGGGTAAATAAAATCACGGCTTCTGGCGGACTGACTCGCATCTGACCAAAAGTCTGTAGGCAGGTTGGCAGCGCCGTTGTAAACAGCCCCAGATAGACCAGCCAACCCCAGGGAACAGCGGCAGGATCGACCACAGTAGGTTGCCCCATCACCCGATCAAAAGCCACCCAGCTAAGAGACAAAGCAGTCATGCTCCAGACTTGAATGGCGGTGAGAGGCAGAGTGGGGTAGCGCTTGGCAAAGCGTTCCAGGCGAATGATGTGGCCAGCCCAGCAAAAGGCGGTGCCCAGGCTCCACAGGTCGCCAATGTTGAGACGACCGCCCTGGTAAGACAGCAGAGCAATCCCCAGCAGCGCCAGCGCTGCCGCAACCCAGGTTGCCGGGACGATACGTCGGCCAGCCAACCCCAGCAGCAGCGGCACCAAAATAACGCAGAGCGAGGCGATGAAGGCGCTGCGGCCAGCGGTGGTGTATTGGAGTCCCAGGGTTTGGGTGCCGTAGCCACCTATTAGCCAGCAGCCCAACTCTGCCCCAGCCCGCAGTAGGCCCGGTTTGGGCCTAAGCCAAGGCAAAAAACAGAGCGCTGCGATCGCAAAGCGACCCAGCACCACAAAGCTAGGCTGCAGGGTGCCAACAATATCTTTGACAACAATATAGGCAGTTCCCCAGAGCAGCGTGCCCAGGAGCAAAGCGCTTACCCCGCCCGCATGAGACTCTAGCCTGAACTGCGTTTGACGGGGCATAGTGGGGGTATCAGTCGGGGCTAGGCAGGGTTAAGCGAAGTTAAACAGAAGGAAGCTGCGGCACCTCAGCTGTAAGCCTTAACAAAAGCCTCTAGCCGATCCATTCCCTTAAGAATAGTCTCCATGCCAGTAGCGTAGGAGATCCGCGCGGTGCCCTCGGTGCCAAAGGAAATACCGGGGACAGTGGCGACGTATTTCTCGTCTAGCAGCCGATTGCAGAAGTCCAGCGAGGGCATACCGAGCTGGCTAATATCGACATATAGGTAAAAGGCCCCTTGAGGCTCACCGCAGGTGAGACCAGGAATGGCTTTAATCCGGTCGATAATTACCTGACGGCGTTCAGCAAAGGCTAGGCGCATGGTTTCTACACAGTCTTGGGGGCCGCGTAGAGCTGCGATCGCACCATACTGGGCAAAGGTACACACGTTTGAAGTGGCGTGGCTCTGAATTGTCGTCAGCGCCTTGATTACCGGAATAGGGCCAGCCAGATAGCCCACCCGCCAGCCCGTCATAGAGTAGGCCTTGGCAAAACCATTACTGACTAGAGTGCGATCGTAAGCTTCGGGGCTGACCGCGCCAATACTGAGGTGAGTGCTCCCGTCGTAGAGGATTTTTTCATAGATCTCGTCCGACACCACCCAAATGTCGGCCTCAACGACCACCTCGGCCAGTGCCCGGATCTCCTCAGGGCTGTAAATCATGCCGGTGGGGTTAGAAGGCGAGTTGAGCACAAACAGCTTCGTCTTAGGCGTGATTGCCTGCCGCAGCTGCTCTGGAGTGATCTTGTAGCCAGTTTCTTTAGTGGTCGGCACAATCACAGGCGTGCCGTCAGCTAGCTGCACCATCTCTGGGTAGCTGACCCAGTAGGGCGCAGGGATAATCACTTCATCTCCCGGCTCAATCAGCGCCATCATCAGTCCGTAGAGAGAGTGCTTGCCACCATTGGTGACAATGACATTGTCGGCCCCGTAGCAAAGCCCGTTTTCTGCCTGCAGCTTTTCAGCAATGGCCTGTCGCAGTGCCGGTTCTCCCGCAGCAGGGCCGTAGCGGGTCTTGCCCTCATCGAGCGCCTGTTTAGCGGCAGCTTTGATATGGTCAGGCGTATCAAAATCTGGCTCACCGGCACTAAAGCTGCACACGTCCAGCCCTTCTGTCTTCATTGCCTTAGCCTTGGCTGAAATCGCCAGGGTCATAGAAGGCGTTACCCGATTTACCCGATTCGCCAGTTTCAACGTAGGCATCCCAAACCTCTCTCAAAACCGATCCGACGTTGCCGCAGGTTCACCTGGAGATCAACTCAGTCTTTTCAGCTGCCGAGAGCAGCCTCTTCGCTACCCTATCTAGCTGCTGAAAGCCCAGTTGACTCACCCGTAATCCTGCTTCACGCACAATTCCACTTAGCTTAGATCGTTCTTACGGGTAAAAAAGGGATTTTTATGAAACGTTCAGGACATTTCGAGACTAGCCGTCCCAGGGGGCTGCTCCCCTAGGTAAAGGCTGACCAGAAAAAAGGCAGAAAAAATCCCGCCAGATGGGCCCACCCAGCGTTAATGGCTTTGGATCACCCTACCTTCTCAGCTAAACCACTGACCAGAAAAAAACCTCAACACTTTTGTGTTGATCCGGAAAAGGTCGAAGTAACCCCGATTACCTAATACAGAGCTTTAAAAAAAAACGGCGTGGAGAAGGAAGGTTCCACAGAAATTCACCTAGATGAAATTCAGGGATTTCACCCAGCTAGTTTTTCCTGACCCCACCTCAGAGGCACCGTAACAGGGAATAGAAACGCAGAGATACCGAGTTCCATGTACACTATCTCCCTTTCTCCATCCATGCAGCTAGCCACCTTGGCAGCGGCTCTTGCGGTCGGCATTGTGACAGCCGTCCACGGGCAAGCTGAGCTGCAGAATCCCGTTCGGCTTTATACAGGGTTCTTCAGTAATATTGACGACCGTGGCAGTGGTCGGGTAGTCCCCAATCAATTTCAGTCCAACTTGTTCCTACCCAATTACCTGCTAGGATTTCGAGGTAGCGGGCGAATTTCTGGTGACCCAAAGGAATCGATTCCCAGTTCTCTCCAAAAAAGCCCCTCAACCTCATCAGGTCAGGCATCTACCCCGTTAGCCTATCGAGGCAGCGGCAGAATCAATCTCAAACGGCAGATAGCGGTATAAAAACTCAGCCAGGAAAGTTCCTTGTGACTTTGACTGTTGAGATGACTTTATATAACGCGAAGATTTCGCTAACACCGGCCTCAGTTACCGTACGTCAGCGAAAATTGGTTTAAGCTATATCAGCCAATTAGACTTTAATTGCCGTTATTTGACTGATTGAGTTTAGATTTTGCCTTTATTTGGCACCTACTATTCCAGATCTATGAATGATATCGGCTCCATGGTAGACCCCGCCCTTCAAGTCAAAAAAGACGAAGACTTAATCCGGTATCTGAGTCCCAGCGCTATTGACCAGATATTGCTTTACCTAGCGTTTAGCGCCATGCGTACAGGAGGCCATCGCCACGGAGCCTTTTTAGACGCAGCCGCGACTGCTGCCAAGTGCGCTATTTACATGACCTATCTAGAGCAGGGCGAAAACCTGCGAATGACGGGCCACCTTCACCATATTGAGCCAAAGCGAGTCAAGGCTATTGTTGAGGAGATGCGGCAGTCCTTAACCGAGGGCAAACTGCTTAAAATGTTGGGTGCTCAAGAGCCCCGCTATCTCATTCAGTTTCCTTACCTCTGGCTCAACTGCTACTCTTGGGAGCCAGGCCAATCGAGAGTTGCAGGCAATAGCCTCTCAGCCGAGGAAAAAGCCCAGCTGGAAGATAAGCTTCCTCCCGATGTTCCTAATGCCCGCATCATCAACTCCTTCCAGTTTTTGGAGCTGATCGAGAACCTGCACGAGAAATCGCAGGACGATTTGCCCAAAGAGCGCAAAATGCCCCTCAGCGAAGCCTTGGCCGAACACATTCGGCGGCGGCTGATGTACTCTGGCACCGTAACGCGCATTGATGCGTCTTGGGGGATGTCTTTCTATGCGCTCACCCGAGCGTCGTATGCGCCCGTCGATCCAGAAGAGCGCATGTACACCATGATCGAAGACACGGCCCAGTATTTCCGGATGATGCGGGAGTGGGCCCACCGTCGGCCGGGCACAATGCGGGTTTTGGAGGAACTGGACCTACCCGCTACCGATCGAGAGGTGGCTTTCCGGGAACTAGATGAGATCATCCGGACTTGGGCTGACAAGTACCACTGCAAAGGGGGAGAGACTACTCTCCTGCAGATGGTAATTGGCCATCAGGACGAAACCAGCAAATCTTTCCCCTAAGCTGGTTTCACTTCTGTAGGAAATACAGCCGTTAAACATCTATGCCGGGGCGCTGTAGTGTAGCGCCCCGGCATGAGTTGTAAGCAGAGCTAAGCTCGCAGCAGCTGGTGAAGGTCATCGCTGAGCTTGTTGGCCGTGCTTACCTATCTATTGGCCCAGGTGTGACCAGGTGTCATCCAATCCGATTCCAGGCTTCGACTACGATATCGGTGAGCAATTTACGAACGGGCAGTTCGAGCAGGGCATCGTCGGCCAGCAGAGCGGCCTGCACCTCTTCGAGCGACTGCCCCTGTTGGCGGGCAGCCTGAATAACGCCAACGATCGCCGCTAGCACGTGATCCTCGGTGACAGGGGCAGCAGATCGGGGGGAAACGATTTGATCAGAAGGAGCGGTGAGAGAAGACAACATTGCAAAGATATGTATGAAAAGTTGGATTTTATGAGAGGGCAGTAACGTTTTGTAACTTTAGAACTGGAGTGTAGCGCATTTTAGCGCCCTCGCACCCTTTCGGAAGAAATAACTGAGAATTTCTTTAAACACCTAAATAAAAGCTATGGGGGCGCAGCGTGCTGCGCCCCCATGGCAAGGTATTGCTAATCAGTAGGCTAGCGGCCTAGCTCATGGGCGATTGCGATCGCTGTGGGCGCGGAAAAGACGGCAGCTCTACAGCCGCAACCGACTTGAGCTTCCGTTGGGGCCGCAGCGGATAGACTACGGGCGAGGGCGAGGTACTAGCCGCAGGCGCACTGGCCGCGCTGTTTAACAGCGGCGGCAGAGCAGCGGGGCGGCCAGCCGAAGCAGCTACAGGCTCTGGGGTAGAGGTGGGCGGCTGCACTGTTGGGGTCGTTTCCAGCAGCGGAGGCCTTGGCTCAAGCTCAAAAGCGAGCTCGGGCTCGACAGCAGGCTCTATGGCAGCAGTGGGAGGCGCTAGAGGGGCTCCCCAGGGAGAGGGTTCGGTAAAGACAGGTACAGTTGGGGCTGGCTGGGCAGCAGGCAGCGGGTCCGCTGCTTTGGCTGCAGGCGGCTCCACCGTAGGCGCAGAGTCGATTACGCGCTCTAGATCCTGCCACAGCAGCCGCTCAGCCTCTGGATCGGGGGCGGGCACGGGGGGAGTTGGCACGGCAGCAGATCGGGTGGGGACTGCAGACGGAGCCGGTGTGCGAGGGCCTTGCCCAACCGACTTAAGGTTGCGCAGCAGCGTATCGAGGCTGGGATCAGGTCGGATGGGGGCCTCATCGTGGGAGGCCCAAGGCTTAATTTGTTCGGCTTTGGGCATTGCTAGCGGGTGGGGCCGTAGGGTTGGTTCTGTCACCACCGCTGGAAATTCAATGGCGGGTGGGGCGGGACTGCGTTGAACCGACATGTCTAGACACTTCTCTAGGGCGGCTTTGAACTGAAGTGTGTAGTGCTGCTGTCGCTGCAGACGCGATCGCAAATCCCGACAGGTCGCTTCTGCCTGCTGCAGAGCAGTATTTTTTTCGCCGAAGCGCTGCTGCAATAGAGTGCATTCTCGCTCTAGCTGAGCCACACGCTGTCTAGCGTTGTCTAGCTCTGCCTGAAAAGTTTCGTTGTGAATCGTGGTGCGCCGGACTGCATCGTTGGCCACATCTAGCTCACTGAGCAGTTGAGCGACCTGTTGCTGCTGCTGGGCGATAGCTGCTTGTGCTTCGGCGGAGGACATAGACTGGCTTTGCTGAGCCCGTTCCACCTCGATCTGAAGGGCCGCTTCGGCTCGCTCAAGGGCATCTTCTAAGTGTCCCACCCGACCTAGCAAAGCATCATTACACTGGTTCAGATCCTGGATTAGCTGGAGTAGCTCGGCTTCGCGCTGAGTAAAGTCAGCCACCTTAGGAACAGGCCCCTTTGGCGGTGGCAAAACCGTGTTGGCAATTTCATTGAGGGGCAGTGTGCCCGGAAAGCTAACAGTCTCCCACCTGTCATCGGGCCGAGCAGCCCCAGGTCCGCCAGATCCGTTCGGAGCAGCGGCCTCGGGTTCATTTGAGGCGGCAGCCCGGAGGTCAAGCAGAGAGGCTTGAGGCGGGCTGGCTTGAGAATCGGAAGACGGAAGATCTTGGGGAGGCAAATTTTGCTCAGTCATAGTCCCGAAGTGCTCGCTACAAAGCCTGATGACCAGGTGAAGATTAATTGCCACTAAGAGTAGCTAACTTCAACAATTATTTCACCCTTCTGTAGTAATACAGAACCTACCCATGGAATCGGGCTTAAAATTTTCAACCTTCCTCCAGAAATATCGGGCAACTTTTGTAAGCAGAATTGTCCGGTTTTGAAATTGCGTCGGTGTAGTGGTTAGGGATAAGTTCTAGCTGCAAATAGCCGCTCTTGCAGCAGTTGTTGGTGCATAAATGCACGGTCAACTCGCGACTGAATCTGATCGGGTGAAAGCGGTTCACCATTGGCATAGTGCTCTAGCCATTGCTGCATCATTTCATTGGTCTCTGTAGGCCAGCCACTAGCGCTCGAAGCCGCAGCAGGATTGAGATCCCACCCTGGTAGATCTAAATCGGCCATAATCTGGCTCACTTTCGGGTCGTAGCTTAGGGCAAAACAACGGCACCCTTCTGCTGCCGCCATAATCAAAGCGTGCAGCCTCATCCCTATTGTCATTTCCACCCCTCGAAAAAGCCCCTTTAGCTGCCGGGGATCGCTCAAGCAAAAGAGGTGATTTGGCCCTGGAAGACGCGCCTGAATTTGTTCAGCAATCGCTAAATCTTTGGCCGGTTGAAAGGGTGTAAGTAGTACGCAAGTTTTAGTCGCCTTTTGAAATCCAACTAGGGCTTCAGTAAACTGATCTAAGCGTTCTGGGGTGAGCCAGGGGTGCGATCGCAACGCCACCGCCACTCTCGGAGCAGGCAAATCCCACAGTCCCTCCACCGGCCTCGAATCGAGCGCCCACACCGGATCAGGCCCCTGCCAGGCTGGAATATTCCAGCTTTCCATCAGCTGGGCCGAAGCCCCATCTCGCACACTCACGCCCGCACAGCGCCGCAGTACATAGCGAGCCAGCCGCTGGCTAAAAGGCCGCTGCAGCGGCCCAATCCCCTGCCCCCAAGCAATAGTCTTCAGGCCCATGGCCTGCGCCATCGCCATCAGCCCCCCGTAGTAAAGCGGGTTCTGCAGACTAGTGGCATCCTGCATCAGGCTGCCACCGCCCCAAACAAAGGCATCCGCCGACCGCAACGCCCGCAGCACCGCCACCGGAGCCTTGCGCGGTACCGCCTCTATCCCATAGCGCTGAGCCGTCTCCCCCGGATTGCCTGAAAGCACCACCGGCGTGACCCCAACAGGCAACATCTGCAGCAGCGCCGCCAGCAGCGCCTCATCCCCGCCATTGCCCATGCCGTAGTAGCCACACAAGACCGCTCGCATTCCGTTTGATTCCGCCTGAGTCTCTGCACTCTCTACAATAGAGGCTGCCGGTAATGTGTAATAGGTGGGGAAAGCAGAAGGCAGAGAGCGGAAAGCAGAAACCCTATCAGGGACAGGCTCCCTACCTTCTCCATCTCCCCTACCTCTCTGCATCCCCGCGTCCCCCATCCACCCCCTACCCACCCACCCTTTTCCCATGAACGCCCTTTCCATCCCCACCTGGATCATCCACATCTCCAGTGTCCTTGAGTGGGTTGCTGCTATCTGGTTTATCTGGCAGTTTGCTGTAGCCAAAAATCAGCCTGCTTGGCGCTGGCTATCGGCCGGTATGCTGCCAGCGCTGATTAGCGCTATGTCGGCCTGCACCTGGCACTTTTTCGACAATGCCGAATCTCTGAGCTGGCTGGTGACGCTGCAGGCAGCGACGACGGTGATTGGCAACTGTACCCTCTGTCTGGCGGCCTGGTGGATCTGGCGCACTGCTCAGGTGCCTAAGTCAGACGGTTAAAATTCGAGGAGCAATCTTGCTCTGTCTTTTGCCTTGCGCTGCCCTAAAATCTGCCTGACTTGACTAATGCTCGATAAAAACGCACTTTTTGCCCTGTCTCTATTTCCTTACCTGGGCTTTCTCTGGTTCATCACCCGCTCTGGGCAAGCTCCCAGGCTGGCGCTGATTGGCTTTTATGCCCTGCTGGTTTTTGTCGCCGTCACTATTCCAGCGGGCATCTATGCCCGAGTCACCTATGGTGTGGAGCTGGCCGACGTGGACTGGCTCCACGGTAGCGCTGAAGCTTTTCTTACCTTCTCGAACATTCTGGTGGTGCTGGGCTTTCGGCAGGCTGTGGTCGAAGCCCGTAAGGCCAACCCATAGAGACACAGCTAATCGCGTCTCTACAGACTAGGAGGATGGGATTGGTGCAGGATGAGACGATTGCCATCGGGGTCATAGGCGTAGATTTCGCGTCCGTGGGAGGCGATCATCACAGGGCCGGGGGGCGGATAGCCCAGGGTGGTTAGATGTGCGATCGCACCCTCTAGATCCACCACTTCCAGGCACAAACTCAGACCTCCCTGAGCAGGCTGATCAAACTCCGCCTGCTGCCCAACCTGGGGCCGAAACAGCGCCAGTTTCATTCCCGGCAGCGCAAACTCAGCATAGCGATCGGGCCAGTAAGGCTGAGCCACCTGCTGTAAGAGCCCCTGATAAAACCCCACCAGCCGCTCAAACTGATCACTGCCCAGTGTCAAAAACGCCTCCCGACAGACCCAACCTATTTTCTCCGTCACACGCCTCTCTCCTCACCCTACCCGGCGCGGGTTGCGACGACGATACTCCCACGGCGACTCTAGCTCGGTCTGGCTCCAGAAGTTCAGTCGAGCCTTGCGGGCCACTGTCTCTGCAGCTAAATACCGCTGCCGGTAAGGCTCCCTCAGATGCCGGACGTAGGCAACAGCGTAGCCTTCCGCCAGCAGTTGGGTGTTGATGCAGCCGTCGGTCACCCACAGTTCGGCCACCAGGCGGTCGTGATTGTCGCGATCGACAAAGACCACTTCAAAAGATCGGTAGGGGGCCAGCAGCGCTTGAATTCGCTGGCGGGCCAGTTTGCCATAGGGGTGTTGGGCGAGTTCTGGGCAGTCAATGCCGTAGAGCCGAATGGCTTCGATTGGGCCATTGCTCTGGCCCAGAGGGCTGGCAATTAGCGTATCGCCATCCTTAATAGAGTTCAGCTGAAACCGCAGCCGAGAAATTGGCATGGCAAGCCCCGTAATATTTCGTAACTTGTTTGGGCACGACGCCTTGAGGCTGCGATCGCAGCTGCTTCATACCCTGTGTTCTCACCCCAGAGGTCAGGAAGCAGGCCTGTGGCTATCCCACAACCCTCCCTAGAGGCAAAGCCCAGTTTTAACCAATTCAAGTATCGCCTGTCCGACCCAGACGTCGCCACTAGAAGCCGCTATGTCAGGCCCATCAAGCTGTTAAATCCCCAAAGTCATTGCACTTTTTTTGTGATGAATTCTTGACAATAACAGCCCCTGATTTAGGGGCTTTTTCTATTTAGGAATAAGTGAATGATTCGTAGTAGTGGCTACAAACTTGTCATAACAAACACCGCACACTAATCCTCAAGTTTGCGACATCTGGCTGAGGAGGTATCCTCCAACCTCGCCTGCTGATCTCTAAGGAATAGGGTTCTCATGGTCTTTGAACTATCCCTGCTGGCGCAGATCACCGTGGATGATTTGCCCGCATCAACACAGTTTTTGGAAAAGTTTGTAGCGGAGTCTTATTACTACTGGGCCTCCGTTTTTATGCTCATCATCCACGTAGGGTTTTTGGCCTACGAGGGCGGTGCCTCTCGGGCTAAAAACGTGCTGGCAACGATGTTAAAGAACCTGCTGACGCTGTCTACAGTTGGCCTCACATTTTTCTTCTTTGGTTGGTGGGTGTATTGGGCATTCCCCCTCTTTCCTTTCACAGGCAGCATTTTGGGCCCGTGGACTACGCCTCCCGCAGAGGGGGTAGTGGCTGACCTGCTGCCACTGGTGCAGGCTGCCTATCCCTGGTCAGAGGCCATGGGGCCCAATATGTCAGACAACCTGACAGGGGTCTTTTGGTTTGCCTTTTCCCTATTTGCTATGACTGCCGCCTCGATTTTGTCGGGGGCTGTCATTGAGCGAATTCGGGTGGGCGCTTATCTAGTGCTGGCGACAGTGCTGGGCAGCTTTTGCTGGGTAGTGGCTGCGGCCTGGGGCTGGAATTACTGGGGCTGGTTTACCACCACGTTGGGCTACCACGACTTCGGCTGCTCGGCAGTGCTGCATGGTGTTTCTGGGTTCTTTGCCCTAGGTGTGCTATTAAATCTTGGGCCTCGTATCGGCAAGTACGATAGCACCGGCAAGCCCCGTGCTATCTTGCCCCACAACCTGCCGCTAACGATGGTCGGGCTCATGCTAATTTTCGTTGGCTTCTATGCTTTCTTAGCAGCCTGTGTGATTTACAGCCCTGGCTTTGAGCGGGAAACCACGATTTACGATACGCCTATGACTCTATCCTCCATTGCGGTCAGCACCACGCTGGCGCTGTGTGCAGGCATTATGGGAGCGTACATCGGCTCTAAGGCTGACCCGTTCTACACAATCTCTGGTGGACTGGCAGGCATTATTTCGGTTGGGGCAGGCTTAGATATCTATGCGCCGCAGCTGGTGATTCCTATCGCCTTTATTGGCGGTCTGACAATGCCTTGGGTGGGTCAGTGGATTGAAAAGCTTGGCATTGACGATGCAGTTGGAGCCTTTGCGGTACACGGTTATTGCGGTGTGCTGGGAGCTATGGCGGTGGGCGTCATGGGGAGTGGCTATATCCAGGGCGATGGCTACCCGCCGATTGGGTTCTTTGGTCAGCTCATTCCGACCTTTATTTGCACAATTATTTTGGGCTTTATCCCAGGCTATGGCGTGAGCTGGGTGCTCAAGAAGATGAACCTGCTACGCGTACCGGCTGCCGAGGAGCTAGAAGGGCTCGATCTGGGCGATTTTGGCATTACCGGATATCCCGAATACTCGATCGTGCCGGGTGAGGAGATCCACCTGAGTACGCCTATGGAGCAGCACCGGGGATAGGCATTGACTAGCAAGCTTGTTCTTCTATTGCTTTTTTAAGGAGATCCGCCATTATGGCCAGCCCCTTTCGGGACTATCAATCGTTTAATGAAGCGACAGGGCCGATCTATACTTTTTCCGACCGTCCTGTGGTGATTGCGCTGCTGCTTGTTGCCAGCGTCCTAATTTTCCTGTATTTCATCTATAGCTCGTTTAATATTCGCAAGGGTGAATCGCAGGCTAAGAACCCGATTATCTTGAGCATTTTGCTGGCGACAACGGCCTTTGCTGCTGCTGAGGCTATTTATCAGCAGGTCTCGGGTAAGCAGTCTACGACCCAAGCTCAAGTGTCTCAACCGGCTGAAGAGCGCACTCCCCAGCCGTTAGCGCTGCTAGGCATGGTAGGGCTAGGGGGAGCGGCTTCCCGTCGCCCGCGTACGGGTCGTCGCCTAAAGCGGCTGTCTCGTTAGGATTGGCGCTAGGCAGCCAGCATTGTTTGTCGGTTGCTATCTAGACTTCTGTGACGTGCGGTGGGCAGCCTTTTGAAGAGGCTGCCCTTTTTGTCACAAAGTTTTACACTACGAGAATGATCACCACCGAAAACTCCCTGCCCCTGCATCTGGTTATTTCTGAGCGGCTGCGAGACGACATTTTTAGTGGCCAGTATGCTGCCGGAGAACAGTTGCCCAGTGAGCACCAGCTGATGGAACAGTTTGGGGTGAGCCGAATTACGGTGCGGCGTGCGATCGCAAATCTAGTCCAGCAAGGGCTAGTCGAGGCCCAGCGAGGCCGTGGCGTGTTTGTAAAGGCCCAGCACAAGGTCACCCGCTCCCTCTCCAACCCTCTAATTTTCTTTGACGAAGACATGGAGCGCCAGGGCACTACCGCCTCTATCCGCAGCCTTTCCTTTGAGCTGGTGTTGTCGCCCCCCTCCGTCAGCGACCGACTCAAGCTCAAAGCCGCCGATCAGGTTTACTGCCAGAAAAAAGTTATCTTGACCGACGGTATCCCCGTTGCCATCGACATTACCTATATCCGAGTAGACATCGGCCAGACCTTCTCCCAAGAACTTCAGTCCAGCCTGATCTACCCCACTCTCGACAAAAACGGCGTCTCCATTGAGCGGGTCGAAGCCACCCTAGAGTGCACCCACGCCACCGTAGAGCTAAGCGAAGCTCTAGAAATTCCCCTAGGAGCACCGCTGCTGGTCAATGGCTATACTGCCTTTACTCAGCACAACCAGCCCATCATCTGCGGTGAAACCCTGT
Source organism: Pseudanabaena sp. FACHB-2040 (assembly GCF_014696715.1). NCBI lineage: Bacteria > Bacillati > Cyanobacteriota > Cyanophyceae > Pseudanabaenales > Pseudanabaenaceae > Pseudanabaena > Pseudanabaena sp. FACHB-2040. Next base: position 261,393 of record NZ_JACJQO010000022.1, read on the forward strand.
CGCGAGGTGATCGGTTGACCTATTCAGTAGTGCTGACTAAGGAAAATTCGGTTTTGTGAAGAGAAAGAGCAGAGGAGATGAGTGTAGGGGAGAGGGGGGTTAAGGAAGCCGGGGAGTGAGGAAAAGATAGGTAGGGTATCTTCTACGCTCTGCACTCCTACCTCCCTATGACCCGCGAAAAATCCGCTCAGCCTGCCGTTGAGAAAGGCGAGAACCCCCTGGCAAGTGGGTTGGCACTTTTTCAGGGGCCTTGGCGGCTGTTTTAGCACCACTGTAAGATTCCTCTGGCGGGACTGTCATGGTAGGAATCTCGGGGGATGGCCAGACGGGATATTTGGACTCATCATAAGCCCGACTGCCGGAGATATCGGCGGGCGGGTTGGGCAGTGGTGGAATGTTGTAAGAGGGCCGAACTTTGTCTCCTGGTTCGGGGTAGATACGGCTGTAGGGGGGCACAAAAGCATGATCCTCAGAGTCATAAGCCAGCACCTCACCCGCTTCGATGTTGTACAGCCAGGCGTGTATAGAGAGATCGCCTCGGTGAAGCCGGGAGTGAATCACTGGGTAAGTCCGCAGGTTCCCGATCTGGGTCAGCACGTTCTCTGCTTCTAGCGCGCCCAGCATGTCGGTCTCATCTAAGTGCCCGTAGTTGTCTTGCACCAGTTTGCGAGTAGCGGCAGTATGGCGCAGCCAGTCATAGACTAGAGGCATTTTCTCCTCTAATTCGCCTATTTGCAGCAGCCCCTTCATAGCGCCACAGTGGGTATGGCCACAGACAATAATTTGCTTAATGTCTAGCGCTTCAATGGCGTATTCAATGGTAGCTCCCTCGCCGCCGTTGCTGGCTTCGTAGGGCGGCACAATATTGCCAGCATTACGGATAACAAAGAGATCGCCAATGTCAGCCTGGGTGATTAGGGCTGGATCTACCCGAGAGTCGGAGCAGGCAATGAAGAGAACGCGCGGATGTTGCCCCCGGGCCAATTCGGCCAGCAGCGACTTGTGGTTAGGAATGTACGTTTCTTGAAACTGCCGCAGACCACTGAGTAGCTTTTTCATGGCAATGCCCTAACGATCAACTGGTCGGCGGCTGCGAGGGTCAAAGATCCGTCCTTGGGGCCATCGCAACACAGTCCGCTCTTATTGTTATCCCATATCTGAGGGGCACATAGCAGTCAGGTTTGCTTATTGAAGCAAAAGGTCGCATTTATCCCCGACTGACCACACTAGAAATCTGTATTGAATGTGAGGTGGAACACTGCCCCAATGCGGCAAAAGCTGCATGATCATTGCACATTAAGGAGAGCAAAAGATGCCATCTACACAGACCTGTCTTTGGTGTCGTAATACTTTGTTACGTCATGTGCGGCGGTCGGGGGTTTACTGGTTCTGCAACTCGTGCAGGCAGGAGATCCATCCCTTGCTAATTGACTTGGGCGAAACTCAGCGGGTCAAGGAAGCATCGCACAGCAGCTCTGACCTTGTTGATGTGCAAATTCCGTTAACCGTCCGGGCAGAAGGAGATCTGCCGGCATTGCCCATACGCAAGCTCAAACCCGATTCAGAACCTAAAGTCGTCGTTTGATCTGCTAACGCTCAATTTCAGATTTGCTGTGAAGCCGTAGCCATGCTGCGGCTTTGCTATGTTTCAGGGGTTAGAAAACTGCGACAGCACCTCAGTCAGCCCGTGCAACAGGCGCTGGTTTTCCTCTAAAGTGCGCACGGCGACTCGGAAATAGCGATTTCCCAGTTCAGCAAAGCTAAGGCAGTCTCGAATTAAGATGCGGTGCCTTTTTAGCAATGCCGTCTGTAGCGGCAGCACTGGATAGTCTGAGCGAACCAAGAGATAGTTGACTGCTCCCGGCAGAGGGTGCAGACCCGCAATGGCTTGGAGACCGCTGTAGAGATGGGGACGTGCGATCGCAAGCCACTCCCAACTCTGCTGCTGAAAGGCGTGGTCTTGCACTGCCGCCTGGGCAGCAGCGGCCGCTAGCGCGTTGACTGGCCAGGGGTCGCGCCACTGCTGCCAGCGCCGCAGGCGATCTGGGTGTGCGATCGCATAGCCTAGTCGCAAACCGGGCAGGCTGTAGAACTTGGTGAGCGATCGCAAAATTACCAAATTAGGATGGCTCGCCACCTGATCAATCAAGCTCTCCTGCTGGTGCAGCGGCAAAAAGTCCATAAACGCCTCATCCACCACCACCAACTCAAATCGGTCTAGCAGAGACCCTAATTCCTGCCCAGAAAATAGGTAGCCAGAGGGATTGTGGGGGTTGTTAAAAAGTAGCCCTGCAGCCGCCGAAGCAGTCCCTTGAAGCGCCAACGGAGCAGCCAAAATATCCTTCAGCCTTGAGGCAGATCGGCGCTCCTCATCCAGCTCCAAGGGACATTCAAGAACAGCCGCATTAAATGCTTTAAGGCCCCGAAAATAGTCCCCAAATGCAGGCGTTGGCAGACAGGTAATGAGGCAGTCAGAAAAATCTCGGCAGGCCCAAGTCAGCAGTTCTGCTGACCCATTGCCGGGCAAAATCCAGTCTGGTGAAAGGCCGTGCACTGCTCCCAGCGTCTGCCGCAGATTGTCATACTCTGGACTGGGATAATGTTTAAGGTCAGAAATGCCAGCTTCAATCGCCTCAAGGACAGATTTCGGGGGCCCTAAAGGACTAATACTGGCAGAAAAATCTAGCAATAAATTGGGGGAACATCCTGCAACTTCAGCAGCCCAAGTGAGGTTCCCCCCGTGAACAGGTCGATTTGTGCGCTCTGTCGCCAATAGAAACTCGGTTACTTAGTTGCAACCTTTTCTTTGAACAGTTTGCCAGCAGAAAAGGCAGGCACTTTGGTGGCAGGAATCACCATCGTATCCCCAGTCTTAGGATTGCGGCCTTCCCGCTCTTTCCGCTCACGGGGTTCGAAGGAGCCAAAGCCAACCAGCGTAACTTTCTGACCATCAGCAACCGCTTCCATGATGGATTCGATGGTAGCGGTAATCACGGCATCGGCCTCCTTTTTAGTAACAGATGCCTTCTCTGCGACCTTATCAACGAGTTCGCCCTTATTCATATATGTCTCCTATGGGGAAAGGACAACCTAGGGATTAACAGGTTTTCAATTAACACAAATAGCAAAAATGAGCTAACTTGCGCCAGAATCGCTGAAACCCCCGCAAACTCAGAATTTTACTGCCCTATTCTAAAATCATCTTATCCAATATGGATCGGCGAAACCTTTAATTTATGTGGATTTCAGGGATTTTTAAGAAAGTTAACATTTTCAGGCTTTAATCTCAGCTCGATCAAAGCTCAATAAAAATGGCTGAAAGCTCTGTTAAGAGGAACTTTCAGCCATTCTATTTAACAACGTGATGTTAGAGAAATTGAACTTGCTACGTCAAGCCAACGACTTTCAAATCAGCGATTGCGCTCCAGTAATTCCTGGACTTGCTCACTCGGGGTGTAGGTATATCCGTAAACACTTTGGTCGGAGTCATCAAGAATTTGCGGAGTCAAGAGAACAATTAGCTCGTTACGCTGATTTTGATTAACAGTGCTGCGGAAGAGGGCTCCTAAAATTGGCAGATCTCCAAGAATAGGAATTTTGTTGACAGTAGTCCGCTCACTCTCCTGAATGATGCCAGAGAGAAGCAGCGTTTGACCATCGCGCACCCGGATCTGCCCTGAGGAAAGGGATCGCTCCGCTAGTAGAGTAATGGCACCAGCCCCAGTCCCTGTGGGAAAAGTATCTGCCGGAGCCGAAATGCTAGGAGCCACAGACAGGGCAACAAAGCCGTTGTCATCAATGCGATCTACGTTGATTTGCAAGACCAACCCAGCAGGTTCAGTTTCAAAGGTCACCGTCTCCCGCTGCACACCGCCAACGTCAGTGAAGTTAGAGGTAATGTTTGTCACCACTTCTTGAGTCAAGGCCACTGTCGCAACCTGCCCCTCTTGAACGATCAGTGTCGGGTCAGTCAGGACTTTAGCGTTGCCATTCTGCACGGTAGCAAAGAGCTGCAGAAGGAAATTACCCGGTAACCCAAACGTACCTACCTCTGGGTTTTGTATTGGAATTGGGGTAGTTGTGGGGGCCGCCCCAAAAGCAGGAGGAGAGTTGCTGCCAAAGTTAACTACGCCCACACCCCCTCCACTAGCAATACCCGTATTGCCAAGGGAAAAGGAGAAGCTGGTACCAAAGGCGTCGAGCGCATTCAGATTGACATCAATAACCCGCACGTTGATTGCCACCTGACGCCGCCGCAAGTCAATACGGGTAAGCTGCTCGGTAGCAATGGCAACTAGCTGCGGCGTCCCCACTAGGGTCACCGAGTTAGTGCGCTCATCGGCCACAACCTGTAGTCCTCGCAAGATCGCCTGGCTATCCTCAAACTCGACTCGTTGGGTTTCTACCTGTTCTATGGTGCTCGTTTGAGTTTCGGTGATCGCAGGTACGCCCTCACCCACAGCCACTGCATTCACGTTGGTCACCAGTCGCTCTCGGCTAACCGCACTTTCAGCCCCTAGCGCAACCAGGAAGTTAGCGGCCACCGTCACGTCCACCTGGTTCATGCGGAGGGTTCGAACTGAAACATTTTGGGCGCTGACGGGCAATAGGGGACCGACATAGATCGAGCGGCCTACCCGGTTAGCCTGCAGACCACTCACCCGCAGTACGTGATTAAATACGTCCTGGACCGACTCATTCTCAATATCGAGAGTCACGGTAGGGCCATCAGGGCCACCAGCTCCAGCCTCTGCGGCTTCACCACCACCGCCTTCACTGGTAAATACTAGGTTTAACCCAGCAGCTCTCGCGACCAATGAGAGCACTTCACGCGCCGGGGCATTGCGGAGCACCAGCCGAGGAATGCGTTCGTTGCTGCCCAAATCAATCTCACCAAAGGCGGGGTTACCCTCAGCCACTGCAATATCTCCCACAGGTGGAGCTATCGCACGAGGCAGAAAAGGAGGAGCTTCCAGAGGCTGAGGCCCAGGAACAGGAACCCCGTCAATCGTGACATCTGGGTTGGGCACCAGCACATCAGGCGTAGCTTGGGTCTGAGTTGGTCCTGGGGCAGGGGTCGCTTCAGCCGGAGCAGGAGTTGCCTCAGCTGGGGCAGGGGTCGCTTGGGCAATGGGCCCAGGCTGAGGTGCGCCAGGTACCGTCTGAATCTCTGCCGGAATGACAGGCGCAGCTTGGGCAGCAGCACTATCGGTCTGCACTGCAAAGACAAGCCCTTGGCTAGTGGATGAGAGAACATCGCCCACCGGCACCTGCCCTGTTCCCTCGACGGTCAGGCGAACACTGTTGGCATCTAGCGGCACCACGGTAACTGCCGCAATACCGGGAGCTGGGTTGGCCTGCCGGAACTCACCACCATCGGGCAGTCCCAGCTGAGTGCGGGTAATATCTGCCCGTAGGACATTGCCCTGCCTGACGGTGAAGACATTACCTGCTTCACCGCCCTGGGTATTGAACACAATCTCCATGCCCGCCGAAGTTTGATTGACCTGAACTCCGGTAATTCTGGAAGTAGTGGCTAGGCCAGGCTGAGCAGCCAATGCAGCTAGCACCCCTCCCCACAACACAGTCTTAACTCCAAATATGCGTTTCACAGTTCACTCCTCACATCACGATTTCGAAAGATCAGGTGCTTAGATTGATAGCTCAGACTCGCGCAGCTAAGCCCCAGCCCTACTGAGGTGGTGCCTCGGCCGGGGGTGCTTCGCCGCCTTCCGGCGTAACCTCTTCTGGCGGGGCCGGCGGCGGCGGCGGCACCGTAGGATCGGCCGTGGGCACCAAAACATCTAGAGTAAACTGGCTCTGCAGCAGCCTAGAGATACCTTGCAAATCTTCCTCTGAAGCACCCGCCGGGGGCTCGGCTGGCTGTTGCCGGAAATCCCTGATGATTACCAGGGGCTCTAGGCGCTCTATATTGCGAAGAATGCTTAAGGTCTGGGGGTAGAGGGCCTGCATGTTGACGTCTACGCTGTAACGTTGCAGCTTGCCGTCGAGCTCTGTTCCAAACGCCCCATCGTTGACAACAGCAGGCTGCGCCGGGTTGAACCCAAACAGCTCTGAAGTGTACAGCAACCGCTGAACCACTGGATCGTTGGCATAGAGGTTGCGAACCTGGGTAATCTGCTGCCGGTTAAGCCCCAGAGCAGTCAGTTGAGCCTCACTGGTGTTGGCAAAATCGGCCTGCAACACGTTTTCAATCGCCGCATTGCTGTTCTCGATTTGCTGGTTGATATCCAGCAGCAAAGTATCCAAGCTTCTCTGGTCGCCCAAAAGCTCATAAACCCCTACTCGCTGGTCTAGAGCTGTGGCCAGATCGGCCTCAAGTTGAGCTACCTGCTGCAGCTGGGCCTGCTGCTGCTGCACCTGAGCCTGCTTTTGGGTTACCTGGGTTTCTAACTCTGCCTTTTGCGCTTGGACTGGCCGCACTAGGTAGTTGTATAGCAGGTAAGCCCCCAAGAGACCCAGAAGAGCGATTAAGATGCCCTGTACTTTCGGGGTTAGCTCAATGCCAAAGGCAGTTGGATTAGGCGGCCCCTGATCTAGACCCTGATCCTCTACGGGAATAAAATCTCCACTTGCCGTCATTACTCAATCACTCCTGTCTCTCGAAGGGCACGCAAACGGGCTACTAGGCCCACTGTTCCTTGCCGTTCCAGTTCCTCAATTAGCTGCGAGGCCGGAACATCGGTTAGGTTAGCCTGAATGGTGTAGTCAACCAGAAATTCCGGTGCGCCTGCAGGGGTGCCGGGACAGGTGCCCTCCACTTGGGGATCTAGCAGCTCACTTTGCTTTTCGGCCCGACTGAGTCTAACGGTGTTGCCCTGCAGCAGCGGCGACCGCTGGAGCACCAGGGCAAAGTCGTTGATGTCATTGAAGGAGCAGGCTACCCCCTGAACTTCAATGCCGCCAGCCCGAGGCACAACCGCTTCGGGCTGCCCTTCTGGCGTTGTGCCAGCAGTCTGGTTGATATTGGTTAGCTGTACGCGGGTAGGGGTGCGATCGCGAATGTCTTGCAGCAGAGCTGACCAAGGCAAGATCTGGTTAAAAACCGAAACAAAAGCCTGATTTTCAGCTCTAATTGCATCGATCTGCCCTTGAATCACGGTTGCGGCCTGCAGACGACTCTGCAGGCTAGCCAGCTCCTGGTCAAGCTGATTATTTTGCGCCTGGAGCTGACCGACCTGGTTGCGCAGGACCAGCCAGTAGCCACCCACTAGGCCGAGCGCGCCCACAGCAAACAGCAGCCCCAGCAGCAGCGGGCGGCGATCCACTGGACCACCCGTTCGCGCTCGCCGAGTCTGCTGGACAGCAGGCAGCTCTTTGCGGTCATTGAGAAAGTTGATATCAAGTCCGTACATACCCTACACCTCCCGTAAGCCAAGGCCGATAACGGTCGCCAAACCCGCCCGTTGAGACTCAGGAATGTCCTCAGTCACATCTAGAGACAGGGCTGAAATGGGGTCAATCTGGCTGGCAGGCAGGCTGAGCCGCTGAGCAAGAAACTCGTCTAACTGGCCAATGGAGCCGCCAGGCCCAGCTAGCAAGAGCTGAGCCACCTCCATGTCTTCTCCCTGGTTGAGGTAAAAGTCAATGGAGCGGCGAAGCTCATCTGCTAATTCGCCCAGCACCCGCAGCATAGCAGCCGTACCGGGATTGGTACCGCCCATTTGAGGAGACCCGACTGTATCCATCGGTGAAGCCGGAACGGTCATGCCCTGCAGCAGGTCGGTGTTGCGTGAGGGCGGCAGATTCATAGCCCGACTGAGAGCGCTTTGGATTTGGTAAGTGCCGATAGGCACGGTGCGGGAAAAATGGGGCACCCCGTCCACAACAATCGAAATCTCAGTGCTCTCAAACTCAACATCGACGATGGCAGCAGCTTCTTGGGGCGTGAACTGGCGCAGCTGCTCGCGAATGGTGCGAATCAGGGCAAAGCTACTGGTTTCTAGAACGTTTAGGCCCAGCCCAGCCTGCCGAAAAGCCTCTATATAGCTGTCGGTAATATCTTTGCGTACGGCCACTAGCAGCACCTGGACCTTCTCGATGCCGTCTTCATCAACAAAGAAGCCTAGCTTTTGATAATCTACGTCTGCCTCATCCCGAGGAAAGGGGAGGTAAAGGCTGGCCTCCTGATTGAGCACCATCTCCCGCAGCTCTTGGTCATCTAGCTCAGCAGGCACCGGAATAACGCGAGTAATGGCGCGGCCCGGAATCGCTGTAGTGGCCTGCCTGACCTTCAGCTTGCTTTCGGCCAACACTGTCTGGAGGGCCTCAGCGACAGCAGCTGTATCGACAATTTGCCCCTCTTCGTAGACGCCTTCTGCAATATCAACAGAAGCGAGCGTTTCTAACTTCAGCTTGCTGCCCTGCTTACGCAGGCGAGCAACATTGATCTTTTCGGGCGTGAGTTCTACACCAACGCCCCGAGGTTTGGGAGTGAAAAGAGATGTCAGGCTATTCACGGTATACGCACTTTAATTTAGAAAGTGGGGGTTGGATTGGAGGCGGCTATCTCGGGATGGCTATCTCAGGAGGGTGATTCTAGGGCTAACCAGAGCGCTTGAGCACAACTTAAAAATGTGCTAACGCATGGTACACAATTTATGTGAGATTTGCCATACTTTTTGGCGGGACACAAAGCTTAAAAAACTAACTGGAACCTCAGCCGGGATCGGCAGACATCATAGTGCGATCGCAAGTGCTTACCCGTTCACTTCTGATCAGCAAAAACGGGCAGGCTATAAAAGGGTGAGCTGACAAGTCAGTTCGTTAAAAGGGCAAACGGGGTTCCTGATGGTAAGCGACTATTTTTGAACAGCAAGCGACCTTTCAATCGCTGCCAATTCGAATTAACCCTCCTGGCCATGATGGAGAGTTCTATATATCTGTAGATGGGTGGCTCTGCGCTGTGAATGCTGGTCTATATGCCAAAGAAATTAGCGCATTCACCAGCGATGTTACACACAATTGAGAAAGTTGAGCACAGTTATTTCAAAAAAAAGCCAACTTTTTTTTAGCAAGGGGTAATACGGTGACCAATTTAAGTGCAACGGGTTGGGGTGCGCCGCTCTCGGCCGATGCCCGAAAGGTAATGCTGCTGGGCTCCGGAGAGCTGGGGAAGGAAGTCGTTCTGGAGGCTATGCGCCTGGGTCTGGAGGTCATTGCGGTAGACAGCTATGCCAACGCTCCAGCCATGCAGGTAGCTCACCGAGCCTACGAGATCGACATGCTAGACAGCGCAAAGCTGCGCTACCTGATCGAGCAAGAGCAGCCTCACCTGATCGTGCCGGAGGTCGAAGCGATCGCAACCGACACCCTGCTGGCCCTAGAAGCCGAGGGCTGGAGCGTCATCCCCACTGCCCGCGCCACTCGCCTAACCATGAATCGCGAGGGCATTCGGCGGCTGGCGGCAGAAGATCTGGGCCTGAAAACCTCCCCCTACCGCTTTGCTGAAACGGAAGCTGAGTACCAGGATGCCGTGCAGGTGTTGGGTCTGCCCTGTGTAGTCAAGCCGATTATGAGCTCTTCTGGCAAAGGCCAGAGCCTGGTGCGCCAGGAGTCTGACGTGATAACGGCCTGGCAATATGCCCGCAGCGCCGGTCGGAGCAAGAGCGAGCGAGTAATCGTTGAGGGCTTTATTAACTTCGATGTCGAAATCACCCTGCTGACGGTTCGGGCTCAAGACGGCACCTTCTTCTGCCCGCCAATTGGGCACCGTCAGGCCGATGGAGACTACCGCGAATCCTGGCAGCCTTGCCCGCTGCCCCCCGCCACGCTAGCTGAGTGCCAGCGCATCGCTCAGGTCATTACCGATGCCCTCGGTGGCTGGGGCATTTTTGGCGTGGAGCTATTTATTGCCGGAGACCCAGCTCAGCCCCAAACCGTCTACTTCAGTGAGGTTAGCCCCCGCCCCCACGACACCGGTATGGTCACACTGATTAGCCAGAATATGTCTGAGTTTGAGCTGCATGTTCGTGCGATCGCAGGGCTGCCCATCGGCTCCATCGAGCTATTCCAGCCCGGGGCCTCCGCCGTCATCTTGGCCCCTGGCAGCAGCGAAAACCCCCGCTTTGCGGGTCTAGCCGAAGCCTTGAGCGTTCCCACTAGCAAGCTCCGTCTCTTCGGCAAACCCCGCAGCCACAAAAACCGCCGTATGGGCGTAGCCCTAGCCCTGGGCGACAGCCCCGAGCAGGCGCGTGAGCGGGCAATCGCTTGTGCTGATAAGGTGCAGATTTTGCTCTGAGAAGGAAGAGGAGGGAAGCGGGAGGAGAAAGGAAGGAGGAACAGTGCAGTTTTGACCCAACAAATGGCTATGCTGATCAAGATCAAGTCCAGATGCTCATATCCTCAACGCGAACCCGCGTCCCCCCAACTCCTCTCTCCTAACTAAGAACCATGACACGTCACTTCTGGAAACGCTTTAGCCTCTTAACCCTGCTGGGCCTGCTGATGAGCTGGCTGATTAGCTGCGGGGGTGCGCCCACGGCTTCTAATTCTGGACAGGCGGGTGGGGGCACCCAAGACGTTGAGTTTTGGACGATGCAGCTGCAGCCGCAGTTCACGGACTACTTCAATACGCTGATTGCTCAGTTTGAGGCCGAGCACCCCGATGTGAAGGTGCGGTGGGTGGACGTGCCCTGGTCTGACATGCAGAGCAAGATTTTGACGGCGGTTTCGGCGGGAACCGCGCCTGACGTGGTGAATTTGAACCCTGATTTCGCCTCTCAGCTGGCCAGCAAAAATGCTTGGCTACCGCTGGATGACAAGCTGCCGACCACGGCCAAGCAGACCTACCTGCCCAAAATTTGGGAGGCTAATGCCCTCAATGGCGAGAGCTTCGGCATTCCCTGGTACCTAACGACCAACATCACCCTCTACAACCAGGAGCTGCTGACTCAGGCTGGGGTGTCGGCTCCGCCCACGACCTACCAAGAACTGGCTCAGGCGGCGCAACAGATCAAGGAACGAACCGGGAAATACGCGTTCTTCACCACCTTTGTCCCAGAAGATTCGGCCGATGTGCTGCAGTCTCTGGTGCAGATGGGGGTAACGCTGGTGGATGACCAGGGCAAAGCCGCCTTTAATACGCCAGCAGGCAAAGCCGCTTTTCAGTATTGGACTGACCTCTACCAGAAAGAGCTGCTGCCCCGCGAAGTGCTGACTCAGGGCCATCGTCGCGGCATTGAACTTTACCAGGCAGGCGAAACGGCGCTGCTCTCTACCGGGGCAGAGTTTTTGACCACGATTGAAACGAATGCCCCAGCCATTGCCGAAGTGACCGGCAGCTCAACTCAGATTACTGGGGACACTGGCAAGCAAAACGTGGCGGTAATGAACCTGGTGATTCCGCGCGCTACGGATGTGCCAGAGGCAGCGCTAGACTTTGCGCTGTACGTCACCAATGACGCCAACCAGCTTGAGTTTGCCAAAGCAGCCAATGTTCTACCCTCAACGGCCAACGCGCTGAAGGACAGCTATTTTACCCAGCCTGCTGCCGACGCCGCCCCGCTCACCCTAGCCCGCACAGTCAGCGCTAGCCAAATGGAAAAAGCCGAAGTGCTGATTCCAGCGATGGAAGATGTCAAGACGCTACAGAAGGTTGTTTACGACAATCTCCAGGCCGCAATGCTGGGTCAGAAGTCGGTGGATCAGGCCGTTGCCGATGCAGCTGCCGATTGGGATGCCCGTTAGCTCGCCTTGGCAGGCTGCTGCGTAGCGAAGAAGTGGCCAACGAGATAGAGCGAGCCGCACAAAACGGTCAGGGGGCTCTGATTCTGCGCGATCGCAACTAGCCCCTCGGCCAAATCATCATAAATCTGGCAGCCGGCTAGGTCGGGGCAGATAACGGTTGCGATCGCGCTCAATTCCTCTGGAGCCGCCGTTGAATGTCCTGGCACCGGCACCAGGTGTAGTCGGTCTCCGGGCCGCAGCAGTTCTCGAAAAATGTCGGCATGATCTTTGGTCGAGAGCATACCCATCAGCCAGGTCACGGCCGGAGGCTGGCCCTTGGATTCATCTTTCCTTAGGCTAGACAAAACCTGATCAACATAGGCTCGCAGGGCCCTAGCCGCTGCCGGATTGTGGGCTCCATCAATCAGCAGCTTGTGCAAATTTCCTTGGTTGTCGGGCCAGGTTACCCACTGCAGCCGTCCTGGCCAACGAGCTTGGGCCATGCCGCTAACAATGGCTTCGTCCGAGATATTCCAGCCCTGATCCTGGAGGAGTTGCAGGGTTGCGATCGCGAGCGCCGAGTTGGCCAGCTGATGGGGGCCAGGAAACGGCAGCGGATACTGCAGAGATCGGAGTTCTGGGGCGGTCAGCCCAGCTTCTGCCGTCTGAGTGCCGCTAAACTCGGCCCAACCGGACTCTAGTAGCTGGGCTGGTGTCGGCCATATGGCTGGACAACCTAAGTCAGCAATCTTCTTTTGCACCACCGCTGCCGCTTCTGCAGGCAAAGGCCCAATCACCGCCGGGCAGCCTGGCTTGAGAATGCCTGCCTTTTCTCGGGCAATGTCAGCCAGGGTGGGGCCGAGTCGCTGCCAGTGCTCTCGGCTGAGGGAAGTAATCAGAGTGACTAGGGGGCGATCGCAAACATTGGTCGCATCCAGCCGTCCACCCAAGCCCACTTCAACTACCGCAATATCTACCGCCTGCCGCGCAAAATAGAGCCAAGCAGCAGCAGTAATCACTTCAAACTGAGTTGGGCAAGGTTGCTCTGGGTCAATTGCGGCCTCTACCTGCTGCAGCACTGCTAGCAAGTCGTCCGCGCTAATCGGCTGCTCATTAATGCAGATTCGCTCACACCAGCTCACCAGGTGGGGCGACGTGTAACGACCCACCCGATAGCCCGCTTGGGCCAAAATCGACGAAAGATAAGCACAAACCGATCCCTTACCATTGGTTCCAGCCACGTGGACAATGGGAACCTGCGTGTGAGGGTGGCCTAGGGCCATCAGGAGCCCTTCGATCCGCTCTAGACCTAGGTCTACCCCAAAGCGTTCATAGCGGGCGAGAAGGGTTGCAAAGGCAGGTTCAACGGTCGAGCCAGCATTCATGGAAGCGTGTTTACAAGAAACGACAAAAAAGTAGAGGCACGAAGGTTCGTGCCTCTAACGAAAATTTCCGATCAATCGGCGGGAGCCTAAACGGCCTCGGTATTCTTCTCGCCGGTACGAATCCGGACGATCTCATCTACTGGGCTGACAAAAATCTTGCCATCGCCGATCTCGCCCGTTCGTGCCGCCGAGATGATCTTGTCAACCACCATATCAACTTGAGCATCATCGACCACGATCTCGATCTTGAGCTTCTGCAGAAACTCAACCGTGTACTCCGACCCCCGGTAGCGTTCGGTTTGCCCCTTCTGGCGGCCAAACCCGCGCACCTCTGATACAGTCATTCCGACGATGCCCGCATTCACTAAGGCAATCTTCACCTCATCCAGCTTGAACGGACGAATTATTGCTTCAATTTTTTTCATACCTGACCTGATATTCCTTCAGCGTTCACCGTTGCATAGCTCAGCAGCCCTATGTGTATCGAGGAGAACCCCCTAAGTACTGTATTTGTCGATACATTTCTCTGCTTGCTCGCCTGACCCCAGGATATCCCACCGCTTTACCCTACCGGTTACCGCCCAACAGAGGCTTCATAATCAGGAAGCCAGCCCCAAAGGCACTGACCACAATGAGCAGAATGGTGGTTGCTAGCCACAGACCGCTCATGTCTTTGGGACGGCTGCTGCCGCTCTGATGTCGGGGTCGCTCAGATCGCTGTTCGGTGAACAAAGGCTGAGACTTTGAGCTTCCCTGGGGCCGCTTTTGAGGAGCAGAGGTCTTAACGATGCGAGTGACCTGAGTGGACAGGTTGGAGCCAGGTTCACCCCCGAACCTAGAGTAAGCCTCAGCCTCTTCTAGGCGAAACTCGCTTCGCTCCAGAGTTGGCAGCGGAAAGCCAGCGGGTTGGGTTGACTCGATGGCATGGCGCAGCTGATCGGCAGACTGAGCAAATCGCAGAATTTCTTGCCGCAGAAGCTGGTTTTGCTGGCCCAACTGCTGATTTTGCCCGTTGAGAGCGTCTACCTGAGCTTTGGTTGCTTTCAGCTCAGCTGCCAACTCCCGATACACCGAAATGGGCACTGAGGGAGCATAGTTACTGGCAGCTGGGGTCTCTTTTTCGAGAGCAGCATACTGTAGTGCAGGATCCGGATGAAGTGGCGAATTCATAGGGGTTTCAATGGGAGTAAATCAGGCAAGACAGGCTTAGTTTTGAATGTCTGACCAAGGGTAGTTCAAATTAGAGCAACCGAACCAGTTTTCGTCAAGAAAATTCCCGGTGGGGCCTACTTTTTAACAGCCTGCAGGAACGCAGCTGAATCTGTTACAAACCCAAAGCACTGGTTCACGTTATAGACCGTTGCCTGGAGACAGTAGTCAGGAGAGGTGGTCGCTGTACAGTCTCGCAGCAAAATGCAGTCGTAACCTAAGAAATTAGCATCTTGCAGGGTCGCCATGACGCACTGATCTGCATTCACGCCCGCAAAGAGCAGCGTAGTTCTGCCCAGGTTGCGCAAAATACTGTCTAAAGGCGTGTCCCAAAAGCCGCTCATTCGGTATTTATCAACCCGAATGTCGGCAGCCGTTTGCTCTAGTTCATCCACGACGGCTGCCGACCAGCTGCCCTGAGCCAGCACTAGGGCACCGTTTTTAGGTAGGGGGTCGTTTAGCCCAACCCCGGCTCCTGTGGGGTTGTAGACGTGGCGCAGGCTAGCACTGATATTAAGCAGGTCGGGGCGGTTGCCCCAGTTAACCCAGATGACCGGCACCTCTGCCTGCCGTAGCGTGGGCAGCAACCGCACCAGCGGCGCAATCGGGTCGCGGGCAGGGCTGACATCTACACCAATGGAGGCCAGCCAGCCGTCGGGGTGGCAAAAGTCATTCTGCATGTCCACCACTAGGCAGGCGGTTTTATTGAGATCTACGTGCAGCTTTTTGGTGTCTGTGGCAAAGCTGACCCGCCGCTGGGGCAGCGGTGAGCGGGTGATGTCCGCTTCTTCAGCGTTGACCAGCCAGGCGTTGGGAGGTGTTCCTAGAGTGCGACGAAGAGCAGTCATAGCGGTGTTTTGTGGAAAGAGAAGGACGAAGATAGGCTGCAGGAAAAAGGAGGTACCTGTCAGCACCTCCCTTTCTTAAACCAAAAGCTCCCCTTTATGCAGTTGCGATCGCAACTATCACCAGCACCGCACAGACCGCATAAAAGACGGCCACAACCTGAATCTCAGGCCAGCCAGACAGCTCAAAGTGGTGGTGCAGCGGAGCCATTTTGAATAGCCGCTTGCCCACACCATCAGGGCCTTTAGTGGCTTTGTAGTAGCCTACCTGAAGAATCACAGAGAGGGTTTCGGCAAAAAAGAGCAGGGTGACAATCAGCAGGCCGAAGAGATTGCCGCTGAGAATACCCACTGCTCCCAAGGCTCCACCCAGCGCCAGAGAGCCAGTATCGCCCATAAAAACCTTGGCCGGGTTGTGGTTGTGCACCAAAAAGCCCAAACAGGCTCCCGACAAGGCCGCACAGAAAACCATCAGGTCGGGGTGAGTAGGCGCAACCAACACGCCTAAGCCCAGCAGCGCTATGGCCCCAGCACCGCCCATCAAGCCATCAAGGCCATCGGTCAGATTGGTTGCATTGCTCTCAGCTACCAGCACAAACCCAGCCAGCGGCCAGAAGAGCAGGCCCAGCGGTAGGCTCAACCCCAGCGGCAGCGCCACCTGAGTTAAATCGGTCGGCTGAGTCATCAGCGCCCAGGCACAAAAGATAGCGGCAAAGCCAATTTGCAGCAGCAGCTTAGTGCGCGGAGCAATGCCTTTATTAGACTTGCGGCGCAGCACTTGCCAGTCATCTAGCCAGCCGATGCTGGCGTAGGCCAGCGTCAACGCCGAGGTCGCTACCGTCGTTGGGGCAAACCCAGTGGCAACCAGGGCCACTAGCACCGCTGCCGGAATAAAGAAAATACCGCCCATTGTTGGCGTTCCGGCTTTTTTGAGGTGCGCTTGTGGCCCCTCTTCCCGGATGAACTGACCTGTTTTTAAGGCCCGCAGCAGGGGCACTGCCCAAAATCCGAGGGTGCTGCTGGCCAAAGCAGAGAGTAAAAACGGCACCGCCAGGGAGGAGCCTAGGGTAAAGACGTGCCCCATCTCGGTATCAAGCACAATGGCGGTCAGGCTCAGGCTAACAGCTAGCACCCAAAACAGCATTAGGCCCGACACGCCTAGGGGCTTGGTCGAAAAAAACTTCGCGTCCACAGAGGGTTTGCCTCATCTCACACCACACCACACACACTGATGGGAACTTACCGATTGGGTGAAGTCCCCCCGGGGCTGAGTGCAGCTGAATTTCAGCCAAATCAGCCCCCATTTCTCACATTCGGACTTGAGTTTAGCAGCCGCGCTCGGCAGCTACCTTAGTCATCGTCTTCAATGGGCAAATCATCATCGTCTTCATAAGCATCGTCGTTGCCCATCAGATCAGAAATTTCTTCACTGTCGGGCTCGTCAGGAATGACCTCGACGGGCTCTCTCGCACGCAGCCGACCAATCTCTTCCAGCCAAGTGAGAATGGAAGAGTCGGTTGACGATTGCAGGATAGGTGCTTTTGCGCTGCGCGGCACCTGTCGAATGGAAGGATTATAGAAAGGTGAAGTCATGGTTAGCTTTAGAGAAGGTCTGGAAACCTGATAGACGATAAAGGTGTCACAAGACCAGAGAACGGTGACTCAATCAGCAGTAAACTGCAAAAAAGTTTACACCGGATTGATAGCTCAGAACTATTGATATGTCAACTCGGCGCAATGGAATTTAGCCGAGTCCACAGCGCTCTTTTGCACTCTACACCGTCTCTAGACCTAAATCAGGCAGTCTTTAATTCTAACGAAGTTAATCGGTCGTCGTTGGCAGACGTGCTGATGACCTATGATGCAGCCAGCTGTTGCACTTTTCGGGCCAGACTATGTTGGGCAAAGCTGACTTGCTAGATGCGATCGCACCTTTCAACCGGGGCATTTTAGCCAGCCCCACCGACCGCCAAGCGATTCAGGCCGCCGTTTCTCGCCTGGAAGACCGCAACCCGACGCCGCAGCCGCTGGCCGCCACCGACCTGCTCGAAGGAGACTGGCGCTTGCTCTACACCACGAGCCAGGAGCTGCTGGGCATCGACCGGGTGCCGCTGGCCAATTTGGGGCAGATTTATCAGTGCATTCGCACCGCCAATCAGCGCATTTACAATCTAGCTGAGGTCAAAGGGCCGCCCTTGCTCTCTGGTCTAGTCTCGGTTTCAGCCCGCTTTGAGCCTGTCTCAGATCGGCGCGTCAATGTTGCCTTTGAGCGAGGGGTGCTGGGCCTGCAGAGCGTCTTGGACTACCGCTCCCCCAGCCAGTTCATCCAAAAACTTGAGGCAGCCTCCAAGTTGCCCCTATGGCAGGGCATTGACTTTACCATCAACCGGGAGCGGCAGCAGGGCTGGCTAGAAGTGACCTACCTGGATAAAGACATCCGTATTGGCCGGGGCAATGAGGGCAATATTTTTGTTCTCAGAAAAGTTTAGGGACGTGATCACCGCGTCCCTAAACTTTTTCTCTTGGTTTTTAGAACTGGGTTTTTAGAGCTGGGCTTTTAGAGCTGGGCAATCAGCGCTTTGACCATAGGAACTTGGAAAAACTGCTCAGTTGAGGTCATTAGCCGATTACCCCAAAGGTTACCGCGCAAAAAGCTTGGATCAGCATGGCGGCTGTCTTGTTCCAGCGCCTCAATCCCCAAGCGAATAGACTCGGTGCGCTCTCCTTGGGAGTAGAGGGCAATTGCGATCGCAAGTTTGGGCTCTGTCTCTTCAGGGGCAGCTTCTAAGGCGCTTCTCCAGCGGGCAATCGCTTCGTCGGTTTTGCCCTGCTCAAACAGCACCAGCCCGATATTGTTGATCGAGGGCCAAAATTCAGGGGTGGCCTGTACAGACGCCTCATATTTGCTAATGGCCTGAGGGTATTGATTGAGCTTGAAGTAGGCATTGCCCAGGTCAAATAGGGCAGCGGCGTTATCGGGCTGTATCGCCAGACCTCGTTCTAGGAGATCCGCCGCCCGCTGATACTCACCCTTCTGAAAATACGCTGACCCCAGGGAAAACATCACCCCAGCATTGTTGCCATCCAAAGACTGAGCCCGATCGAGGGCCGGAATAGCTTCATCCACCCGATCCAACTGCAGGTAGAGGCTGCCCAGTAAAGACCAGATCTCAGCCCGACCGGGGGCCAGTTGAGACGCTAACTGGGCTCGCTCTAAAGCCACCTCATACTGTTGAAACTGAGCTAGCTGCAGCGCTTCTTGAGCTAGCACCAGGCCCTGCTCCTCTAGGCGATTAAAATCTACGGGCAGCACGTAGGGTACCAAAGCCTGACCCAAAGCCGGGGGCGCGACGCCCCACAGTCCTAGCACTGCTAGCAGTGAGAGCACAGATGTTCGTTTCAGCACGACCGATTACCGCTCCATGAATACGCAGCCTGAAGTCAGATTAGATCATCTTGCAGGCGAATGGGGAAACTGAGCTGCCTGGGCATTGCGTTGCCACATGAAGGGTTTGATCCGGCGCAGAGCTGAAGCCGGAAACCGTCGGGCCCAATCAGCCTCTGATAAATCAGCCAGTTCAGCCAGGGTAGGGGTCACATTCCAGGGGTAGGGCTGTAGCTCAGCCACATCGGTAGCCTGAGCAAACCGCAGGTTCCAGGGGCAAACATCCTGGCAGATATCGCACCCGGCCACCCAATTATTCAGCTTTTGGGCGATCGCATCCGGCAGCTTTTCGGCCCGGTTTTCAATCGTGTGATAGGCAATGCAGCGGTTGGCATCGACCACACCGGGCTGGCGAATGGCTTGGGTGGGGCAAGCCTCAAGGCAGCGAGTGCAGGTGCCGCAGTGGGCCGTGTGGGGCTGATCAGGCTCTAGTTCCAGGCTGGTCAGCACCTCCCCTAAAAAAACCCAAGAGCCATATTCACGGGTAATCAGGTTGCCGTTTTTAGCCACCCAGCCCAGGCCTGCCTGCTGAGCCCAAAACTTGTCCTGCACCGGCCCAGTATCGGCGTAGTGGCGCACTTGAATAGACGGGTCTTGGTCTTGCAGCCACTGGGCCAGCGCCTTGAGCCGCTTGTGCAGCACCCGATGGTAGTCTCGGCCCCAACCATAGCGGGCAATCTTGGCATACTGGCTGCCCTCAGGGCGATCCTGAGGCGTGTAGTAGTTGAGAGCCACACAGATTAGCGATCGCACCTGCGGCATCACCTGGCGAATGTCTTGCCGCTTGGGGTTGGTCATCCAGTCCATGTCGGCCTGGTATCCCTGCTGCAGCCAAGACTGTAGCCTAGCCTTGACCTGAGCTTCGGGAGCAGGTAGAGCAGTTTCTGACAGAGGCGGTACCGAGGCCACGCCTACCTTGTGAAATCCGAGTTGTAGCGCCTTTTGCTGCACCGCAGCGCGGGTAACTGACATAGTGCTCAAGAGATAGCTGACAAAGAAAAACTCTAAGCTTTCTGACAATTGTCATCTGTCTGTAGGTTGAGGCTCTAGATTAAAGTCAGGGAGCTGTAGCTCAAACAGACAGATTTTGGTATTCCAACGGAATCGGTAACTGGTGAAGCGATTTTTGAAGTTAGCCTGCCTCTTTAGTTTAATGTTGGGGGCCGTCCTCCTAGGATCTCGGGCCTTGGGCCAGCCGCCACTGACGCTGCCTACTGCTCCACCAACCGCGCTAGAGGTAGCTCAACCAAGCACGTCTCTATCCAAGGGCCTCAACAAAGACACAGAAATCCAGAGCGCCCCACCCACAGGAACCACTGACGAAAACTCTACTGAGGCACAGACCAACAGCCTCCGCCCCTTCAGTGAGGCAATAGAAGGGTTTACCCGGCTAGAGGGCTTGCTAACCCTCTATCAAAACCTCGACAGCAATCAACTGCTGCTGGCGCTGCGGCCTGAGCAGCTCAACCAAAATTTTCTCTTTCTAGCCACCCTGGAGTCGGGGCTGGGCGAGTGGGGGCTGTTTCGCGGCTGGGACATCGACGATTTTTTGCTGCAGTTTCGCCGAGTGCCGGGCAATAAGCTCCAGATAGTGGTGCCCAACCTCAATTTTCGCTCAGGACCGGGGTCAGGCCAGGAGCGCCGTCTACTGAATGAGTCCTTTAGCGATTCACCGATTGCGACCCTCAATATCGTCAGCATTGAGGACAAAAGCGGACTGCTGCTGGTAGATTTCGGAGCCTTTCTGCTCAACCGCGACCCGGCCGATCTGGTGGCCCAGTTTCCCTGGGTATTTGGCGGCTACAGCTTTAATACCGAAGCGTCTTACCTGGAGACAGCCCAGCCGTTTCCGCAAAATGTGGAGCTGGCTGCAGTCCTGAGCTTTTCTGGCGGCGGCAGCAGCAACCCGCTGTCGTTTTTGTTTTCGCCTAGCCTTGAGACTCTGGCCGATGCCCGAGGATTTAACCTGAGAATGCGCTACAGCTTCTCCCAACTGCCAGAAAATCCGCGCTATCAGCCCCGACTAGCTGACGAACGGGTGGGCTATTTCCTCACGGCCTTTCGCGCCCCAGCCCAGGCCCGTGCTCGCGAGTCCTTCACCCGCTACATCCACCGCTGGCACCTGGAAAAGCAAGACCCTACCGCCGCGCTATCACGGCCCCAGTCCCCAATTGTTTTTTGGATTGAAAATACGGTGCCGACGGAGTACCGACAGGCAATTCGAGAGGGTGTGCTGATGTGGAATGAGGCGTTTGAGCAGGCAGGCTTTCGAGATGCGATCGCAGTTCGACAAATGCCCAACGATGCCGACTGGGATCCGGCCGATACCCGCTACAACGTGATCCGCTGGTCTGACTCCTTTGGCAGCGGCGTCTTGGGCTACGGGCCTTCCCGCGTCAATCCGCTAACCGGAGAAATTTTAGATGCCGATGTCGTGCTCGACGCCAATGTAGTCTCTTACCTGCAGCGGGAATACCAAGATTTTGTCGGTCCCCTATCGACCCAGGCCGAGACCTACCTGCAGCTCTGTGGCCGCCCGTTTCGGAGCGTTTATCACCAGTGGCTGCTGAGCCAGGCCCAGGGCAGCCAGCCAGCCACCGCTACCCCTCGAACTGCCCAGGTTTTAGCGGCGGAGTCAGCCGCTGCCGATCGCTGCGCTGGCTACAGCGCCGCCCAGCAGGTCGCCTTTGGCAGCCTAGCCCTCGATCTGCTGGGGGCCCCCTTTACCCCATCAGAGGTCTTCAAAACCTACGTCCACGACTATCTCAAGTCTTTAACGGCTCATGAGGTCGGGCATGTATTGGGTTTGCGGCACAACTTCTTGGGCAGTACACTGAATACCCCCGAAGACCTGAATAATGCCGAATTAACCCATAGCCAGGGCTTGGTTAGCTCAGTGATGGACTACTTTCCGCCCAATTTGGCTCTCGACAGCAGTGCCCAGGGAGACTTTTTTCCCACCCGTCTAGGCCCTTACGACCTGTGGGCTATCGAGTATGGGTACAAGCCCCTACAGGGACGGCTGTCGCAGTTTGACCAGAGCAGTTTGCAGAGCATTGCCCAGCGCAGCGGCACCCCTGAACTGGCTTACGCCACCGATGAAGATATCTACGATTTTTTGAATCCTCAGGCTGCTGCTTGGGACCTCAGCAGCGATCCGTTGCAGTATGCGCAGTGGCAAATGGAGAATGCTCAAGCGATCTGGAAAAAGCTGAACTGGTATTCGGTCAGACCGGGGGAGGGCTACGGTCAGCTGCGCCGCCGCTTTGACCTAATCATGGGTTACTACCAGCACCAGATGTTCACCATTTCTAACTATATTGGCGGCCAGCAGTTTACCCGCACCAATCCCTGGGACTCGCGGGGCCAGCAGCCGTTTGCGCCCATTTCTGCAGAAAAGCAGCGACAGGCTCTGGACTTGCTGGAGAAATATGTGCTGTCTCCCGACGCCTTTAATTTCTCCCCCGATCTGCTCAACTCCCTCGCCCCCGACCGCTGGAATCACTGGGGCCAGAGCCTGACCGTGTATCCCCTGGACTACCCTGCCTACGATCGCATTCTCTTCGTTCAGGGCATGGCCTTAAATGACCTGTTTTTTGCTGACCGACTGCGGCGGCTGCGAGACGGGGAACTCAAGGCAGGCCCTACGGCAACCCTGAGCCTGCCGGAACTGTTTGAGCGAGTCAACCAGATGGTCTGGAGCGAAGTTCTAACCACAGACGGCCAGCCACCAGCCCTGACCAGCCTGCGGCGCGGCCTGCAGCGGCATCACTTGACCCTGCTCAGCAGCCTGGTTCTGCGGCATAGCCTGAGCGATCTAGAAGGGGCCCAAGATTTACTAGAAGCGATTGGCATTGGATCTACCTTGGGAGCCCCCGAAGATGCGCGGGTGATGGCCCGATATCAGCTGCAGCGCTTGGGAGATGCGATCGCAACTACCCTGCGCCGCCAGGGCGATCGGCTCGACATCAGCACTCGGGCTCACCTAGAAGACGCGCGCGATCGCATTGGCAAAACGCTCAACGCCCCTTTACAGAGCGGCTGATTTTAGAGCAATTTGCCACCCCGTGCTTTTCCGGCAGAGCCGGGGCATCTTAACTTCACACCCAGCGAAAACACTTATCAGAATTTTTTTGAGAACACGACGAGCCTCAATAAATCCTGTGTCTCCTTGGTGTATGGTGTATTGATGATTGCAGTTTGTAACGATCCTGTGGCATTTCAGAGTGTATTACCTAGCTAAACTGCCGCACCCAATTTGAGGCAGCAGTTTCTAAGCTGAGCAAACTCCGTTGAACTCTTCAGTTAGCCTATGCTAACCGCGCTAGCGGCCTTGACCCTGACTCCAGTGCTCTCTCAGACGTTACCTGCGTCAACCTTAGAGCCTGGAGTCTCTGAACCTTCTGCGCTGGTGGCACCCGCCCCACCGCTTGCTACTGGCGCAGCCTTCCAACCAGAGGAAGCTCGCCCCTTCGAGCAGCCTAGAACCTTAATTTCCGGCCTAGCCTCCCGGCTGTCTGAGGCGACCCTGGTGGCCTCAGACCCTCAGCATTATGCCGAGGTTGTCCAGCAGCAGGATGTGCGGCCTCTGCCAGGACAGCTCGACCAGGTGCCTGTCTTTAACAGCAACAGCCCAGAGGTCATTCAGAGCGAGGGAATCTTGCTCTCCACGTTCCCCGCAGAAGGGATGCGAACCCCCCAGGCGCACCTCAACTTTCCCTTTCAAGGGCGCTTTGATATTTTTGCCCACCACATCGCCCGAGGGGTGTCCCACGACGACCGCCGTACTCTCTTTTTGGGCGTTCTAGTACACAATCCCGGCGACCAGCCTGTCACCGTGGAAGTTCTCCAGGGCATGACCTACCTGAGCCAGGAGGCCCCCTTTCGAGAGCTGCCCTCAACGGTTCTCAACCCCAACGGCACTATCTATGCTGGCCCCGGCAGCCGCACGACCACTGACCTCCTAAGGGGGCAAAACCAGTCCCAGTGGCCCCGTGAAGTGGTCATCCCGCCTGGTCATGTGCACCTGCTAATGAACGTGCCCATTCCCCTGCGGCAGCTGACGGTGCCAGTCAACGGCACGTATCCCCAGGGCAGCACGATTCCCAAGCCTGCACCCAGCCAAGTCACGGTGGTAGCCGCCACTGCCGGAGAGGCCGGTATCGGGCTAGGGCCAGGAGACGTTGTAGTCGTGCCTCGGCCCAACAATCAGCCTCTGCCTAGCAACGGGCGGACTGCCATGATGTACCTCTCTAGCAGTGGCCCAGTGCACGTTGCCAGTTTGGCGATGTACGCACCGCCAGCGGCAGGAGGGGCTGAGCGGGTGCCCGCCCTGCGAGAATGGATTGACCTACTACGGCGGGGCAGCCTGGCCGGCCCCCGAGACATTCCGCCGACTAACCCCGAAACCTACCGAGCTGGTCGCTTCTACTACGGTCGCGTAGCCGGAGTCGCTCGCGGTTCTCAGTGGAGCACTCTGGTCACAGATGGCCCCGACACCACAGTCCTGTCTATTCCTCAGCCAGGCGATGCTTTCTCCTATGTGCTCAGTACCGTAGACCGCAATACTTTTGGCACTGGGCAAATCCAAAGTGCGCCGATGTTGGTGCGCTACCCCGATACGGCCTTCCGAGCCCACGGCAACTACGGCATCCGTTACAGCCTGACGATGCCCCTGTACAACCCTACTGGCTCGACTCAAAGCGTCGAACTGAAGCTCCAGACTCCCTTGCCAGATGAGGGACTTAAGGGTGGGCTACGCTTCCGGCAGCCACCCGAAAATCGAGTTTTCTTCCGGGGTACGGTGCGCCTACGCTATGCCAATCAGCTTGGCGTTCGGCAGACCCACTATGTCCATTTGGTGCAGCGGCGCGGTCAGGAGGGCGATCCTCTGGTGAAGCTGAATATTCCTGCCGGGGAACGGCGAGAGGTTGAGATTGACCTGATCTATCCTCCCGATGCAACCCCGCCCCAGGTGTTGACAGTGCAGACGGTCAATTCCTTTAACGTGATTGAGGCGGGCAGCCCAAATCCAACGGCGCAGCCCCTCAGCCGAGAACCTTCTCTCCCGGCAGCAAACCCCTAAGCTTGCGCTTGAGGGTAGGCTCTGTAGGGGCTCTATTCCTGAGCAGTCGCTTCGGCACGAACCCACAGGGCCAGCCCACCGCTGCGGCCCCGAGCTGCAAGATAGTCAGCCTGGGCCAGAAAAAAGGAGAAAAACGGCAGTTGGGCCACCGGAACGGCATCAAAAGAGGCTGCTTTAGCCGTCTTTGAGCCGGTCGCACCGCTGTAGAGCGTGGCCCCTAGGGCCTTAATTTCGAGCCGAGTAAAGTCAAAGGCCAGCAGGTTTTTCTTGCCGGGGGAGCGGGCTGGCCCTGAAAAGGTAATTTGTAGAGGCCCCAAGCGCAGCTGATTGCGAATCGTGATTTTTCCGGGCTGATCGGCGTCTGGGAGGAAACTGATTTGGGCCACGGCCAGGGTAGGGACGTAGAACCCGTTTCCCACGGGTTGCCCTGAGCGGTAGTGGGGCTTTTTGGGGGCCGTAAAGCAGAGCCGCCAAGTGCCATAGAGCTCGTTGGGGGTGTAGGTTTGCCGCTGCTGCTTAGCGGTTTTCTCGGCCTCCAGCAGGGCAGCCGTTACGGCCTTGCCGTCTGGGCGCGGCTTGGCTCCCCGCAGGGCCATTGCAGCAGCGGCCAAAACTTCTAGGGGAGCAGACGTAGGGGCAGAGGAAAGAGAGGACATATCTAAATCTAAAAGGACTCACGTGCCTTCAGTATGGCAGTGGGCTAGGACTCTGCGATAATGAAGCTCGCAATGCCTGAGCTGCTGTGCCCATGACTGTCAACCTCCGTAAACGCTTTTTCCGCGCTAGCGATCGCAACCGCCAGGCGGCAAACGTCTCAGTCATTTTGATGTGGGTAGGCATTGCCATCACTCTGGTGTTTATCCTGGTGGCGCTGCTGGCCCCACTGCTGCAGTCTTGGGGCATTTTGCTCGACCCCACGGCAGCGCTAGACAACCCCATTCATCAGCCCCCCTCAGCAGAGCATTGGTTTGGCACCACCCGCCAGGGCTACGATGTCTTCTCTCGCACCCTGTTTGGCACTCGGGCTGCTTGGCAGGTGGTGCTGCTGGCTACCGTCATGAGCGTTGCCATTGGCGTGCCGCTGGGCATGGTCAGCGGCTACCTGGGCGGGCGGCTAGACCGGGCGCTGCTGTTCTTTATGGACACGATCTACACTTTGCCGGGGCTGCTGCTGTCGATCACGCTGGCTTTTGTGGTGGGTCGGGGGGTGATCAACGCTGCGATCGCACTTAGCATTGCCTACATTCCCCAGTACTATCGGGTGGTTCGCAACCATACAGTCAGCATTAAGACCGAGCTGTTTATTGAAGCGGCCCAGGCCATGGGAGCCTCGACCTGGGCAGTGCTCAACCGCTATCTGTTTGTCAACGTGATTCAAAGTGTGCCGGTGCTCTTTACCCTTAATGCTGCCGACGCCATTTTGATTTTGGGGGGACTGGGCTTTTTAGGCTTAGGTCTGCCGGAGCAAATCCCGGAGTGGGGGGCCGACATCCGGCAGGCGCTCGATGCACTGCCTACCGGCATTTGGTGGACGGCACTCTTTCCCGGTCTGACCCTGACCCTGATGGTAGCGGGCCTGTCGCTAGTGGGTGAAGGGCTCAACGACTTGGTCAATCCTCTGCTGCGACGTGAAAACTGGAAGTAGGGCCGCCCCAATCTGAGACAATGCCCAAAAGCAGTCCCAAAAGCAGATATGGAGATGGGCATCTATGGGTACGGATCTGGCGCAGGTAATCGGGGTAGATTTGGGCGGTACCGCCATTAAGCTGGGGCGCTTTACGCCAGCGGGCACCTGTCTGGCCTCATTAAGCGTGCCGACGCCGCAGCCCGCTACGCCAGAAGCCGTGATCGAGGCGATGGCGGCTGCGATCGCAGATCTCGATCCCAACGATGAAGCTGCCGCCATCGGTATTGGCACCCCTGGCCCCACCGATGCTGCCGGACGAGTGGCGCGGGTAGCTATCAACTTAGCAGGCTGGCAGGATGTGCCAGTCGCCGACTGGCTAGAGGCCAAAACCAAGCGCCCCACCGTACTAGCCAACGATGCCAACTGTGCTGGGCTAGGAGAAGCCTGGCTGGGGGCTGGTCGCGCCTTCAAAGATCTGATTTTGCTGACCCTAGGCACCGGCGTTGGGGGAGCCTTGATTCTAGACGGCAAGCTGTTTGTGGGCCGCCACGGCACCGCCGGAGAATTGGGACTGATTACTCTCAACCCCGAGGGGCCGCCCTGCAACAGCGGCAACCGAGGCTCTTTAGAGCAGTACTGCTCGGTGCAGGCGGTGCGGCGACAAACCGGATTAGAGCCGGGAGAGGTGGCAGCCAAAGCTGAGGCTGGAGAGGAGGATGCGATCGCATTCTGGCAGCAGTATGGTCGCCACCTGGGAGCGGGGCTAGCCAGCTTGATCTATATCGTCACGCCCGAAGCTGTGATTTTGGGCGGGGGTATCAGTGCCGGGGCGCGCTGGTTTCTACCCACAGTCAAAGCGGAGATTGAACAGCGGGTATTGCCCAGTTCCCGCGAAAACCTGCAAATTCTCATTGCCGAGTTGGGCAACCAGGCCGGAATTGTCGGGGCTGCCCGCCTGGCGCTGCAAACGTTGGGGACTGCCAGCCAGGAACTTAGCTGAGCACCTAGGGTCTAATTTCCTTCATGAACTTAATCTTCATGAAGCAGACAAAACTTTGTTCAGATTAAGGGAACTGTGGTCGCTTCCTCACCCAGTCTTCATTTTTGTCGGTAGTCTGAGAAAAATTAAAGTTAAAGCCTCGGGCCTATGCGAGAACATTTTATTCAAATTGCCTCTGTCTTTTCTAATCGCTACAGCGGCTGGATTCTTTGGAATTTATTCCTTGCCTTTATCCCGCTGGCGCTGAGTTTTTGGCTGTTTCGGCAGCGTCGGCCTGTACCTCGCAACGCCCTCTGGTGGCTGGCCCTGATTGTCTACGTCGCATTTCTGCCGAATGCACCCTACGTGCTGACAGACATTATTCACTTCATTCGCGCCACCCGCGATGGGCTTTCCATCATTGCGCTGACGGTCGCCTATATCCCGCTGCACGTGCTGTCAATTTTGGCCGGGTTTGAAGCCTACGTCGTATCTCTGCTGAACCAAGGGCAGTATCTTCGCAATCAAGGGGCCAAACGGTATGTCCTCTGGGCCGAACTGATGACCCATGCCCTGGCTGCAGTTGGGGTGTTTATTGGCCGCTTTCGCCGTTTCAACAGCTGGGATATTATCTCCGATCCAGACGAGGTGCTGCTGCAAACGCTTGACGACCTGACCTCAAGGCGGCCACTGGCGGTCATTCTGGCGATGTTTTTGATTATTGCTGGACTGTACTGGCTATTTAAGCAGATTACCTTGGGGTTAGTGCTGCGGATGCGCTATGCCCGTTTAGGCAAGGAAATCGAGCTATAAAGGGGTTTAAAGACGGGTCTAGAGACGCTGAGCCCAGCGTCTCTAGGTTGATTCATCAAAAATTTCCTTACTCTAGGCTAGGCAGTTCACAGCTACCGGCATCAAAGCTGTAGGCTTGGAGGTCGATGGGCACCGGCTTCACCTTCCAGATGTCCTGGCAGTACTCATGAATCGCCCGATCCGAGGAAAACTTGCCGGTTCGGGCCGCATTGAGAATAGACATGCGGCTCCAGCGCTCAGGGTCTTGATAGGCCCGGCCCACCTCATTTTGACAGTCGATGTAGGGCTGGTAGTCGGCCAGCAGCAGATAGGGATCGCTGAGCATAAGCTGATCAACCAGCGGCTTGAACAGGTCGCGATCGCCGTTGGAGAAATGGCCCCCAGCTATCAGTTCAACCACTTCTTTAAGCTCAGAATTGGTATCAAAGTAATCCAGAGGGTGATAGCCGTGTTTTTTTAGCTGCATCACTTCTTCAGCGGTCAGGCCAAACAAGAAGAAGTTGTCTTCCCCAACTTCTTTGCGGATCTCGACGTTAGCTCCATCGAGGGTGCCAATGGTCAGCGCCCCATTCATGGCAAATTTCATGTTGCCAGTACCTGAGGCTTCGTAGCCTGCCGTCGAAATCTGCTCCGACAGATCCGAGGCCGGATAGATACGCTGCCCGTTGGAGACATTGAAGTTGGGCAGGAAGATCACCCGCATGCGATCGCGCGTCAGCGGGTCATTGTTCACCACCTCACCCACCGCGTTGATGAACTTAATTATCAGCTTGGCCATGAAATAGCCGGGAGCCGCTTTGCCGCCGAAGAGGAAGGTACGCGAGGTAATCTCTAAATCTGGGTTGTGTCGCAGGCGGTTGTAAAGCGCGATGATGTGCAGCACGTTGAGGTGCTGGCGCTTGTACTCGTGGATTCGCTTTACCTGCACATCAAACAGCGAGTAGGGATCGACGGTAATGCCCATGTGCTTTTCAATATGCAGCGCCAAGTCGTATTTGACAGCCTGCTTCACCTGCCGCCACTCTGCCCGGAATGCGGCATCTTCGGCATAGCCCTCTAGCTGGCGCAGATCTTCTAAGTGCTTAATCCAGCCGTCGCCAATTTTGCTCGAAATCAGCCGAGTCATGCGGGGATTGCTCAAGACAATCCAGCGGCGTGGGGTAACGCCGTTGGTCTTGTTGCTAAACTTTTCAGGCGAAAACTCGTAGAAGTCCCGCAGCACTGTCTTTTTCAGCAGTTCAGTGTGGAGGTCAGCCACCCCATTAATAGCCAAGCTGCCCGCGCAGGCCAGGTTGGCCATCCGCACATAGCGCTCGCCTGACTCATCGATCAAAGACATCCGGGCAATCCGCTCTTGATCTCCCGGAAACTTAAGCCGCACCTGCTCTAAAAAGCGGGTGTTGATGTCAAAAATAATCTCTAGGTGACGGGGCAGCAGCCGTCCAAACAGGCTAAGTGTCCAGCGCTCCAGCGCTTCTGGTAGCAGGGTATGGTTGGTGAAGGCAACCGTTTTTTGAGTGATCGCCCAGGCACTTTCCCAGTCCAGTCCGTGCTCATCGAGCAATAGCCGCATCAGTTCGGCCACCGCTACAGCAGGATGGGTATCGTTGAGCTGAATCGCAAATTTCTCGTGAAAGCGCTCGACCGGTAAACCCTGCCCCTTGAGAATGCGGAACATATCCTGCAGCGAGCAGGACACAAAGAAATACTGCTGCTCTAGCCGCAGCTGTTTGCCCTCTAGCCGCTCATCGTTGGGGTAGAGCACCTTGCTCAGATTTTCTGAGACCATCTTTTTCTGAACGGCCTGGTAGTAGTCACCCCGGTTAAAGGCTTCGAAGTCGAAGGACTCAGGAGCCTCGGCGCTCCACAGCCGCAGGGTATTGGCCGTATTCACCTGATAGCCCAGAATCGGCGTGTCGTAAGGCATGCCAACCACTTCGCGGGCGGGAATCCAGCGCACCCGCTGTCGGCCCTGCTCATCTTGGTAAGTTTCAGTGTGGCCCCCTAGCTTGACGTGAACCGCCCAGTCGGGTCGAGCAACCTCCCAGGGGTTGCCGTAGCGCAGCCATTTATCGGTCAGCTCCACCTGCCAGCCGTCTCGGATCTCCTGGCTGAAGATGCCAAACTCGTAGCGAATGCCGTAGCCCACCGAGGGAATGCCCAGCGTCGCCAGAGAATCGAGGTAGCAGGCAGCTAAGCGCCCCAAGCCACCATTGCCTAGGCCTGGCTCTTCCTCGGTCGTCAACAGATCATCTATGTTGACGCAAACGGAGTCCATCGCCTCTTTCACCTGATCGTAAATGCCCAGGTTAATTAGGTTGTTGCCCAAGTGAGGCCCCATGAGAAACTCAGCTGACAGATAGCAGACCGTACGCGACTGCAGATCGGTATAGGTAGCGGCACTGCCTAGCCAGCGCTGCAACATGCGATCGCGCACCGTATAGGCCAAGGCCAAATAATAATCGTGCTTAGTGGCAAGCCGGGGAAACTTACCCTGAATGTAGAAAAGATTATCTAGGAAGGCCCGTCTTAAAGTTTCTACGCTAAGGCCAGTGCGATCGTCCTCAACGCTCATTCCTGAGAGGGACTGGGGATTCGCTGCTAGAGTCATGGGGGAGTCCTCTGTGGGAAAAATAGCCGGAGTTGGATATTGGCCTAGAGTACATCTTCTGGTAGAGGGATCTGTAAAATCAAAGAGTTTCTTTGAGCCCCATAGAAAAAGCTGCCAGCCAGAGTGCCCCGCTCAATCGCCCGAGAAACATCAGCTCGGCCGCCAACAAATTTTCTCCGCGTCCCCGCATCTCCCTGTCTTTAAATCTTCCTAACGCAGCGTAATTTTCCAAAGACAGTCGTATCGGCTGTTAATAGTGAACGAATCGTTGCATGAAGTCCGATGCAGCGAGAGTTCGCCCAGCGGGTAATTTCTGATGATGTATTCGTTGCTGCGGATCTGCACGTTCTCCCCAGGGCTAATGTTTGCGCCAGGGATAGGCGGCAGCCCCAAACTAGACAGTACATGGTTCACGTGGGCAGTGTTGGTAATCGTGTTGTCTGCCTCAATGTCTAGTCGGGGGCCAGGGGAGAGCGCATCATTGCGATCGGGATCGACCAGAACAAAGCTCTTTTGTCCCGCCAGTTCTGTAATCGTTTCCCAGGAAAACTCGGGCAACGACCTGGTAGCTCGCTCTGAAGCGTACTCTTGAAACACTCGATACTCGGCTAGCTTAGTCTGCGCTTCTTCGGATCGATCTGAGGGAATAGTTTTAACCTTTTCCAGCAGGGTAATAGCCTCTCCCCAACGAGTAACGACGGTTTCCCAGTCTCGTCGGCCCTGGGCAGACTGTACCGCCACAGCCGCCTCCCAACCCGTCTCTAACGCTTTTTCGTAGAGAAAATCAGCTTCTACAGCCTTAAATGGATTAGATCTGAACCACTGATTGGCATTTGCTCGGTAGATGAACCAGGGCAGAGACAGCACTAAAGCGGCCAAAGCTGCACTGGCAAACAAAACAGATTGATCTTTCAACCCTGATCGGGAGTAGTCCTCTGCCATCGTTTCATGCTCTGTCGTTCAGACACCCAATCAATCTACTAAATGTCTGTGAAGATTTCCTTATTTTTATGATGATGACCTTTATGAAATTATGAAGTTTTGAATTAGAAGTCGCGCTCGCTCTCCCCTTTTTCAAAAAATATGGGAAGGGAGAGTAGCAAGCCAAGCCAAAACAGCACAAGAGGGGTAAAACCCCATTTAAAGAATTAGTTTAGCCAGTTCGAAACCCCATCTTCAACTTGAACCTTAACAGCCAGAATTGTTGATTTGGCCGTTGGGCATTTGAGTATTACAAAAGATCGCCTCAGATAGATTGGCCCCCTGCACACCGGCATCTTGCAACTTAGCATCGGTCAGATTGGCTCCCTGCAAATCTGCTCTGGCTAGACGAGCGGCACGCAGGTCGGCTCCGGTCAAATTAGCGCCTCGTAGCGATGCCCTGACTAGATTGACCTGGAATAGATCGGCCTGGGTGAGGTCAGCTTCATCAAGATTCACCCGGCTCAGGTTGCTCCGCAGCAGGTTAGCTTCCTGAAGGCCGCTGCCCTGCAAATCGGCCTCGAACAGACGCACCTCTGTCATCTGTGCCCCTTGCAGGTTAGCTCCAGGCAGTCGAGCCTGGGTCAGCGTTGAACGGCTCAGGTTAGTTCCGATCAGGAGAGCATTTTCTAGATTGGCTTGGGTGAGATCGGCTCCAACCAGCGTGGCTCGGCTTAGGTCTGCCTGGCTCAGGTTAGCGCCCATTAGATTGCCGCTGAGTAGGGAAGACTCTTGGAGTTGGGCACCTGCTAGGTTAGCTCGGGTCAAGTTAGTTTGATTTAACCGAGCGCTGGCGAGAACAGCTTGGCTTAAGTCACAGCCAGCACACTCATTAGTAATCAGGAGCTGCTGTAGGTGGCCAGGATTCCAGGCTTGGGCGCTGCCGTGGGCTAACAAGGTGGCTGCAGCAATGGCTCCGACCCTACTGGCCCAGTGCCCCCAGGTGAGTCTGGAAAAGCAGCTACTCGAGCGGCACATAAAGTTTGAGAGATTCATGATCAAGTCTCAGAAATACATCTAAAATGGCAGCATCTTTCCCGGTCGTGGTAGGCATTTCAGCCCGATGCGGGGTCGAGGTCGGCAGCAGCAAAAGACCTCGAACGTGGAGTAGGGAGTGCTAGTTCGAGTTCATGGCATCCTCATCATCAGCGAATTCAAAGCCTAGCTCAAGGGTTTATCAGCCGCGCCTCCACTGGTGGCGGGCGCTCAAGGAATGGCTATGGCCGATTCTGTGGGTAGCGCTGCTTGCAGGATCGGGAATTTTGGGCACGTGGGCACTGGTTTGGCTGACGCGGATTCCGCCCGTACCCAACTGTGAGGAAATGTCCCGCCTCAGTTCTAGCAACGATCGCATTTACTGCGCTCGGACCCAGTCTAGATCGGGGAGTCCTCAAGACCTGACAGCGGCCATTTTGCTCACGGCTAACTGGCCCAAGATCCATAGTGACTACGAAGAAGCCCAAAAGGTGCTCACAGAGGCTTCTCAGAAACTCATGTTTTTAGCCAGCCGCCGAGTGCAGGCAGGGGATTTGGAGGGTGGGGTTGAGCTGGCCAGCAGCATTCCCCAGAACACGCCGCTGCGCAAACCTGCCCAGGCTGCCATCTACGAATGGCGGCAGGAGTGGAGCTCAGGCGAAACTCTCGAAACGACTTTGGCTACAGCCATTGAACGCCGCAATTGGGACACGGCTAACGAAACGCTGCAAAACTTGAAGCTGCTCAAGAGCGACTTTTGGCTGCGCGATCGCTTCCAGTATTGGCAGCGGCAGCTGCAGCGAGAGCAGCGCTCTTGGACCAGCCTGATCGCAGCTCGGGAACTGGCTGGCAAGGGCAAGCCAGAAGATTACCTAGAAGCGATTACGGTGGCTCGGCAGGTAGATTTGGGGAGCCGAGTTTGGGCAGAGACTGAAAAGGATATTAACCGTTGGGGCGAAATCCTGCTGGCTTACGCCATGGTGCAGTGGAAGTCAGGCAATCTAGAGGAGGCCGTAACTGCCGCCCAGAAAGTGCCGCCCAACCCCAACCACGGGCCAGAAGCTCAGACTCTAGTTAGGTTTGCCCACGCTCAGCAGTTAGCCAGTTCGGCATTGATTCAGAAAGCGGCCTCTACCCCGACCTACGCTGAGCTATTTGCCCTACGGGAAGCCATTCGGGCAGTTGAGCAAATTCCGGCAGACAGCCCGCTTTATCAGCAGGCGCAAACCTTCCGGCAAGATTGGCAGGCCCAGCTAGCCGATGCCTCTCGGCTCCAGCTGGCTCAGATGGTTGCCCGCCTAGGTCAGGGGCAAGCCTATCAGCTTGCGATCGCACAGGCCCGCGCCATTGAACCTGACCGCCCCCGACGCATCCAGGCGCAAACGCTAATCGCCCAGTGGCAAAAAGAGCTGGAGCGAATTGCCGACCGACCCATTCTGGCGCGATCGGATCAGCTGGCGCGACCGGGCACGATTGCGGCCTTGGAGCAGGCCATTGCTGAGGCTAGCCAGATTGAATTGGGCCGCGCCCTCAGAGCCGATGCCCAAGCTCGCATTGCCGACTGGCAGCGGGAGATTCAGTTTATTGAGGATCGGCCCCTAATCGATGAAGCGGTGGCGCTAGCCGAGAAAAACCAGCTTAGAGAAGCTATCGAGGCAGCTCAAAAAGTCCAGCCAGAGCGCGCCCTCTATGCCAGAGCCCAAAGCCTGATTGCAGATTGGACCCGCACCATTGAGATCAAGGAGGATCAGCCGATTCTAGACGAGGCCAAAGATCTGGCCTATGAGGGCAACTTAAGCGCTGCGATCGCACTGGCTTCGCAGATTGGCCCTGGCCGAGCCCTCTACAGCGAGGCGCGACGAGCCGTTGCTTTGTGGGAAGATGAGCGCAACTACATCTGGTCTATCTGGGAATCAGACGGTGCAGCTGACTCAGATGAACCTACGAGCGACTCCGAATTTGAATGAGCCCTGACTCCCTACGTCTGATGCTGGTGGATGAAGACCCGGTCTTTCGCCTGGGTCTAAAGATTTGGCTGGAGCAGTCTGCCGGATTTGAAGTAGCCGCCGAAGCCAGTCAGGGAGAAGAGGCTCTAGCCCTACTGGCCGCTCGCTGCCGTCCCCCAACTGATAGCGAGGCTGAAGCAGACGAAGTAGAGTCTGAGCCTGCCGCAGACACTCTGCCCGACCTCGATCTGGTGATCTTAGATCTGGGCTTGGGCGAGGGAATGCCCGACCAGCTGCCAGGGCTGCAGCTCTGTGCCGCCATCAAGTCTCGGTATCCCACATTGCCGGTGCTGGTGCTCAGCAGCCGCACCGAACCCGTGCTGCAGGCAGCCGCCCGGCAGATGGGAGCCGACGCCTATGGCGCGCGAGGCATGCCCGTGCGGGAGCTGGCTCAGCTCATCGAGCAGCTGGCCGGGCCACCCTCTCAGGGGATCGAAATACAGGCCCCTGCAATGGCAGCAGAAACCTTTACCCGGCTTGTTCCTAGCCCCCTCACCGCCCTGCGGATTAGCCTGCGTCTATCCTCGCTCCAGCAGATTGAAGCCGCCATTGCCGAACTGAGCAATGCTCAACGATCAGGCACAAGCTCTGCCCTATCAGAGGCACTGCTAGCCGGACGCTACCGGGAGCTGCGAGCCGCCCGCTGGCTGATCAAACGCATTTTGGCCACCCCTGGCTTCTCCGATCAATGGTCCCCGGTCACTGCCGCAGAGCCCGCCTCAGCCGCTGCACCGCCGCCTCAACGAATCGAGCCAATGGCCGAGGCCAACCTGCCAGAGCCAGGCCGAAACCTGGTGCCAACGACCTCCGATCGGCTCAGCCTGCAGCGCGGCGACCTGCAGACCGTCGTTTTTGAAAGCGTCTTTCGCAAGCTGCAAAGCCCCTTGGAAAACATCAGCGGCCTGCCTCTAGAAATTGATATTTTGCGAGAGGAGAAAAAACGTGAACTGCTCTTCCTCACCCTGCGCAAGTTAGAAGATGCCCTAGACGACTTGCGCCAAGCTCGCCTATTACCAGGACAGCTCACTGTAACCTGCCCAGACATTCTGCGAGACGTTTGGCAGGCCGTGATTACTGACTTTTTTGGCCGCTACTACACCCTGGAGGTAGGCGTGCTAGAGCAGCCAGTTGTGAAAACGCTGCTGCTAGAAGAAACCACAGTACAGACTGCCATCCTCAACAAAATTCCCCAAGTGCCTCTGCTGCTGGGCCATCTGCTATTTCAAGAAGCAATGGTTGTAGACGGCAGCGCCTATCTAGCTACCACCCCAGAAGCCCTCGGGCGCAGCCGCCTGCTGCTAGAGAACCTGCTGATCCAGGTTGCCAATGCCGTTATGCAGCCCCTGCTCAACCGTTTTGCCGATATCGAAGAAATCAAAAAATATCTCTACCAACGCCGCATCATGTCTACCCGCGACATTGAACGGTTTCGCAACGATCTTTCCTGGCGCTACCGTTGGGACTCTCTGCTAAACGAACCCAAGGCCGTCTTCGAAAGCCAGCACCGCCTGCTAATGCTGACCGAACGCGGCATCCAAACCCGCTTTGTCTACGCCCCTCGTCAAGAAGAGCTCGATCGGCTTTCTGGCCTACAGCTCTCAGTCACCCTAGCCATTGAAGCTAGAGATGCGATCGCACCTCGCCTCCGCACCACCATCTCCTTTCTGGGCAGCGGCCTAGTCTACCTTCTCACCGACGTCGTCGGTCGCGGCATTGGCCTAATTGGCCGAGGCATCCTCAAAGGAGTCGGCAGTGCCTGGAACGATCCAAAGTATCGGCGCAAGGGGTGAGGAGTTTGGGTAGCAACGCCGCCCTAACCCCTCACCCCCGCTCAATTCGCCTATCCTGTAGAGAGAACCCCAGTACTGGCAATCCATGACTTCTCGTCAGCAAATCTGCATTCTCGGCGGCGGCTTTGGCGGTCTCTACACGGCTCTGCGCCTGAGCAAGCTGCCCTGGCCCAAAGCCGAAATTCCCGAAATTGTTTTGGTGGATCAGCAGGATCGCTTTCTCTTTAGCCCGCTGCTCTACGAACTGGTCACAGGAGAGCTGCAAACCTGGGAGGTTGCGCCGCCCTACGAAGAACTGCTGGCCAATACGGGCATTCGCTTTCACCAGTCCAGCGTCAGCGCGATTGATTTAGAAGGTCGCCAGGTAACGCTGGGTGATGGGGCCACGCTGGCCTATGACCGGCTGGTGCTGGCGTTGGGCGGCGAAACGCCGATGGACTGGGTGCCTGGAGTCGCTGAGCACGCTCTGGCCTTTCGCTCGTTGGATGATGCGAACCGCCTCAGGGAGCGACTGCGGATATTGGAGGCCAGTGAGGCCGAAAAAATTCGGGTAGCGGTCATTGGCGGCGGCTACAGCGGCGTAGAGCTGGCCTGCAAGTTGGCAGAGCGGCTAGGCTCGCGCGGGCGGCTGCGGCTGGTGGAGCAGGCCACAGAAATTTTGCGCACATCGCCTGAACACAACCGGCAGGTAGCCCTGCAGGCGCTCTCGGATCAGGGCGTCTGGCTTGATCTAGAAACGACCGTTGAATCGGTGACTGAAAACAGCCTCAGCCTGAAGTACCGGGACCAGATTGACATCATTCCCGTCGAGCTGGTGCTGTGGACGGTGGGCGTGAAGATGAATCCGGCAGTGGAGGCGCTGTCTCTAAAGCGGAGCGATCGCAACCGCATTGCCATCACCTCAACGCTGCAGGCCATCGATCATCCCGAAGTGTTTGCCCTGGGCGACGTGGCGGAATGTCTAGATGCAGAAAGCCAACAGGTGCCCGCCTCGGCCCAGGCCGCTATGCAGCAGGCCGATTATGTGGGCTGGAACATTTGGGCTTCGCTGACAGAGCGACCGCTGCTGCCTTTCCGCTACCAGCATCTGGGCGAAATGATGACCTTAGGCACCGACAAAGCCACCCTGACCGGGCTGGGCCTGCAGCTTGAAGGCGAAATGGCTCATATAGCCCGTCGTCTGGCCTATCTTTACCGGATGCCCACCCTAGATCACCAGATTCGCGTCGGCTTGAACTGGATTAGCAAACCGCTTCGAGATATCCTCTCGGTGTGAGCTGTTAGTAAGGCCAATATGGGTCAGCCAAAAGTCATTTTTCTAGATGCAGTCGGTACGCTGTTTGGGGTGCAGGGCAGCGTTGGTGAGGCGTATGTTCGCGTCGCTGAGCAGTTTAGTGTAGCCTGCGACGCCTCTGCTGTTGACCAAGCGTTTTTTGCTGCCTTCAAGGCCGCCGCGCCGATGGCGTTTCCAGACAGCGAACCCACTGATGTGCCCCATCAGGAATATCTCTGGTGGGATGCGATCGCACGACAGACCTTTGATCAGGTCGGCGTTTTGTCTCAGTTTGCCAACTTCGACGACTTCTTTGCCAAGCTGTACGCCTACTTTGCCAGCGCCGAACCCTGGTTTGTCTACCCCGACACGCTCAACTCTTTGGAACGCTGGCAGGCCAGGGGCATTGAGCTGGGCGTGCTCTCCAACTTCGATTCACGCATTTACTCAGTGCTAGAAGCTTTGGATCTGGCGGAGTTCTTTCAGTCGGTGACGATCTCGACAGAGGTGGGGGCTCCTAAGCCAGACCCGCTGATCTTTGCCACAGCCCTACAAAAGCACCACTGCACGGCAAAAGATGCCTGGCATGTAGGAGACAGCTATAAAGAAGACTACGAAGGAGCCACCGCCGCTGGGCTTAAGGGCATCTGGCTCAATCGGCAGCGGCGTTAACCCTGTTCACTCCCTCCCAGACGGGGGGCTGCAAGGGAGGGGATTGCGGGGCTAGCTACTTAACCCACCGACCGCCAGCGAATCAAGTACTGCAGCACTTCTCCCTGAACCGGGGTAATGGTAATGCCCGTTTCAGGCACAATGATGGGCTGGCTCCACTGAAACTGCTCAGCATAGGTGAGCGCATGGAGCTGCTGCACCGCCTGCTCTACACCAGTACGCGAGCCCACCAGAATATGACGCAACGGTTCGCGACCAGGTACGCGCAGGGGTGAACCAAGCACGATAGGCTGGGCCGCCTCGCTGTCAGCGGGCGACCTGAGAGAGGGAATGTAAATCATTGGGAGGTTCCTCCAGAGATGAGTAGGTAGGAAGCCCCCAAAAATTTGGCCGCCCCAGACATGAGAAATCGGGGCGGCCAGTGGCGTGATCTATTAAGATCACCTCTAGCCTCCGCGACAGGCTCTATCTGTCTTCGGGGGTTAGGTGTCGGTTGTTGCTGCTAACAACTTCCGGCACCGCCAAATTTTTGGGAGAGACAAGCTGCACGCACACAGCTATAAGTACTGAAACTAGTGGATCTGGCCCAAAGAGTCAAGTCAGAAATATTACAGCTCAAGCTGATAGCCCAAGGTTTTCAGAACCGTAAGGTGTGTTGTTACCTTGGCACAATGCACCGCGCTCTTAACAGGGTGTTGGGTCGCGCTGCGCTTGACGCCAACCTATGGGGTTATGGGCAGGATTTATAGCAGTAATCCTAAGGTTTCTAGGGCAGAGCGAGCGGCTTGCTTCTCGGCCTCCTGCTTTTTTCGCCCCTTACCCCGGCCATAGGGTTTACCTTTGACCCACACTTCAGAAACAAACCGCTTAGCGTGGTCTGGGCCTGCTTCTTCTATGATGACGTACTCCGGCACTTCCCCAAACTCTGCCAGTGCCCACTCTTGGAACCGGCTCTTGTAGTTGGCAGTATTGCTGGTCGCTCCCCGCTGAGCCAGTGCTCGCTGAAACAATGGCTCTACGAAGTCTTGAACTAAATCAATCGTGGAGCCTTGATCAAGAAAATAAGCACCAACCAAAGCTTCAAAAGCACTACTGAGCAAACGGGGGTTGGACCGGCCTCCACTTTTCTCTACGCCTTTTCCCAACCGGAGATGTTGGTTGAGATCGAGTGCGATCGCAAATTCTGCTAGCTGTGTTTTGTCTACCAGCGAAGCCCGAAGCTGAGTCAACTCTCCTTCCGGCTTTTGAGAAAACTCCCGATACAGCAGCTCACCACAGACAAAGTTGAGAATCGCATCCCCTAAAAACTCAAGTCGCTCATTGTCTGCTTCCAATTCGCCGTGTTCATTAGCGTAAGACTTATGAGTCATGGCTTTAATCAACAGTTTAGGGTTACTAAATTTCGGCAGTTTGGATTGTTTCATAAGCCTCAACATCATCGAGCCTCCGTGGATCTACGCAATGCAATAGATCCACAGAAAAGCAATTTCACAAAGGTCAAGCCGCTCCTTGCAAATTCAACAAATTAGAAATTGCATGAAACTCATTAGCAATCTTTCTTAGACGGAGGCTGCCAAGCTCACTTTGAGCCAAGACGACAACATAAATATTAAGGCGTCTCAGGCACTCAATCAAAGCTTTGTAGTCTTTGTCACCAGAAACAAGTATTACGACTTCGGGACAAGCGATATGATTTATCGCCTTCACACAATCAAACACCAACTTCTCGTCCAAAGCGTTCTTTTTAGCAGACTCAATAGAGACATAGCAAGCTTTTGCTTCTAAGCAAGACGCTTGAAAGGCACTCTGATATTTGCCCGTCAAACTGCCATAGACATTGAAAGTTTGGACCTTTCCTCTACTCCTAGCGAAATTAAAGATGGAAGCCAGTAAAGCTTGATTACGGCGTAGCCGACGAAGCTTAACATTTTCAAGATCCCAGAAAATGGCAATTCTCTTGTTCATAGGGTTTTCCTACAAATTGAATGAATTGCTTGAATGAGGAAACTAAGCAAAAGCCAAATTATTCTGTTGTTTTCATAGCGAAAACGAACAGAACGAGCTGCTTTAAACTAAAACAGTCAGACAAAAACTTTTACTCAGCCTTATCCAGATTGAAGAGCTGCTCCTGACAAGCGACAGTTCGCACGCAGCAATACACTTAGAAAGTGTAAGGATTTAAAGCAGTTCTTCAATTAGGATTTGCTTGCACCATTCAAGCATGTCTCAATATTTACTCCTATCTATTGCATTGTCAATAGCTAAAAAACACATCCGTAATTCTTTCGTCAAAAATTCAATTTTCTTCATTGAGTTTTCTGGCTGACCCACCCTTCAATTCCGTCTGCCAATGCCTTCGTCAGTTCCTCCTGAGAAGCCGGATCAACAATCCACTCAAACTCAAAGGGGTTAATCATAAAGCCCAACTCCAGCAGCACTGAGGGAGCCACTTGAGGCCGAGTTAGCGCCAAGTTGTTCCAGAAAACTCCGTAGGAAGGGCGATCTAGGGTTTCAACCAGATAGTCGTGCAAAAACACGGCTAAATCATGGGCTTGAGCATGATACCAAAAGGTGCCGACCCCGGCAGTATTCAGCGCATCCCCATTGTCTGGCAGCGCATTGTAGTGGATGCTCAGCGCCAGATCTGGCTCGTCTCTTTGAATTTGCTCGGCGCGCTGATTAGGAAGAACGTCGTCATCGCCTTCGCGGGTCATAATCACCCTAGCTCCCCGCGCCCTCAGCTCATCCCGCAGCAGCAGCGACACGGTCAGCGCCACATCTTTTTCGGGGTAGCCGTTAGGCCCGCGCGCGCCCAAGTCCTCCTCACTGCCGTGGCCCGGATCAAGCAAGATGGTGGTGCCGCTCAAAGTTCCTGGCCGGCTTACGGTGGGGGGATGCTTCAACGACAGCACCAGGGTTGTGCCCTCGTAGCGCAGCTTATAGCCCCACTGCTGCTCGCCCCGAAACTGAAAAGTGTATTCGGCTTTATCTGGCAGCAGCGGTCGCCAGTCTAGCCGCTCCACAGCCGGGTCGTTGCTAAAGAAAATTGTGTCGGTTTGAGGCGTGGTGTTGTGCAGCGTTAGAGCCAAGCTGCCCGCCGTCTGGTTGATGCTCACTGGGACAGGCACCTGCAGCGGAAACAGCACCTCTGTCCAGCCCTCGACTTGGCGGGAGGTGACGCTGCGAATCAGGCTGCGAGGCGGCACCGCACTAGAAAACACGCGGGTCTCCGCAGCCCGAATCCAGCCGCCATAATCTAGGCGCAGCCAGTCGCCTTCGCGACCTGTTATGGTGGCGCGGGTGCCTTGGGGCAGGGGGGTGAGCCGTGAATAGTCGGTGCTGGGGCCAGTGCGGGCGGTGCCTGTCTCAGCCGTCACTTCGGCAATTTCAAACCGGGCGGGAGACAGGATTTCAATGGTGCCGGGAGCAGTCTGGGTGAGGGTTTGACCGTTGAGCGTTAGCTGGTAGGTGGGTGTGCCCAAATTACCAGCCGCTTCAGCTGTAAAACAGCCCTCGTAGCGGGTAGGGCCGCTCACTGCCAGCGGCGTGTTCTGATTGGTGAGCACAGCAGAGTTGGGCGGCAACGCCGGAGCTGACTGCGGTTCTAAGGGCAGCGTTTGGCCGGCGAGAGAGGCGGCAACGCGAGCGTTGGCAGGAGCCGAAGCGCCCAGACAAATTAAGTCTCCCGGCATTCGGGCCAAGTCCACAGCAGGCAGCAGCGACCCCTCCACAAAGGCTGTGCCCTCGGGCAGTTCGGGCTGGCTAGAGAGTCGGGTAATCCGCAGCGTCAGGCTCTCGTCGCCCTGGGTGAGTGTAAACACGTTCTCGCCCAGCGCCAGCGGTAGGGTTGGGGCAAAGTGTCCGGCTGGGCTGCGCGACTCAATAACTTGGCCGTTGATCTGGACTGGCTGGTTCGGCTCTCCTGTGCCAATGAAAAAGATTCGATCTGAAACTGTTTCATGGTTGTCGGGTGGGTACGCCACAAATAGGGCAGTGTTTCCCCAAGCAGGACTGACCATGCCCACAGTTCCCACCAAGCTCAACGACAGAGCCCAGGCCAGAGAGTTGCCCATCAACACGACTTCCAGATAACGCCTTTTGTCAGTCTACGGCCTGACGCTACCGGACAAACTAGGCGGCCTCTGCCATCGCCTTATTAATGTCTCGCACCAGCGCGTCAATGTCTTCATGGTTGGTGCCCCAGTCACACATCAGCCGCACGCCCCCCACGCCAATAAACGTATAGAAAATCCAGCCTCTGCTTTGCAGTTGAGCTATTGCGGGCTCTGGCATCTGCACAAATAGCGCATTGG
This sequence comes from Pseudanabaena sp. FACHB-2040, assembly GCF_014696715.1. Taxonomy (NCBI): domain Bacteria; kingdom Bacillati; phylum Cyanobacteriota; class Cyanophyceae; order Pseudanabaenales; family Pseudanabaenaceae; genus Pseudanabaena; species Pseudanabaena sp. FACHB-2040. Next base: position 304,090 of record NZ_JACJQO010000022.1, read on the forward strand.
CCTGTCGGGGAAACATTAGGTGAATGCCGGGGATATGGCTCAGCTGCTGCTCTAAATAGGCCGCCATCTCGTTGGCATGCTCGGCATTTCGCAGCCAGGCTCCCGACTCTAGCAGGCCCAGCCAAGGGGCAGAAATAAAGCGCATTTTAGAGGCTAGCTGTCCAGCTTGCTTGCAGCGGTAGGCAAAGTCTTCGGCCAGGGCTTTGTTGAAAAAAATAATGGCCTCCCCCACAGCCAGACCGTTTTTGGTGCCGCAGAAGCAGAGCACGTCTACACCGACCTTCCAGCTCAGCTCAGCGGGGGTTTTGTGGGTAGATGCGATCGCATTAGCAAACCGCGCCCCATCCATGTGAATTCGTAAGCCATAGCGTTGCGCCAGTTCCTTCAACGCCAGCAGTTCATCGGCAGAATACAGCGTGCCGCACTCCGTTGTTTGGGTAACGCTGATCACCTTAGGCTTGGGAAAGTGAATGTCGGTGCGTTGGGTAATCAGCTGCTCTACCGCCATCGGGTCGAGCTTGCCGTTTTCCCCCTTCACGAGCAGCAGCTTAGAGCCATTGGAAGCAAACTCAGGCGCACCACACTCATCTGTCTCAATGTGGGCCAGCTGATGGCAAATCACGCTGTGGTAAGACTGGCACAGCGAGGCCAAAGCTAGCGAATTAGCCGCCGTGCCGTTGAAAACAAAGAAAACTTCGCAGTCTGCCTCAAACAGATCCCGCAGCTTGTCGCTAGCCCGCTGAGTCCACTCATCGTTGCCATAGGCCGGAGCATCCCCCGAATTGGCCGACAACATATAGTCCAGCGCTTCCGGGCAGATCCCTGAATAGTTATCACTGGCAAATTGCTTAAATGCAAGCCTAGGTTTAACAGCTACCACAGCAGAGATTTTCCACGAGATGACATCTTTTGAAGCTTACCTAGGAATTTGCGAGCGGCAAGTTCGCTGGGATTCAGTTTGGGAGGGGAGTTGGGGGGGAGTAGAGAGGATGGGGGAGGTGGGGGAGGTGGGGGAGATAGGGACGTCGTAGGGGTGGGACTTTGTAGGGGGTTTTGGCATCGTTACTCCATCTTTAGAGGGCTATTTAGGAGAAAGAGGCTAGTGGCTCCTGGCCTTCCAGGGAGGCGTCAAGCATTTCCTGAAGACTCTTTTCCTTCTGCCTTTTCCAGTCCTCTGCCTTGGAAAACAGCTAGATCTTTCCCTGGGCTGGGGGGGTTACTTTCCCCTTAACTAGGACTGACTCTAGCTGGCGCAGTAGCTCGAAGTCTTCTTGGGGAAGGGGACGGTGCCCGTTGGTTAGGGCTTCTTCGGGGGGGTGACGCTCTAAAAAGCTAAATGCTTGCCGAAACTCTTTGGGGCCAGCCGAAATGGGCGCGTCCATGTGGCAGGGAATGATGCGCTCGAACTGCCAGGCTGCGACCCAATCGGCCCAGGCAATCACTTCTTTTGGCCCTCTGGGAAAAATCAGCGTTTGCAGGACTGGGGCTACCAAAAGGCGGCCTCTGCCGCGCAGGGTCTCAAAGGCGAGCTGCCAATCGGGCTGCCAGCGAAACGGGTAGAGGCCAAAGAAGTTGCGCCGCGAACGATCTGGTGCGTTGAACGCCTCGCGAAACAGCTTTCCTGGCTTTTCCACATCTAACGCGCTGGGCCGGAAATAGAACCCAAACAGGCAAATGCGCTGCCAGCCCCTGCGCCGGTTGTCTGGGGTATCTTGGGGCACTTCTAAGGCGCTGTCTTTAGCGTGAAACAGCAGCGGGAAGGGATCTTGCAGCAAAACTGGGGGCGGATCTTCGGAAATTGAAACGACCGAGTCGGTGACCAGGAGCGATCGCGTACTGCGATGAAAAAAAGCAACCTCTACAAATGGCCCTAACCCCAGCCCAAGCGGCCCCAAAATGGCGTAGTCAAACTGATCTCCAAATGGGGTCTTGGAACTTTCTGGAGGCAAAATCTGAGTTCGATCAGCAGGCAGCCCCAGCCAGTTCAATGGTAGGTTGACCGGAAAGCTCCACTGCTCTGGAGCAACAAACACCTGCGCTTTGGGGAAGCAGCGGGCAAACGGCCCCACAAATACCTTGTGCTCAATGCCCGAAACCGTCGGCAAAATGATGTACTTCACCTCGCCATGCCGGGTTTCTAGCTCTCGCATCAGCCGCAGACACTCTGGCGTTGGCGCAACCGGCGCATACACCAGCAAGCCGCCTCGCTCCAATCGCACCACGGTCATCCGAATCGGCACGATGACGTAGAAAATGCCCTGTACTTGGTCAAAAGTCCAGATCGTATCTTTAACAATTTCGTGGCGCAGAGTTCGCCGCTGCCCGTAGGGATAGAGTGGCAGCACCGGCCAAAAAGGCCAGGCCCAATCCTTGGAGCGGATGATTGACTGGAACCTTTCTGTCGAACTGGACAAACCTGTTACCGAACTTCTCAAGATGCCTGTGGTTATAGCCTACTGTAAGCAGGGCAGCTTGGGGTTTGATTCTCTCAAGCCAATTTCCGCTGCAGCTTTAGGGTTGAGCTTTGGCGATTGGCTGCGGGGCAGGGTTTGCGATCGCACCTCAAGCCTCTTCAGGCCTCTTTGGGATAGCCAAAGTAGTCAAAATCCAGCTCATAAATTCTGTAAATCCGCTCTCGCAGTTCAGGCGTGTAAAAATCAGACGCCTTACCGGCTGAGGACGTGCTGTTTCGCCGCTCATGAAAGAAGTATTTGGAGAAATTAGGCGACAGCTTCTCACCAACGGTTTGCAGGTCTTCGCCAAAGTTTTCATACCTGCCAATGAAGTCAAACTTGATGGATTCTTGAAACGTCTGATAGTACTGCAGCCGCCAGTGCGGGTCCATTGTTGAGATAGGTTGCTCTTCCACTGCGGAAATAAATTCTTCAAACGAAACTGCAGTATGGAGGTCAGTGTAGTTGCGGCCTAACTGTCTGAGAATTTGAGCTTTGATGGGGTGGGGAGCAGCAATCTTATCGAGGTAGCAGGAGAGGATACGAGTATAGGGATTCCTCACAAAGCAGAACTTAAAAATATCAGTGCGGCTCAAAAAAGTGTCCAAAGGCCCCACCTGGATCGGCAGCAGCAGCGGGGAGAATTTGCGTAGGTGAATGTCTTCAAAATCTTCTCGAGTGAAGTGCTCGTCCCCTAGTTCTAGCCGCTGTAGAGTCAGCTTAATGGTGGAGCAGCCCACTTTGGGAGTATCTACATAGAGGTACCTATGCTTAAGGGAAATGTGAATCGAGAGATTAAACAGTTCCGCCTCAACGTAGTTAGAGAACTGGCTTGCTTCCCTTAAAAAACGATCCCTGAGATTTGCCATGAAGCGTTACTCGATTTAGAGCAGTTTTTACTCTTATCGAACTTTAAAGGCTGTTCGAAAACCTTTCCCAGAGCGGATTTAGAGCCTTCAGAGATAGGTCTACAGGCGGATTTTGCCGATCACAGCAGCAAACCAGCAATACAGGCCGCTATAAAACAGGCCAGGCTGCCACCGATCATGGCACTCAGCCCCAGTCTGGCCAGATCCCGCTGCAGAGTACCGTGAGCCAACGCACTGCCCACCGATTGGTCAAACCATAGTTTGGCTTAGTTAAATCTGTGCCTCAACTGCTTCAGACACTGCGATCGCAGCAAAGCAGTCCCCTTCGAGAAACTGCTCTCGGTAGATAACTTCGCTTTGCTCGCATTGACAGCAAGAATCTATGGATTTCGACCGAGTTTACGTTGATGCCTGTCGCCGCAGGAGCAGAGAGTTTAGAACCACAGTGACGGAGCTAAAGGCCATCAGACCACCAGCAAAGGCCGGATTGAGGCTAATGCCCAACGTTGGCAGCAGCACGCCCGCAGCCAGAGGAATACCAACCAGATTGTAGGCAAAGGCCCAAGCTAGATTCTGCCGAATTTTATTGAACGTAGCGCGGCTAAGGTGAATGGCTTCGACCACGCCCATGAGCTGGTCGCGCATGAGGATGACATCGGCAGTTTCCACAGCAATATCGGTGCCGGAGTTGAGGGTGATACCGACATCGGCCTGGGCTAAAGCAGGCGCATCGTTGATGCCGTCGCCTACTAGGGCAACTTTTTGTCCCTGAGATTGGAGTTGGGTAATAGCCTCGACTTTACCTTGGGGAGTGACTTCGGCAATGACTTGTTTTTTGGGCAGACCGAGTTGAGCTGCGATCGCATCTCCCACTACCTTGCGATCGCCGGTCAGCATAACCACCGACAGCCCCATTGACTGCAGCCGATCAACTGCCTGCTGCGCGTCGGGCCGCAGCACGTCAGATACCCCAATCAGACCCACCAAAGTCTGGTCAAGCGCCACATACACAACCGTTTTGCCCGCTTGGGCTAGCGCATTAACTTGGTTCTCAACAGCCTGGCTCAGACCAATGCCCTGCTGCTCCATCCAGGCTCGGTTCCCCAACCGGCAAACGGGCTCCGCTTCTTGCCAGGTGACACTGGCAGCAATGCCCAATCCCGGCTCGGTCTGGAAATGATTGGCCTTGAGCAGAGGAAGTTCTCTTTGCTGAGCGGCAGCTTGGATTGCGATCGCAAGCGGGTGCCGGGTGCCGCTCTCGACCGTCGCCGCCAGCCGCAGCAGGTCATCTTCACCGATCCCTGCCAGCAATACCGTATCAGTCACCTGGGGCTGGCCCACCGTCAGCGTGCCTGTCTTATCAAACACCACTGTATTGAGGTGATGCACCGTTTCGAGAATATCGCCGCCCCGAATCAGCAGCCCCCGCTCCGCGCCCATGCCAGAGCCTACAAGGATAGCGGTCGGAGTCGCTAAACCCAACGCACAGGGGCAGGCAATCACCAGCACCGCGATGGCTAGCTTCAGGCTTACCAGCAGCGTAGAAGACTGGGCCGTCATGTGGTGGGCAGCGTGCATGTGGCCCAGAGCATGACCCATCACCTCGGGCCAGAGGGGCAGGCCAACGAAGTACCAAAAGAGAAACGTCAAGGTCGCCAGGGTCATCACGCCGTAGGTGAAGTACCCAGAGATGACGTCGGCTAGCCGTTGAATTGGGGCCTTACGGCTCTGTGCCGTCTCCACCAGGCGGATCATCTGGGCCAGTACCGTGTCTTTGCCGGTGCCCATCACTTTGATAGCGACCGCGCCTGACTGGTTCAGCGTACCCGCTGCCACTGTATCTCCCGGCTGCTTGAGTACGGGCATGGCTTCGCCCGTGAGCATCGACTCATCTACAGTGGACTGCCCTGCGACAACCTCGCCATCTGCCGGGATCTTCTCACCCGGCAGCACCTGCACCCATTCCCCGGTATGAACGCAGCTCGCCGGAACTTCTACACCGGTCTGAGCAGCCTCGGCTTTATCAGGGTCGGAGATCAGCCGGGCCACAGTGGGCTGGAGCGCGACTAGCGATCGCAACGCATCTGCTGCCTGATACCGGGCTCGCTGCTCCAGCGTGCGACCCAGCAAGATAAAGCTAAGCAGCATCACCGGCTCATCAAAAAAGCACTCCCAGCCCAGCTGAGGCATGAAAAAGGCTACCACGCTGGCGGTGTAGGCACTCAAGGCCCCCAGTGCCACTAGCGTATTCATATTGGGAGCTAGCCGCCGCAGCCCCTGCCAGCCGTCTACGACAATGCTGCGAGCAGGGCCAATCAGTGTCACCGTAGCCAGCAAAAAGTGAAACCACAGGTCGCTGAGGATAGGCACCGTCAGCCAGCCAAAGTGGTTGAGGTGGCCCAACGTGGAGAGGGCTAGGAGGAGCGTTGCGATCGCAAGCCGCCCCAGATAAGACTTTTGCTCCTGCTGTTTGCGCTCTACCCAGTGGGCTAGCCCCGCAGTGCCATCGCCGCCATCCGAGGTTCTAGGCTGGGTTGGAAAGCCTGCTTCACTCACCCGCTCGGCTAGGGTTTCGGGGGCAACCTTGCCCTTTTCCATTTCAACCACGGCCACCTCAGTCACTAGGTTCACCGTGGCCGATAGCACCCCCTCGCAGCCGTTGAGCTGTTTTTCCACAGCTCGCACGCAGCCAGCACACTTCATGCCGCTCACATCGAGCACCACCGTTTCTCGGGTAGGGGCATTGCTCTGACTGGAAGGCTCGGAGGTTAAGGCTTCCGTTTGGTTGGGCAAAACCTGCATAGGGGCAAAATTGGGTAGAACCGTCTACTTCGCATCATAGAAGGAAACCCTGCGATCGCCCGGAATTTGTTTCTTTAGGCTTAATAATTTCTCTTGCCAGGAAATAAGCGCTAACCCAGCTGCGAAGCGTCTACTGTGGCTTCGCCATGCCCTGGCACCCAAACCACCCAGCGGTTTTGGGGCTCTCGACAAAGCAGCAAGGCTTCATCATGGCTAAAAGGGCTAATCGGGGCTGACAGCCTCACCCATTTGCCTACCTGCAAAGAACTGGCAGGCTTTGTGGCTGAGCGAGATGGCTGCCACGAGGAAGAAACTGCGCTGGACTTGGAAACATTAAGCTGCATAGACCTACTCCTGCTCAGCAGTGTAGGAGTTCCGCTGCCCCTATCATCGGGACTAGACGCTCACATACCGCTAAGCTTTAAAGACTTCTGTATATATAGATACAAAATTTAGGTACTCTTCGGCAAGCTGTCTTATTAGAACGTTATATGCGGCAGTTCTAGAAGAGCAGTTTTTGGGGTTAGACCAGTGCTGGTGGAGCAAGGGATGGCGGGCGATGCCCACCTTACTGGGTACCAGTGCGATCGCCCTCGCCCCTGATACCATTTCCAGGAAAAGTGCTGCAGATAGGGGGCGCGAGGGTGGATGAGTAGCGGCTACTTAGAGAATTGGTATAGCTGGCTTCTACAGCAGAAAGGGCGAGGCATTGCGTTTAGAGCCTTGATTAAGCTATCAAGACCGTCTGCAATGCCTCGCCCCTAAGTTACGCAGGGCGCAAAAGTAGATTAGGGACGGTTGCCGGGGGTGCGTCCGCCTTCATCATTGCTGCCGCCACGGGGGCGAGAGTTGCCGGGGTCACAGCCTTCTGCGCCGTTGCCAATGCCCTGGTTGCAGTTGCGACGACGGCCCTCGTCATCATCGTCGTCGTCATCGTCATCGTCGTCGTCCACCTCGACTGAGTTTTGGTTGGTCGTGGTGGTGGTCGTGGTGGTGTTAGTGTTGATGACGTTTGACAGGTTGGTGGAGTTGACGATGTAGGCCGACTGCACCGCTTCTACCCGACCTAGGTAAGCCAGCGACTGATACATAAAGCCGCAAGCTTCAGCACGGCTGACAGTTTGAGTCAGGTTGAGGGTGCGCAGCTGAGGATAGTTGACCAGGATGCCCCGCTCAACCAAAGCCGCAATGACCACCCGATGTTGAGTTGGAATGCTGCTGGCATCGGTGAAGACGCTGAGCAGCTGGTCTACCGACTGGCCTGACGATACCTGGGTAATGCCCAAGCCTCTAGCCAGTGATATCAGCATATCCAGACGAGTCAGGCTGGCATTGGGGTTGAAGGTACCGTTTGACAGGTTGATAAAGCCCATTGAGTAGGCAGATTGAATCGACTGGTAAGCCCAGTAGCTGCTAGACAGGTTGCGAATCATCACAGGCTGCCGCACAGAGGGGCGGTCAAACGCCCGCGCCACCATTGCCGCGAACTGGGCCTGGGTCAGATTGTTGGAGGGCAAAAACGCTCCACTGGGGAAGCCTTCAACAACCTCAATAGCAGAAAGACGGTAGATGAAGTCGCTGGCCCAGTAGTTGGTGACCAGATCGGTGTAGCGTGTCTGGGAAACTGTGGTGGTCGTGGTCGTGGTGGTGCGGTTTTGCTGAATTTGAACGGCACCGCCTTCGCGATCATCATCATCATCATCGTCGTCGTCGTCATCGTCGTCTTTTAGCAGGGACTGGTCATAGAGCCAGTCAAAGTCTTGAATGGGGCCAGACGCTTTGTCAGGTTGGGAAGATGCGATCGCAGCGGAACCCGTTAGGGCCATCGCAGTCATCAGTAAAGCGGCCAAGGAAGTGTGGCGTGTGAACCGTGCCCAGCTAGTTTGAATCATCAGTGTTCCCTATAAGTTCAGTCAAAATACGCAAAAAGTGAATGATAGAAAGCACCTGCAACCATGAGCCTCAATCTTGGCTGTGGTTTTGCCAGTTTTCCCAGCCTTACAGGAGCACTCCCAAGTTTTCACATTTCTTTAGTCGGGACGTGGGGATGCGATCGCAAGTTGCCAAGCAGCCCCGGCTTTACGCAAACAAAAAGCAGATGCCGGAAATAACCAGCATCTGCAAAGAAAAAGGTTCTTTAGGAACTTTATCTGCGTTTTTTTGAGAGGAAGCTTCTCAACGTCCTATCTAAGAAGCGTTAATGGCTTTCTTCAGGAAATCTAGCTTCTTAGCATAGGGGGCATAGCGCCAAGTCATGTCCAGCCAAAAAGGCTTCTTCAAAACGCTCTTGTGGTGAGAAAACGTCTCAAAGCTATATTTGCCATGGTATGCGCCAATGCCGCTGTCGCCAATGCCTCCAAAGGGCATCTGCCACGCCGCTACCTGCAAAAACACGTCATTAATGCAGACCCCGCCAGAGGAGGTTTCCCCGAGCACTTTCTGCTCAATGGCCTTGTCTGGCGTGAATAGATACAGCGCCAAGGGCTTGGGCCGCTCATTGATGCGGGCGATCGCCTCATCCAGGCTGTGATAGGTCAGCACTGGCAGAATAGGGCCAAAAATTTCGTCCTCCATGACCGGGTCGTCCCAACTCACGCTGTCGAGCAGGGTGGGGGCAATGTAGCGGGTTTCGCGGTTAAACTGACCGCCGACTGCCGTCGTTCCCGATTCCAACAGGCCCACCAGTCGGTCAAACTGCCGCTCATTGACAATGCGGCTCAGGTCAGGGCTTTGAGCTGGATCGTCGCCGTAGAATGTGTTTAGCGCCTGCTTTAGCGCATCTAGCAAGGCCGGTTTGACCGACTCCTTGACCAGCAAATAGTCTGGGGCCACACAGGTCTGTCCAGCATTGACAAACTTGCCCCACACAATCCGCTTGGCTGCCGTCTCTAGCTGCTTATCCGAATCGATAATGCAGGGGCTTTTGCCGCCCAGCTCCAGCGTCACAGGTGTGAGGTGCTGGGCCGCTGCAGCCATTACCACCTTACCGACTCGGGTGCCGCCAGTAAAAAAGATGTGGTCAAAGCGATGGGCCAGCAACTCCTGAGCCGTTTCTACCCCCCCTTCAACTACCGCAATATAAGCTGGGTCAAACGTGTCTTTGATCAGCTTGGCGACAACCTGTGAGGTGGCCGGGGCAATTTCAGAGGGCTTGACCAGGGCGCAGTTGCCAGCTGCGATCGCACCCATTAGCGGCGAGATGACAAGCTGAAACGGGTAGTTCCAAGGGCCGAGAATTAGCACTACCCCTTTGGGTTCTGGCTGAATCCAGGCGGAGGCAGGGAGCTGGGTCAGGGTGACGCCCACTCGCTTGGGCTTGGCCCAAGATTTGAGGTGCTTGACTATAAAGTCCAGCTCACTTAGTACCCCGATCTCGAAATACGCTTCGTACTCTGGGCGACCCAGATCGGCTTTTGCGGCAGCGACAATATCGTCCTGATATTTCAAAACAGCAGCTTTGAGCCGCTTGAGCTGATCGATGCGAAAGTCAAGGGCTTTGGTCACCCCTGTCGCGAAAAAATCACGCTGGGCCTGTAGACAATCTGCGGTCGAAGGGGTTACCAAAGCAGTCATTTAGGGATCCAACTCTTCTATGTCTATCCTAATGTTTTGTAACATCTGCGGTGTTTAGGTGGGTCAATTTAATTTGTGGGAGCGTCTTCTAGGCACGAAGCTAAGGGGTAGGGGCTCAAAGCTACTGAGTCACGCCTCTAAGAGCCGGCGGACGATTTGGCAGGCAAAAACTGGCGCAGAATTTCACCCGGAGATCGATCCCAAGTATCGATATGTTCGTAAATTTGGCCCTCGGGCGTGAGTCGATAGATCGAAAAGCCATTGAAGAACAGACGGGTCTGCCATGGCAATCGCAAGGTCCCCCGCACTGTCCAATCCGCTCGGATCTGCTCAGGGGCAACAGGCTTCACGTCGTGCAAATCAAAGAACAGCTCGGTAAAAAACAGACGTCCATGAAATCGCAGGGTCCAGAAAATGATGCGGTAATTGAATTTGCCCTTGAATTGGTTGACCGGATCTTTAAAGAGAATGTCTGAGGTATAGATATCGTAGGTAATGTCTTTTTCAAACAGAGTAGGCAGGTCAGCCCATAGGGTTTCTATCACCTGCTCGGCTGCTTTCTGACAAGCCGGAGCAAAGTCAGTAAACTCTTCCATAGACCCTCCCTGCAAAATTCCATGATTCGTCTGCTTTTTGGCCTGTTGCTGGCTGTTGTTTTAACCCTGGGAGGCTGGCTCACCCCCATTGCTCCCGCTTACGCTAACTCGGAACCTATGTTTTTAGCTGCTCTACCTGGACTCAGTGGATTTTTCGCCGGACAGCGCCCTACCAACCTGGGCGTAAAAGCTGGCAAACTTGCCCCCTGCCCTAATTCACCCAACTGTGTGGTGAGCCAGGGCGCGCAGAATGGAGAAAATGCGATCGCACCTATCCCCTTCACCACCGACCCAGCCACCGCCCTAGCTACGCTCAAAACGGTGGTCAAATCCCAGCCTCGTACCGAAATTATTCAAGCGAGCGACGACTATCTCTATGCCGAGTTCTCTAGCCAACTCATGGGCTTTGTAGACGACGTAGAGTTTTACATCGATCCAGCAGAATCAGTGATCCATGTCCGGTCGGCCTCCCGCATGGGCCAGTCGGATTTGGGCGTCAACCGCAAGCGCATCGAGACCCTCCGGGCCGAGTTTACGGCTGCCCAGGCTTAACCGCCTTGACATCACTGTGTAGAGACGTGGTTAACCACGTCTCTACGTCCTCAAAAAAGATCAAAATTTCTGGCTCAGCTGCCAAATCCAGCCAAAACCAGCAGCACCGCTCCACCGACTGCTAGTAAAGACAGCACAGCTCCAGCATTCCAGCTTCCTTTCCAGGAATAGTTTTTGTCAGGCACGATCGCTTCTCCTCAGGGCTACTTTATCTGATTGCGCTGCCTTCATTGTGCCACTCCTGCCTAGTCTGGGCTGAGAGGGGAATCTCTGGCAAACCCTTAGGCTGCTAAACGCTATAACCACAGATCTGAGCGATCCCCTTTAGGGCTGATTGTGCCCGGAAATCTGCCAAATTGTAGAGAACGATACGTTTTGGCCCCTCTCGCCTAAAGAAAACCTTTGACAGATTCGGGAAACCAAAAAAGTTGACTACTCTTTTGACATAGCCCTTAATAATAACCGCCCTACTGAAGCATTCCTTGTCCAAGTCCATACCTGGAGATTTGCTTAGAGGGAAGCTCCAGATCCCGAAGTGGACTTGTAAAGCTGGTTCTGCAGACGTCTGCTCCCATCCGCTAACCGCGTAGTTAATCGAGAGAATTTTATGGCACAGAGTTTTGGTGTAATTGGACTGGCCGTCATGGGCGAAAACCTGGCGCTTAACGTTGAGCGCAACGGGTTTCCTGTGGCTGTCTACAATCGCTCCCCGGAAAAAACCCAGGCCTTCATGCAGGAGCGCGCCCCCGGTAAAAACGTCCAGGCCACCTATTCCCTAGAGGAGTTTGTGGGGGCACTAGAGCGACCCCGCCGCATTCTGGTGATGGTCAAAGCAGGCAAACCCGTTGATGCTGTCATCGCTCAGCTACGGCCCCTGCTGCAGGAAGACGACATGATCATCGACGGCGGCAACTCTCTTTATGAAGACACTGAGCGCCGCGTAAGCGAACTAGAATCCACCGGACTCAGCTACATTGGCATGGGTGTCAGTGGTGGCGAAGAGGGCGCATTAAATGGCCCCAGCCTGATGCCCGGCGGCACCAAAGCTGCCTATGACTCAATTGAGCCCATCGTCACCAAGATTGCAGCTCAGGTCGATGACGGCCCCTGCGTGACCTACATCGGTCCCGGCGGCTCAGGGCACTATGTCAAAATGGTGCACAACGGCATTGAATACGGCGACATGCAGCTAATTGCCGAAGCCTACGACCTGCTGAAAAACGTTCTGGGGCTCAACCATACCCAGCTCCATGAAGTCTTTGCCGAGTGGAACACCACTGACGAGCTCGACTCTTACCTAATTGAGATTACGGCAGACATTTTCACTAAGATTGACGAGGAGACAAGCAAACCCATCGTCGAGCTGATCGTAGATGCGGCAGGGCAAAAGGGCACCGGTCGCTGGACTGTCATGAGCGCGCTGGAGATGGGTGTTAGCATTCCCACCATCATTGCTGCCGTCAACTCCCGGATCATGTCTTCTATCAAGGAGGAGCGGGTCGCAGCTTCCAAACAGCTCACTGGCCCCTCGGCTCGATTTGATGGCGACACTCAGGCGTTTGTAAATAAGATTCGCGATGCCCTTTACTGCTCCAAAATCTGCTCCTATGCCCAGGGCATGGCGCTGATTGGCGCTGCTTCTAAGAGCTTCAACTATGACCTAGACCTAGGCGAGATTGCTCGTATCTGGAAGGGTGGCTGCATTATCCGAGCTCGGTTCTTGAACAAGATCAAGCATGCCTACGATGAAAACGGTAGTCTGGCCAACCTGTTGCTAGCGCCCGAGTTTAAGCAGACGATTTTAGACCGGCAGGAATCCTGGCGCGAAGTCATCGCGATGGCCGCTAAGCTTGGCATCCCTGTGCCTGCTTTTAGCGCCTCGCTAGACTACTTCGACAGCTACCGACGCGATCGCCTGCCCCAAAACCTCACCCAGGCTCAGCGAGATTACTTCGGTGCTCACACCTACGAGCGGGTGGATAAGGCGGGCACCTTCCACACCGAGTGGATGAAAGAAGCGGCAAAGGTGTAATCGAACCTAGTCTGCTGATCAAGACCAAATCCCCCGTAGAAACGTCACCAATCGTGTCTCTACGGGGGATTGCATTAGTGCTCAAGATTTTCTCAAGCAATTTTTTCAGGAGCGACCTGGATCAAAGGGAAAGGTCGCTCCTGTTTGATTGAGCTCCTCTTCCAGCATGGCGCTGTAAATCTGAGGCAGGTAGCTGCTCATGCTGTTGGTTTCAATGCCATAGCCTAGGCTAGTCCAAGTGCCGGAGAGCATGTATAGCACTTCGTCTAAACGGTCCTGCCGCAGCATCTCTGAAATATCGACGCCCCAGGCTGAGGGATCGCTCAGCCAGCTATGCACCACGGCATCCTGGTATTCGGGCTGAAAGCTGTATTCACGCCAAACATCGAACCAGGCGGGCGGATTGGGATGGTATTCTTCTGCTTTGGCTTCCCACGTAGTCGTGAGAAACTGGTAGCGCCCTGCAGCTGTTGTACAGTCTCCAACATTAGGGCCTGCCACAATTTCGACACAGATATCAGGGTGCCGGCTGAGATCTTCTGCAAGTTTGCCGCCGTAAAGCAGCCGGTAGGGTTCATCCATGTTGGACTCAGAGGCTGATATCGTTCGCATCAGAGCCCGGATGTGGGGATCGCCGCCTCGCATGACCAACGGCTCCGGATATTCGACCCAACTAGCTTGCTCTGGTTGGCCTACTCGCTCTGGCAAAGGCGCGTTTTGAATAAACCAGGCAGTCAGCAACAGCAAAAACGCCGTTACGGGTAAAGCAGCATAGTTTGAAGATTCGGCAGACCGGGACTTAACTCGGCGTTGCGGTTGCTGTCGCGGTTGCTGTCGCGGCGACTGCCGCAGTCGCTTTCGCCGTCGCGGTTGCTTGTCTTTAGGCAACGAAGTCACAGGAGATAGCCGTCAATCTGTCAAAAGCAATAGCAGCCTGCGGCTATGTTAACTCACGAATCGAGATTATGTTTTGAAGAAGGATTTCAATTCCTGCCAGACTGGGTGCGATCGCTTTGGTCCAGCAGGCTGAGTCAAAACGCCATGACGCGGGCTAAACAGCAGCGCCAGCGTAAACAGAGACGAAACTACCAGCACAATCGCCGGGCCTGAGGGCAGGTTGAACCAATAGCTCAAATACATGCCGCTGATGCTAGAAAAAACGCCGATCCCGGCCCCCACAAACATAACCTGATGCAGCCGGGGCACCAGCAGATAGGCGGTGGCACCTGGCGTAATTAGCAAAGAGAGTACGAGCACTACCCCAACCGCCTTGAGGCTGGCCACTACGGTTAGGGCAATCAGCGCCATCAGGCCGAAGTTGAGCAGGTTTACCGGCAGCCCTACGGCTTCGGCTCCCTGGGGGTCGAAGGTGTAAAACAGCAGCTCTTTGTACAGCAAAAAGACTACAGCTAGGGCCACCCCAGCAATGATGGCCGTATCTCGCAGGTCGCTGCCGGTGACGCCCAAAATATTGCCAAACAAGAAGTGATTGAGGTCAATCTTGTTGTTTCTCTGGATAGCCGTGATCAGGGTAATGCCCAGAGCAAAGAAGGCAGAGAGCACAATGCCCATTGCTGCGTCTTCTTTAATGGGGCTGCGCGTGCGGATCCAGCCAATGACCAGGGTGCTAGAGATACCGGCGATAAAGGCACCGACAAAAATATTGGCTCCCAGGAGAAATGCGATCGCAAGCCCTGGCAGCACCGAATGGCTAATTGCATCTCCCAGCAGCGCCAGCCGCTGCACCATGAGATAGCTACCTACCACCGCGCAGACCACGCCCACTAGCACCGCCACCAGCAGCGCCCGCTGCATAAAGCCATACTGCAGCGGTTCGATCAGGGCATTAAAAAAATCCATGTCTACAGCAATTCCTAGGCGGCATAGAAGTTTACTTGACCACCATAGGCCCGGCTGAGGTTGTCCCGGTTCAAGACGCGCTCACGTGGGCCACTGGCCACGAGTTCTCGGTTTAGCAAGATCAGGTTGTCGAAGTGGGTAATCGACTCGCCCAGGTCGTGATTGACCACCAGCACCAGCTTGCCCTCATTAGCCAACGACCGAAAAATTTGAAACAGCACCGTCTCGGTCTTTTGATCGACGCCCACAAACGGCTCGTCAAAGCAAAAGATATCGGCCTCCTGCGCCAAAGACCGGGCCAAAAAGACCCGTTGCTGCTGCCCACCCGAGAGCTGGCCGATGGGGCGATCGCGAAACTCAGCCATACCTACTCGTTCTAAGGCGGCTTCAGCTTTGCGGCGGCTGGCCGTTGAGAAGCGGCGGAAGAATCCAGCCTGCCGCACCCGGCCCATCATCACCACATCCCAAACAGTGGCGGGGTAGAGCCAGTCAATCTGGCTGCGCTGGGGCACGTAGGCAATGCGATCGCGCTTGTCTGCAAGCACCTCCTGCCCATAAAGCACCGAACCCTGAGTCACCGGCACTAAGCCCAGCATGGCTTTTAGCAATGTGCTTTTACCGGCTCCGTTGGGGCCGATCAGCCCTGTTAACCGCCCTGGCTGCACCGACACCGACACATCCTCAAGTGCCTTGACCTGCCGGTACTGCACGCTGACGTGATTCACCTGAATCGGCTGCACAGAAGTTTCATAGGCACGCACCAGCCGTAGGTTAGGGGTGTTGGAGGTGTAGGACCAGTTAGAGTCAGTCATGGGAAGGCTTCCATCGAAAAATGAAAGAATTATGAAACGAATACGGATAGTGTAGCCTGAAAAATGAAACGATTATGAAACTATTTCACCGCAAATGCTGAAGAACGCCCTCCGTCGCCAGTTGTGGCTTGGCACCGCCGCCGCTCTAGCCCTGGGGATAAGTAGTTGTGATACTCCTGGTGCAGGCCCAGCGCCAACAGATGAGCTGCAGGTCGTAGCTACCAGCACGATTCTGGCAGATCTGACGGCTCAGGTCGGCGGCGATGCCATCCAGCTCACCAGCCTGCTCAACCCTGGTGACGATCCCCATGTATATGAGCCTGTCCCTCAAGACACGGTGGCTATCGAGGAAGCCAACCTAATTTTCTACAACGGCTACAACTTAGAGCCGGGCCTGATCCGGCTGATTGCAGGAGCTGGGGCCGAAGAACGGGCAGTGGCCGTCGGTGAAGTGGTTGACCCGCTAGATTTTGAATACCAGGGGCAGATCGAGCCTGATCCCCATGTATGGGGGGACGTGGCTAATGCGATCGCAATGACCAACGCCATTCGCGATGCCCTGATTGAACTGTCTCCAGAAAACGAAAGTCTCTTCACTGAAAATGCCCGCCAGCTCACCGAGCAGCTAGCCACCCTAGATAGCTGGGTCGCTGAGCAGATTGCTACCATCCCGGCCGACCAGCGCCAGCTAGTCACCACTCACGACGCCTTTCAGTACTATGCCAACGCTTATGGGCTGACCGTGGCAGGCACCCTAATTGGCATCAGCACCGAGGAGCAGCCCAGCGCTCAAACAGTGAGCCAGCTAGTGCAGGCGATCCGAGCCGTTGGCGTGCCCACCATCTTTGCCGAAACCACAATCAACCCAGCCCTTATCCAAACCGTGGCCGAAGAAGCAGGCATTAATCTAGCCGACGATGAGCTGTACTCTGACTCCATCGGTGCACCCAACAGCAATGGTGACAGCTATATCAATATGATTGCGGCGAATACGTGTGCGATCGCAACTGCCCTTGACGGCACCTGCACCCCTTTTGAGCAGGGAGATCCATAACCAGCATGCGATTATGGGAAACATCTTGCTACCCTTTCCACCGTTCCCATGCAGCTCAGTGTGATCATCCCCTGCTGGAATGCTGAAGCCACGATTGCCCAACAGCTAGAGGCCCTGCGCCAGCAGCACTGGTCAGAACCTTGGGAAATTATTGTGGCCGATAACGGTTCGACCGATGCCACCCAAGCCGTGGTTCAGCGCTATCAAGACCTGCTGCCCCACCTGCGGTTGGTTAGTGCTGTAGGCAAACAAAGTGCCGCGTTTGCCCGCAATGTGGGAGCCCGGGCCGCCGCCGCCCCCCTGCTGGCCTTTTGCGACGCTGATGACGAAGTGGGCGAAGGCTGGGTCGCCGCCATTGGCACAGCCTTAAAGCAGCATAACTTTGTCGCCTCCCGGTTCGAGCACCGCAAGCTCAATGCGCCTCATCTACTCCAGTTTCGCCGCCCCAACCAGGCCAAAGGGCTAATGCAACATCCTTTTTTGCCCCATGCTGGAGCTTGCGGTCTAGGCATTCAGCGAGCCCTGCATGAGCAAATTGGCGGCTTTGACGAAGCCATCCGCTTTTTAGAAGACAACGACTACTGCTGGAGACTGCAGCTAGCAGGCGTCTCCCTCCAGTTTGTGGCCGAGGCTGTAGTCCACATCCGCTACCGAGAAACCCTCTTCGCCTCGTTTTTTCAGGCCCAACAGTGGGGCGAGTGCAGCGTTTTACTCTACCGTCGCTTTTTGCCCCAGGGCTATCCCCCCTTTACCTGGAAAGACGGCTGGCAGGAATGGTTCGCCCTGGCTAAGCGCCTTCTCAAGGTGCGCTCGAAAGGCACTCTAGCAAAGTGGCTGCGCGATTTGGGCTGGCGCATCGGCCGGGTTAAAGGAGCCTTTAAGTACCGTATTTTTGCCCTCTAGCGCCACCGAACGACTATGTTCACTTCACAGCACCCACTCCGACAGCGCCTCCATGCCTTCAGGCAGCAACGACAGCGCCAATTCCGGGCATTTCGTCTCATCCGTCAGCTCTACCAGCAGAGCCAGGTCAAGCAGGTAACCGCTGCCCCGGCCCTCATCGTTGCACCGCACCCCGACGACGAGACGTTGGGCTGTGGCGGCCTGATTGCCCTCAAGTGCCAGCAGGGTGCTGGGGTAAAAGTAGTTATTCTCACCGATGGCCGGGCTTCTCACGCCAACCATCCCCACTTACCGACCGAGCAGCTGGTCGCCATCCGCCAACAGGAAGCGGCTCAGGCCCTAGCCATTCTCGGCGTGCCTCCTGAAGATCTGCACTTTCTCAATCAGCCTGACCAAGGAACAGCCACTCTGCCCCCAGAGCAGCATCAGGCAGTGCTCGCCCAGCTCGTGAACCTGCTCCAGACATTTCGCCCCCAGGAGGTCTATGTGACTTACCGCCGAGATGTCCACCCAGACCACGAGGCAACGTATCGGCTGATTAAGGCGGCCATAACCCAGACGCAGCGGCCTGTCGACCTGTATGAATACCCGATTTACACGCTCTGGCGACCCTGGCTTTTAGACCTGAAAGCAGAGGGCATAGGCACCTGTCAGCGGATCTCCATTCACTCAGTGCTACGGCAGAAGCAGCAGGCAATTCGGGTATATCGATCGCAATATCAGCCTATTCCCCCTGATCAGAAAGCAGCCTTACCCGCAGGCTTCATCTACAGGTTCATGCGCCCCTACGAGCTTTTCTTTAAAGCTGAGCCAGAGAGCTGATTCAACCTAACTTCGGCTTTGTAGGTCGGTGTCAAGCGCAGCGCGAGCCAACATTCCCATGCGCCTAGCAAAGATGAATACGCTTGCTTTACCTATGCCACGAAAATAATCCTGTGTTGGCCTGATTGGAAGCAGCGGCAGAGCTACTAAGAAGAATGCCCAGGCAGAGCCTGGGCACTAGGTTAGGTGAAGCTTATTTGCTAGAAGGGCTAGCGCTTAGCTCTCTACCACCAGGCCAATGGGGCAGGACACATTAGTGCCGCCCATGCCGCAGTAGCCGCCAGGATTCTTCGCCAGGTACTGCTGGTGATAAGCTTCGGCATAGTAAAATTCCGGCGCATCCAAGATTTCAGTCGTAATCTCGCCATAGCCCGACTGGCTCAGGGCTTCTTGATACGCATTGCGGGAAGCTTCGGCCTGCTGCCGCTGTGCCTCTGAGTAGACATAGACGCCAGAGCGATACTGGGTGCCAACATCATTCCCCTGACGCATGCTCTGAGTGGGGTCGTGGTTTTCCCAGAAGACTTTAAGAATTTGCTCATAGCTAATCACAGCTGGATCAAACACCACCAGCACGACTTCGTTATGACCGGTTCTGCCAGAGCAAACTTCCTGATAGGTAGGGTTGGGAGTGTGGCCCGCAGCATAGCCCACCGCTGTAGTAAAAACGCCATTCTGCTGCCAGAACTTGCGCTCAACTCCCCAAAAGCAGCCCATACCGAACAGAGCCGTTTCCATGCCTGCCGGAAAAGGTGGCTGCAGTGGGTTGCCGTTCACGTAGTGCTTTTCAGGAACAGACATTTTTTCAGTCCGTCCGGGGAGCGCTTCGTTGGCAGACGGAATGGAGAGCTTTTTGCCAAAGCCAAATAAAACCATGAGGCGTAACCCCGTATTTGAGAGAACTTTTAGAAGGCACTTGCTTTACCTTTCATCATAAAGCAAGCCCCTAGGGAGTATAGATGAGGAAATCCTGAGTATTAGGAACGGTTTTCCTGAAACGAAGCCAACAATTCCTGCTTCTCCCTCTACCTTGCCGCGACAGTACCGTGTTTTCATGGCAGAGGAATCTCTCCTCCCTTTCTCTCAGCGCTACTTTGTCCCAAACAGCCGATCCCCTGCATCCCCCAGCCCCGGCAAAATATAGCCGTGACTGTCGAGCTTTTCATCCACTGCTGCTGTGTAGAGGGGCACATCGGGGTGCTCAGAGTGAAATCGCTCTACCCCTTCTGGAGCCGCTAGCAGGCAGAGAAAGCGGATGGAATGGGGAGCCGCCTGCTTGAGCTGATGGACGGCTGCGATCGCAGTATTGCCTGTCGCAATCATCGGGTCCACGATCAGCACATCTCGCTCCTCTAAGTCGTCAGGCACTTTGAAGTAGTACTCAATTACATTTAGCGTCTGCGGGTCGCGATAGAGGCCAATGTGCCCCACCCGCGCCGAAGGAATCAGCTCCAAAATGCCGTCTAAGATGCCCTGCCCTGCCCGCATGATCGAAACGACTACCAGCTTTTTCTCGGGAGCCAGCACCGGAGCCTGCATGGTGGCCATCGGCGTTTCAATAGTCTCTAGCTTGAGCGGCAGATCCCGCGTAATTTCGTAAGCCAGCAGCATACTGATCTCCCTCAATAGGGAGCGAAACTTGGCAGTGCTGGTGGTGGCCCGGCGCATCAGGGTCAGCTTGTGCTGCACCAGGGGGTGGTTGATGATGTGGACCTCGTTGGGCATGGGAGTTGGGGGTGAAGGGGCGGGAGGGTGGAGGGTAAGGAGGTTGGGGAGACGTGAGGATGCAGAGAAATAAGGGAGGTGAGGAGGATAGGGGAGGTGGGGTTAGGAGAATAGTAGGGTGGTTCTAAAGTTCCTCCTATCCCGCCCACTCATCCACCCGTCTACCCACCTCCCCTGCTATCAAAACACCGTACCATCACTAGCAAGCTGAATCGGCGGAGGCCCGCTGGGGCGTTTGACAGCGGCGATTTGGCGTCCGGCGGTCCAGGTGCCGCCTTGGAGAACTTTGGCTAGGGGGAGTTCGGTTGAGGAGAGGCTTAACTGCTGGCGGAGGGTCTCTGCTAGCTGGTCTAGCAGGATCACGGTTAGGGCGCGCCACTCTACGATCAGGGAGGAGTCGGGGGGGTGGGGTTGGGTGAGGACGGCGGCGTGCTGGGGCTGTAGCACCTCTAGGTCAATAAAGAGGCCACCGTTGCGGTATTCGGCTAGGCCGGTTAGTGCATCGAGTCCGGTGATCGTCAGGCCCAGCGCCTGAAGAGGTTCCAAAAGAGAGTAGGTGAGCCACTGGGAGAGCTTATGAAAGGGCACGAGCTGACTGCCAAGCCCGGTATTGGGCAGTTTGGGATGGGGCCAGACATCTCCCAGAGAAACGCCCTCCAGCGTGACGCGCCCTGGCCAAATGTCTCCTAGTCCCTGCAAAATGGCTTGAAGAATAGCGCTGGCGGGCAGCTGGTCGGCTTCAGCCTGGGTCAGCAGATAGTCTACTAAGTGCCCTGGTCTGGGCAGGTCAGCCCCAAACAGGTGGGGGGACTTGCTCAGGGCATAGCCCAGCTTTTGTAGCAGGGTAACTCGTCCCTCAACACCTACTAATGGATTCTGGTCGCTGACCTGAAATG